>JBAPOM010000109.1:0-3669 GCA_049279635.1 Candidatus Acidiferrales bacterium
GCCATTTTTGGCGCGCTTTTGCCACTTGGCGATCTTGGAGGACGAATGAAACTCGATCTGCTCGCAATCGCTCCGCATCCGGATGACGTCGAACTCACCTGCGGCGGCACGATGCTCAAGATGGCTCGGGAGGGCTATGCGACCGGCATCCTCGACCTCACTCGCGGAGAGACCGGCACGCGCGGCACGCCCGAGACGCGCTTGAAAGAATCGGCGCGCGCCGGGAAACTCCTCGGCGCGAAGGTGCGGCGCAATCTCGGCCTGCCGGATGCGCATCTGCGTGTCTGCGACGAATACAAGGCCGCCATCGCCGAGGTGATTCGCGAATTCGAGCCGCGCACCGTGATTCTGCCCTACTGGCAGGGGAGGCATCCGGATCACTACACCGCCGCCACTCTCGGCTATGAGGCGTGCTTCGTCGCGGGGCTGAAAAACTATCCGCTGGCCGGCGAGGCGTGGCGGCCGTTCAAGATCATTTACGCCGCGTCGTATGCGGACGTCCGTCCGACGTTTGCCGTCGATATCACCAAGCAGTTCGAAGGGCGCCGTCGCGCGATCCTCGCCTACAAATCGCAATTTCAGCCCACGAAAAAAGAGAAGACGAAGGTTTCCCTGCCTCTCGACCAACTCGAAGGGCGAATGGACCTGCTTGCGCGGCACTTCGGCCGGATGATCGGCGTGAAATACGCCGAGGGATTCGTCGTCAAGGAAGTGATGCGCGTGGATGATGTGGTGGAGATGCCCGTGCGCTCGATGTGAATCTCGAAAATCGAAAGACCCCGCCCTCACAAACCGAGGATGGAGTGCCCGGGAAATCGGTGGTGGGTCAGTTTCCGATTATCCCGGGAACCAGACAAGTAAAGTACTGGCCCGGTAGATCTCCTGTTGAGCTCGCATCATCGAAACTACGAACGCCGCTCCAATCAGAATGAGGCCGAGGGTGTGAGGCGTTTGGTTCGCCCCGCCAACGCCAAGAGGCCCAGTAGTCCCATGCCGAGCAGCAGGTAGCTGGGTGGTTCCGGGGTGGTCGTGACCGGCGGCGCCCAGGTTCCGGAAGCGTACGATTCGGCATAATCGTTGGTGAGACGACTACCGGCGAGGATCAACGCTTCATCGTAGCATTCCGTGTCACTTGGTATGGGAAGAGCACACGCGAATTCGGCACTTGAAGACCCAGCTGCATAGATGAGAGGGGTGTTTGGGATTGGCGCCTGTCCGTCGATCAGCCATTCCGTTATATCCCCGGTCGCATCCGTGGCTACTGAAAAATAATATTCGGTCCAGTTGGATTGATTGATCGTAAAACCCGCCCCGTCGGTGATAGTAAACGTTGTAACGAGGGCGTCTATGTTCGTCAGAGATGTCAAATCATCCAGTGGGGCGGCCACGTCAAACGTGATCGACAATGCATATGGCCCACATGTCCCGGGGGTGGGGAGCGAGATGGATGGACTGGAGTACGGGCTACCATCGCAAGCGTTATAGGCATTGCCGGTATATGTGTAAACCGTATCCGCCTGGGCGCTCGACGCGCCGATGGCTGCAAACAGTAATACTAAGGGAGTGATCCACAAGGATTTTCGCATTTTTCGAAACTCCAGACGCGAGCGCGCTTCAATCGCGGACCGGGAAGCCACACCCATTCGCCTTACGAACCAATGCACGATTAAGGCCAATCTCGCCTCGCTGGAACGAAAGGATCTACAGGCTGGCAGGCGGTCAAACGTGCAAAGGTTTTGCATGATATGACCAACCAGTGTCCACATACGCGGTCAAATCCTACAAGCGGCGCTACCCGCCGCTGCGGGTGCAAACGGCGCAAATTTAAATCTTAGGACCACCCCATCTTACGCCCGTGCCGAGCGCGTAAAGAATTCATAAGGAAATCCAAGAAAATCCTGCTCGAACCCATCAGGAAAAGCTATCGAAGCGATGAAAATATCCGTTCGGCCGGGTTTACGTCGTGCTTGACGCGAGCCGAATGCCTGGGGTAACGTCGCCGCGCCTTACTATCACGAAAGCTGACCGCAACCCACTGCGGCGGGGAGGACGAACGGATGGACCCAAAAAGCGTTCTTGAATATGCCTCGAAGCACAACGCCAAGATCCTCGATCTACGTTTTATCGACGTGCCCGGCGTGTGGCAGCACGTCAGCTACCCGATTCAGGAGCTTACGGCGGAATCGTTCCAGGACGGGTTTGGCATGGACGCCAGCTCGATCCGCGGATGGGCCCAGATTCACGAATCCGACATGCTGTTGATCCCCGACCCCAACACGGCTTTCATGGATCCTTTTCGCGATACGCCCACGCTGATCATGATCTGCGACGCGCAGGATCCGCTCTCGCGCAAGCCCTACGAGCGCGACGTCCGCAATCTCGCGCATCGCGCCGAGGATTTCTTGCAGAAGAGTGGCGTCGCCGACCAGGCGTTTTTCGGCGCCGAGGCGGAATTCTTCATTTTCGATAGCGTGCGCTTCGATTCGAAGCCGCAGCACGGTTTCTACTTCATCGACTCGGACGAAGGCCGCTGGAACACGGGCCGCGCCGAGCACAACCTCGGCTACCGCACGCGTTACAAGGAAGGCTACTTCCCCGTTCCGCCGATGGACCATTTCCAGGACATGCGTACGGACATGGTGCTGAAGCTGCAAGAAGTCGGGATCAACATCGAGTGCCATCACCACGAAGTCGCCACCGCCGGGCAGGCCGAGATCGACTTCAAGTTCGACACGCTGATCAAAGCGGCGGACAACATGTGCAAGTACAAATACGTGGTCCGCAACGTGGCGTATCAATACGGCAAGACGGTGACGTTCATGCCGAAGCCGATTTTTTCGGACAACGGCTCGGGCATGCACACGCACCAGTCGCTTTGGGGCAAGGGAAAGCCGCTCTTCGCGGGCGACATGTACGCCGGACTCAGCCAGCTCGCGCTGTGGTACACCGGCGGGCTCCTGAAGCATGCGCCGGCGATCGTGGCGTTTGCCGCGCCAACCACCAACTCCTACAAGCGTCTCGTGCCAGGCTACGAGGCGCCGGTGAACCTCGCGTACTCGCGGCGGAATCGCTCGGCGGCCGTCCGCATCCCGATGTATTCGACCAACCCAAAGGCGAAACGCCTCGAGTTTCGGCCGCCCGATGCGTCGTGCAATCCGTATCTGGCGTATTCGGCGATGCTCATGGCCGGCCTCGACGGAATCGAGAACAAAATCGATCCGGGCGGCCCGCTCGACAAGGACATCTTCGACCTCTCCGCGGAGGAGTTGGCGCACGTTCCCTCCGTGCCCGGCTCGCTCGACGCGTCGTTGAAAGCCCTCGAAAAGGATCACGCCTTCTTGACCAAGGGCGGCGTCTTCACCAAGGACTTCATCG
Source organism: Candidatus Acidiferrales bacterium (assembly GCA_049279635.1). GTDB lineage: Bacteria > Acidobacteriota > Terriglobia > Acidiferrales > UBA7541 > Palsa-295. The sequence continues at coordinate 3,376 of JBAPOM010000109.1, forward strand.
ATCTGTGGATCGACTACAAGATGAAGAAGGAAGTCGATCCCGTCCGGATGCGCCCGCACCCGTACGAATTCGAGCTGTATTACGATATCTAGCTTTGCGCACGAGCTTCCGAAGGTCCGCGGCGCAGGCCGCGTCCCAACGCAAAAACGCCCCGCCGCCCGGCGGGGCGGTTTTTTGTTCTTGCGCCGCTCCTTCTAGGATGTTGTTACGTCACTGCGCCAATTCCCGTTCCTTGTCCCTGAGGAAGGCCTTTAGTTCGGATACCGAGGTGGCCTCTCCGATCATAACCTGAAC
>JBAPOM010000110.1:0-9336 GCA_049279635.1 Candidatus Acidiferrales bacterium
GCGACGTACAAAGCCGATTCCGTCAACATCACCAGCAGCTCGATCACGGCGCCTGCCACCAACGGCCGCGGAACAGCCGTGCTCGAAGGCGAAAATCCCGACATCACCTACAATGTCGTCTATTACCTGATCGACGACAATACTGCGCTCCTCTTCGATTCGGATACGGCGCGCGTCGCAATCGGCAGCATCGAGCGGCAGTTCTAGCCTTCGCCGCGCGGCGGCGCGAGCGAGCTCGCGCCCGGGCGCTGGCCGCGCGCTGCAAACTGTGGCACACTCGATAGTCTGAAGGACGCGGCGGGCGCAGCCGAGCGCGCACCGCGTTCGCCGCACGCGATTCCCAAGAGACACCATGGACCCCCGGTTCATCCGGAATTTCTGCATCATCGCGCACATCGACCACGGCAAATCCACGCTGGCCGACCGCCTGCTCGAACTCACGGGCGCTCTCAGCCAGCGCGAGATGCAAGCGCAGGTGCTCGACTCGATGGACCTCGAGCGCGAACGCGGCATCACCATCAAAGCGAAAAGCATCCGCCTGCACTACACGGCGCGCGACGGCAACGAGTATCAGCTCAATCTGATCGATACGCCGGGGCACGTCGACTTTTCCTACGAAGTTTCGCGCGCGCTTTCCGCGTGCGAGGGCGCTCTGCTGGTGGTCGATGCGAGCCAGGGCGTCGAAGCGCAGACCGTTGCGAACGCATTTCTCGCTTCGCGCCACAACCTCGCGATTATTCCCGTCATCAACAAGATCGATCTGCCCGCCGCCCAGCCCGGGTTCGTGAAGGAGCAAATCGAAAACGTTCTTGCGATCCCGGCGGACGAGGCGCTTCTCATCAGTGCGAAAAGCGGCCTCGGAGTCGATGAAGTCCTCGAGGCGATCGTCAAGCACGTGCCGCCGCCGAAGGGCTCGGCGGATGCGCCGCTGCAGGCACTGATTTTCGACTCCTGGTTCGATATCTACCGCGGCGCGGTAGTCCTCGTGCGCGTGATGGAGGGCCGCATCGCGCCGCGGATGAAGATTCGCCTGTGCGCGAGCGACGAGGTCTATGAAGTGGAAACGCTGGGCGCGCTCACGCCCAAGCCCGTCGTGCTCGGCGAACTCGCCGCCGGCGACGTGGGGTTCATCGTCGCGAATATCAAGCGCGTGGCCGATGCCCGCATGGGCGACACCGTGATCGAGGCCGATCGGCCCGCGCCGGCGCTGCCCGGATTTGAGGCCATCAAGCCGATGGTGTTCGCGGGCCTGTTTCCCGTGAATGCGACGGATTACGAATTGTTGCGCGACGCGCTCGGCAAGCTGCAGCTCAACGATGCTGCATTCTTCTACGAGCCGGAGAATTCCGTCGCGCTGGGATTCGGCTTTCGCTGCGGCTTTCTGGGCCTTCTGCACATGGAAATCGTGCAGGAGCGCCTCGAGCGCGAATTCAACATCGACCTGATCACGACGGCGCCGAGCGTGCAATACCGCATCACGACGACCAGCGGCGAGGTGATGGAAGTCGACAATCCCACGAAATTCCCGCCGCCAACCTCGATCCAGAAAATCGAAGAGCCGATCCTGATGGCAATGATCATCACGTCCGAGGAATCGGTGGGCGGCGTGCTGCATCTCTGCGAGGAAAAGCGCGGCGTGCAAAAGAAATTCGAATACCTCTCGCCGACGCGCATCATGCTGACGTACGAATTACCGCTGAACGAAATCGTTCTCGATTTCTACGACCGGCTGAAGAGCGTCTCGCGCGGCTACGCATCGCTCGACTATCACCTTTCGGGATATCGCGAATCCGACCTTGTGAAACTCGACGTGCTGATCGGAGGCGAGCCGGTCGACGCGCTCACCATCATCTGCCATCGCGATCAATCCTACGAGCGCGGCCGCGATCTCGTCAGCCGGCTGCGGAAGCTCATTCCGCGGCAGATGTTCGAGGTGGCCATCCAGGCCGCGATCGGCAGCCGCGTGATCGCCCGCGAGACGATCAGCGCAATCCGCAAGAACGTCCTCGCGAAGTGCTACGGCGGTGACATCACGCGCAAGCGCAAGCTCCTCGAAAAACAAAAGGAAGGGAAGAAGCGCATGAAGCGGGTCGGCCGCGTCGATATCCCGCAGGAAGCATTCCTCGCCGTCCTCAAGGTTGCCGGCAGCACTGACGAGGATTAGCTCGCCGCTTTCCTGACGTCGGCGGATGGCCGCCAGTTTTTCTCCCGATGTTTCGCTTTATATTCTGCTATAACAACGGCAAGGACTTTGCTCCCGTAAGCGGGTTAACTGGGCCTTAAATGGTCGAAAAAAACCAGTTTTGGCAGGTTTTGGCACGATGAAGCCCAGACCGGCGCAAAAAGAGAAGACGCAGCGAGCCTTTCGCGCGTACCTGGACCTGATGGATACCGCCGACTGGCTGAAAAGCGAACTGCGCGCGCCGCTGGAAGCGTTCGACCTCACAATGCCGGGTTTTCGCCTGCTGGAGATGCTCTATAGCGAGGGAGCGGTGACTGTGCCGGACGCCGCCAAGAGGCGATGGTGCTCACGCCAGAATCTGGACTTTATCATCGCGGGTCTGGCGGAGCGCGGATTGGTGCGGCAGATGATCGTGAGGATTCCGGCAGCGGCGGTAAAAGAAAGCCGCCTTCCGAAAGTAAGACGGGGCGTGGATCAGGAGGGTCCGAAGGTCAGCGTGGTGGGTCTGACCAAGGCGGGGAAGAAGTTCATCGGGAGCGTCCTGCCGCGGCACGCGAAAATGGTGAAGGCGCTGATGCGTGTTCTCGACGGGCGCGAGCAGGAGTCGATCAGCCGCGTCTGCCGGAAGCTTCGCGAGGGAGATGTGGTGAAGTTTGTATCGGAGCTCACGCACGAGGATGTGGAGGACTAAGTTGAGAGTTGAGAGTTGAGAGTTCAGAGTTCAGATTTGAGAGTCACCTCGCGCACTCTTCACGAAAGCGTCAAGGGATGCAGCACCCTTGAATCTCTCTCGCGGCTCGAATGAGCTCGGGTGTGAATTGGTCGCAGTTCCTCGGGGGATGCGCCACGCGCCCGCCTCTATTGCGAAGGGCGGCGCCGATGTCCCGCCCTTCTATTGCCTCAGTCAGACCCGCAGCAGTAAACTGGGCGAGAGAGCATATGCCAAAGACGAAACTCCGCGTCACAAAAAAGGGTGATAGAGTCAGCATCGTATTGGCCTCGAGGGAATATGAACGTCTGATCGAGGATCTCGAAGAGCTTGATTCGATCCGGGCCTACGATGCCGCCAAGAAATCCGGCGAAATTCCGATCCCTTTTGAACGAGCTCTCCAGGATATCGAACGCTCCCGCAAGTGAGCTATTCGCTTTTTATCCTTCCACGCGCGCAGCGCGAGCTCGCCGCACTCGCTTCACAACAACGCCAAAAAATCACACAGGCGATTATGGGCCTTCGCGAGAATCCGAGGCCCGCGAATTGCCGCAAACTTACGGGACGAGACGGATGGCGAATCCGGATCGGCGATTACCGCGTGATTTACGAGATTGACGATACCGCGCCGTCTCTGACCGTGCTTCACATCGGCCACAGGCGCGAAGTTTACCGATAATCCGGCGTTCCCGGTTCGGGGCACGGCCACGCGCTGGCACCCTTGAATCTCTCTCGCGGCTCGGATGAACTCGGTGTGAATTGGTCTCGGTTCCTCGGAGGATGCGCCACCCGCCGGTTCAGGAACGGTTGCTGCCGAGGTCCATTCGATCAAAGGCGGCCGTGTCGGTTACGCAAAAAATCGGCGAAGCCGATAGAACTCCAGAATCGAGAAGGTTGCGAACTTCGCCGCGGCGGTTGGGCCGACCAGCAAGTATCGGAATTCGCCGTGTCCCACGGTGATCAGGCTTTCTGCCACCGGGGTGATGTCGAAGTCGATGCCAGGTTCTTGACTCAGTGGGCTGGCCAGACGCCAGAAACGGAACGAGATGGGAGGTGGCAGTTGGCATCTCGCGTGATGGTAGTAAAGACCCCTTACAATGCGATGAAGGACGAATCCGATTCGCTTGCTATCGACCTCGACGCAACGATCCTCTTGCCGGAAGCTCTCCCAAAGGTATCTCGCGTATCGAATGCTCTCCGGCCTTGCCAAATTCCCGATGGTTCTTACAGAAGCGGCACTGGCAAGCGGAAAGTGATCCGGATCGACACCCATCTTCATCATGAGCTGAAAGTATTCGTCGTGCTTAGACCATTCGCGGTTACACGGTAGACAGCACGACACGGTAATGAGGTCACTCGGGAGTGGCTTGCTAAAGATGCTTTTAGGCGGAATGTGATCGCGCGTCAGATTGCTTTCGCCGCCGCAGTAGGCGCATTCCTCAGTCATGAAAATAGCCCAAACTCTTACAGGTTATCATCGGAGCTGTTCAAGAGGAAGGATTTGGAATCGAAATCGGCCTAATCATAGGTTGTACCTACGATCGCGGTTCGCGATTTCGTGGCGGACTTCCCTCGCGTGAACCCAGGGCACGAAGGCGGATTGCTCCCGCCTACTTTTGGCCAAGATATTTCGCTTGAACTTTTTCAGCCTGCTCGCTGGCATCAATAATCGTGTAGGTAAAGCAGGCGACTGGGTTGTCAGCACGCATAACAATCACGTCGTCGACCGGTAGCCACAGGGAAGAATCGACCGTGTCGACGCCCATGATTTCCCACATTGAGCCGTCGGACAGAATCAGGATTTTCCCGTCGGCATTGTCGGTGATCCATTCCTTCTCCCCCGCATTGGAATACGGTTTACAGGCGGGCGTGACGGGCGGTGTCGGGGGCGTCGGCGGCGTTTGCGCGCTGTCGGGCGGCACGACCGGCGGGGTGCCTTCCGTAAATTCGTGGCCTGCGATCTGCTGCGCAGGCTGCTCGTCGATATCTTTCACGACTGAGCTAAGCAGTCGACCCCTCGCGTTGATGGCCGTCAGTGCGCTTCCTAGGTTGTAGCCAGCGGTGCTCGACGCATCGCCGCCTGACCTGCTGCTGAAGACATGGTAGCGCCGGGAGATGATGGCGCCTCCCGCCCCGTAGGCATAGGCGTAGATCGTGTTCGACGTGATGGTGTAGGGCACATTTTCATTGGTGGTTGTCGTCGTGGTGGTTGTGGCTGTTCCGTTGTACGTGTAGTTCCACATTCCGCCGTAGTTGTCCGTGACCGTTCCGGTGCCCGAGACTGGAGCGGTGCTGGTAGTGGTATCCGTCTTTACGACCGGGTCGAAGCCCGTGAGATACCCCGCGGACTGGGACAGAACCACCAGGTAGTTCGAGCGACCCTCGATAGGGCTTTGCGAGAAACAGATGCCGGGGTGCTTCTTTGCGTTTTTATGAATCCATTTTCCTATCCAGTCGCCGGTGCCCATAAAAGGGTGAACGCCACTCGCGTCTGCCAAGGCGAACGAGACGGCCTTCGTACAGGCCTGCCCTTGGGCCGAGAAGCTAAGAAGTAATGAGACCGCTGCCGCGAGCGTTAGTCTTCGCATTTCTGATTCCTTCTCGCAATGCCGCGTTCTGAATGTTGAGGCAATAGTAACCTAAGTTGCTGAAGACAGCGGGCGCTTTTAGAGAAACAGGCGGGGGAGACCTTGGATCCAAGATGCCGCGCTTAAGGCCGCGGCGCTACATTTAAGTCTAAGGCGAGGTGTTGCGGCGGGGATGCCTTGCCCCCGCGGAAACCAAAGGCGCCCGCCTAACATCAAGGCGGCCGCTACAAAAACAAAGAGTGCAGGCCGGGCGCGGCAGAGCAGCGCCCCTAGGACCGATGTCCCAGAAGCGCGCGGCAAAAACCCGCCGACCTGAAGGCAACCGCAACCCCGCCCGTCGCCAACGACTCCGAGAAGGCAGTGGCCCGTCGCGAGTGGTTAGTGGCCCGAACCTTAAGGCCAAAACCGCCGACCTGAAGGTCGCCGCTACGAAAAACAACGACGAGCCCGCCTGAAAAGCTTCGGCGTCGAGCGTCGGCGCTAGCTCGGAAGCGCCTGCCTGAACGGCGGGGCGGCCCTTCGGCTTCGCTCCCTTCGTGTGCCAGGGCAGGCAGGACAGCGCGGAGACCCTCGGGGCTGAGGCCCTGTGTCTTGGCCCGCTTTTTCGAGGGCCTGAAGGCCCACGCTTCCACCGGTTTGCCCTCGCGGGCTGAAGCAACCACCCGTGCAAACATTCGCAGGCTGTCACACGGACTCTGAAGGCCCACGCTTCCACCGGGACACCTGGCAAGAGAAGATGCCGCGCTTAAGGCCCCCTTCGACTTCGCTCCCTTCGCCAGAGCACTCAGGGCAGGCAGGGCAGGGCGGCGCGACATTTAAGTCTAAGGCGAAGTCCTACGGCGGGGATGGCTTGCCCGCGCGGGGAAACCAAAGGCGCCCGCCTAACATCAAGGCGGCCCTTCGACTGCGCTCCCTTCGCCACGGCACTCAGGGCAAGCAGGACAAACCGCTACAAAGACTTCTTGCGGCGGACGGTGGCGTCGAGCTGGCCGCGCGCGAGGCGCACCGAAATATCCTCGCCGACTGCGACCTGATCGGCCGAATGCAGGACTTTCCCCGCGGCGTCGTAGGCGATGGCGTAGCCGCGCTGCAAGAGATTTTCGGGATTGCGCTCGTGGAGCTGCACTTCGACGGCTTCGTAGCGGCGGCGCTTGGCGATGAGCGCGCGATCGATTCCGATGCGCAGGCTGCTGGAGCGCTCGTCGAGCGCGTGGCGCAGCCTGCCGACGCGCGCGCGCAAATCCATTCGCGCGAATCGCACGTGTGCGGCGGCGAAGCGGCGCTGCTTGCGGGTCACGAACCGCTCGAGCGCGGCCTGCAGGCCTTGGCGCTGCTGGTCGATCCTGCGCCGCAGGATTTCCGCGCGCCTGCGCAAATCGAAGGCCGCGATGCGCGTGCCCGCCTTCGTCAGCCGCTGGCGCGATGCCACGAATCGAGTGCGCAATGCGTTGCCGAGCGACGCGGCGAGATCATCGACGTGCTGCCGCCGCTGCCGCACGAGCGCTTCGAGCTGCCAGAATCCGCGATGCGTCTGCAAATCGCGCACGCGATGGCGCCGCTCCGACAGCAAATACCGGATGTGATGGACGAGATGCTGCTGGTGCTCGACGATCTGGCGGTCGAATTCCTGCCGCGAGCGCAGCACGATCTCGGCCGCGGCCGAAGGCGTGGGCGCGCGCAGGTCGGCGACAAAATCGGCGATCGTGAAATCCGTCTCGTGGCCCACGCCGGTGATCACGGGAATTTCGGAGGCTGCGATCGCGCGCGCCACGATTTCCTCGTTGAACGCCCACAGATCTTCGAGCGAGCCGCCGCCGCGCGCCACGATCACGACGTCCACGGAGCGCGCGCGGCTGAAATAGCGCAGCGCCGCGGCGATCTCCACGGCTGCGCCGTCTCCCTGCACCTTCACCGGATAGAGCTGGACGCGCACGTTGGCGAAGCGCCGCTTGAGGACGCGCAGGATGTCGCGAATCGCGGCGCCGCTGGGCGACGAGACCACGCCGATGCAGCGCGGCAGCACGGGCAGCGGCCGTTTGCGCGCTTCCTCGAAGAGCCCTTCGCCCTCGAGTTTCTTTTTCAGCTGCTCGAAGGCAAGCTGCAGCGCGCCCAATCCGACCGGCTCGATGTGGCTGACGTAGAGCTGATATTCGCCGCGCATCTCGTAGACGCCCAGCGATCCGCGCACGGTGATGTGCAGGCCGTCTTCCGGGCGGAACTTCAGCCCGCGGACCTGATCGCGGAAACAGACGCACCGCAGCTGCGCCCGCGCGTCCTTCAGCGTGAAGTAAAGATGCCCCGCTTGCGACGCCTTGAAATTCGACACCTCGCCCTCAATCCACACATCCGGGAATTCGCCTTCGAGGAGTTCGCCGACGCGCTCGGTGAATTCGCTGACGCGCCAGATGTGGCGCTCGGGCATGATGTCGAAATCGAAAAGGGGCGTTTGGCTCATGGCGTCATTGGTCCGCTATCGCCGGAAATAGCTCACGACCCAAAATACGAGCGTCAGCGCGGCGCTGACCAGCAGGCACGTAACGACCGGAAAATAAAAGCTGCCGTGGCGGCCCTGATAGGAAATGTCGCCCGGAAGCCGGCCGAGCCGGAACGGCAACTTCGCGCCGAAAAACAGAAACGCACCCGCGCCGACGATTACGATGCCGGCAATCAGCAGCAGCCTGCCGAGTTCGCGCGAGGGGTCCATGGGCACGATGCCCATCTTACCGCCGATTCAGCCGGCGAAAGCTATCGACCCAGGGACCGAAAAGCAAAGTCAAAAGCCCCCCCTCACAAACCGAGGACCCTTCGGCTTCGCTCAGGGCAGGTGGGGCATCCGGAAATTCCAAGGCAGAGTCCTAGATCAGCTCGAGGCCGGAGAAAAAATAGCCGATTTCGAACGCGGCTGTCTGCGTCGCGTCGGAGCCGTGCGTGCAGTTGTACTGGATGCTGGTGCCGAGCTCGCGGCGGATCGAGCCGGGCGCGGCCTTGGCGGGATCGGTGGCGCCCATCGTTTCGCGCCACTTCGCGATCGCGTTTTCCGCCTCGAGGATGATCACCACCGCCTTGCCCGAGCTCATGAATTCGGTCAGCTCGCCGAAAAATGGGCGCTCGCGATGAACGGCGTAGAATCCCTCGGCTTCGGATTTCGTCAGCCGCAGCGACTTGATCGCCACGATCTGGAATTTCGCCGCGTGGATGCGGCTCAAAATGTCGGCGGTCAGGCCGCGGCCGACCGCGTCTGGCTTGATGATTGCGAGAGTGCGTTCAACGGACAAGTGAAGTCCCTCCACGGTGATTTTTTGACTGTTTATGAAATGGGATGCAGGAAGCACGGAAGCAAAGAAGCAGGGACAAACCGCAGCTCATCGCGCGGGTCCTTGCCAGTTTTTCCAAAGGCTCGCGAGCATCGCTCCGATTCGATTGTAACGGGACGTTCGCGTCTCGAATATTTCTTGCGAAATATATCCTTCGTCCTTGCTCATTTCGAGCCACATCTTGACTTCGTCGCAGGAACCGACCGCAACTTGAAGATAACGCTTGAACTCCGCTACCGATTGCCGCTTGGCCCATCCTTCGACGATATTCGCGGGAATCGATCGCGCGGCCCTTCTGATTTGTCGCCCCAATTCCAATTGCTCGAAAGGCGGGAAACGCTTCGCGAGTTTCGATACGTCGAGAGCCGCGGCATAGGATTCTTGAAACACTTCGAGGTCGCGGTATGTGCGGATCGCCATGGGCCGCCGCCTTTTCCCTGCGTCCTTGCTTCCTGCTTCCCTGCCTCGCTTTTGTCACTTCTTAATCACGGCGGCCATTGTTCCGCCGATTTCTGCGGGGCTCTGCACGGTGTGGATTCCGGC
>JBAPOM010000111.1:0-15297 GCA_049279635.1 Candidatus Acidiferrales bacterium
GACGCGCACGATCAAGCCGCCCGCGCCGCGCGCGCATCTCGATTTTCTGCATCCGGCGCGCGCGCTGTGGCGGCTGCGGCTCGGGTCTGTCCGCTTGCCGGAGCTCGAAAAGCACGTGCTCGGCTGGAATCGCGGGGCGGACGTAATGTCCGAGCTGATTCCACAGATTTATTTCGACTACTTGCGAGGCGCGCCTCCCGAGCCACTCGTCCCGATTTTTCATCACAACCAGATGGACCTGCGGGGATTGGCCGCACTGGCGACCCGCGTGATTTCGCTCATCGGCAATCCTGAAACGCACGGACAGGACGGATTCGAGCTGTTCGGCGTCTCGCGGATCTGCGAGCGCCGCGGCGAGGATCTTCGCGCGCGCAAGCTCTACGAGCGTTCGATCACTTTTGAATTACCGCCGGAAACGGACCGGGCGGCGCGGCGGTCGCTCGCGCGCCTCGCAAAGCGCGCAGGCGACCACGCGCTCGCATGCAGCCTCTGGGAAGGCATGCTGGGAGGTTCGCGCGAAGGATTGGAAGCCTACGAGCAGCTCGCCATCCACTACGAACGCCGCGCCCGCGAGCCGCATCGCGCCGCTGCGCTCGCGCGGAAAGCCATTGCTGAATTGCGCAAGGCCGACCGGCTCGGCACGATCGCGCCGCACGCCTATCGCGCAGGGCGCGCGCGCTTCGAAAAGCGCCTGGCGCGCCTCGAACGCAAGGCCGGCCGCACCCTGCTCGACACTTTGGAAGCCGAATCGCGGGCGGTCGCCGGTGAATCTAACCCCGAAACCGTCAGGAGGTAAGTTCCATGCCCGAATCGGATGGCGCCGCGACGCAAACTGCGAGAATCTCAGAACGGGAGGCGAAAACCGTGCCTGCAATCGTCGATCCTTACATTCGCGAACAACTCGAAAAACGGCGGGACGAAATCAAGCTTCTGCTTTCCAGCATTCCGGCGAGCGAACCGGCGGCCACAACGGCCCCTTTCGTCGAGCTACTCGAAGAGGTGGATTCTGCGGTGCAACGAATGGACGCCGGCACCTACGGGATTTGCGATGTCTGCCACGACACGGTGGAGAAAGACCGCCTCATCGCCGATCCGCTGACGCGGCTGTGCCTTGACCACCTCTCGAGCGACGAGCAGCGCGCGCTCGAGCGCGACCTCGAGCTCGCATCGCAAGTGCAGCGCGGGCTGCTGCCGCAGAGCGACGCGGAGTTCCGCGACTGGCGCATTCATTACCAGTACAAGCCCGCTGGCATGGTGAGCGGCGACTACTTTGACCTGTTATCTCCGGCCAGCGCGGATGGCGACTTGATCTTCCTTCTCGGGGACGTTTCCGGAAAAGGCGTGGCGGCGTCGCTCCTGATGACCCATCTGCACGCGATGTTCCGCAGCCTCGCGAGGACGGATATGGAACTCGGCAAGCTGCTCGAGATGGCCAATCGCCTCTTCTGCCAAAGCACGACCGCAGGGCAATATGCGACGCTGGTGTGTGGCCGCGCTGGCCGATCGGGTGCAATCGAAATTGCGAGTGCGGGCCATGCGCCAGCGCTGATGATCTCCCTGGACGGTGTGAAGCAGATTGGTTCGACTGGATTGCCGCTCGGCCTTTTTTCGACCAGCCGCTACACGGTTTGCCGGGTCCGGCTCGAGCCGCGCGACAGCTTGCTGCTTTTCACCGACGGAATCTCGGAAGCAAACAATACGTCCGGTCGGGAATACGGCATTGACGGGCTTTCGGCTGCCCTCGGCGAGCGCCACGGCTGGCCGCCTAGAGAGCTCGTGGCTGCATGTCTCGGAGACATACAGCGGCACTCGGCTGGCGTGCGACAAGCGGACGATCAGACGCTGATGGCGATCCAAAGGTGGGCGTGACGGCGGAGCAGCCCACCTTACAAAACCGAAAGGTGGGGCACACTCCGGCGTGGACGAACCACCAGTAGAGTCTGCTAGTTGTTGGGCGGAGGCGCGGGCTGCGGATTCGCCTGCGGAGCAGGGGCCGGCCCGTTGCCGCCGCGCTGGCGCTGTCCTCTACGGCCCATTGCTTGAGGGCCGCCGCTGGGGCCCCCGGCACGGCCGCCGCCGCGCTGTCGGCGGTCTTTCATCAACTGGCGAAGCTTGTCGCGCTGCGCAGGAGTAATTGCGTCCCGCATGTCGAGGCGATAGTCCACCGCGGCCTTCTGGAGGGCAAGCTGCGAGGCGCTGATTTCCTGCAGCTTGCTATCGATCGCGGCGCGATCGGGCTTGTCGGCGGCGAGCAGATCTCTTAGGTCGATGCGCTTCACCTGGAGGTCGGCGCGGTCGCGAATTTCGTTCTTGCGGAAATCGGACTCCTGCCCGCGAATCTTGGCGAATTGCTCGTCGGTGATGCCGGCCTGCTTGCGAACGTCCGGATCGCGCAACGGGCCCATGAGACCAAATTCCCGCTGGCCCCTGCCGAAACCGCGCCCGCCCATGCGACCACCACGCTGGAAACCGCCGCCCATGCGGCCGCCTCGGTCAAAACCGCCACGCATACGGCCCCATCCCGCTCCGTCATCGCCGCCCGGCCCCATCGTACGCATTTTGCCCATCGGGCCGCGCTGGCCGAAGCCGTTGCGAGGTCCTTGCTGCTGGGCAGGAGGATCCTGGGGGTCGCCCTGGGCCAGTGCCGGGGTGCAACCCAGCGCCAGAGCCAGCACAGCAAGAGCAGCTTTCGAGCGAAATTGCATGCGTATTCTCCCGTATCGTGCGTTCGGTGGTTGCTATAGCAGATTCCATTCAGCCGTCAGAAAAGTTCCCGAAATTTGCGAGCAATGAACCCTTAACAAGTGACCTCTGTCGGGTGGGTTCAGTCGCCGCGTGCGGCACGTATATGGAAGCCAGCCATTTAACCGAATCACTGCAATAGGTCTATTGCATCCTCCGCTCTAGGAGTTCGGCCGTACACTCGGGACGCGTCCAACGTCCAGACTAGGCCGGGGGATGCGTGCCCGTCGATAGCCCATTCGACCCATGTGGCCTATACGATTATGGGACCGACGTACCAGCGGGCTCTTATAGAGGTGCTTCATGAGCTGCGCGGGCATTCCCGCGAAGCTCGTGCGGCGGGCGCTGCGGATTAGTTTTGGTGCTTTGGCTCGGGCTCAACCGGATTGTCAGCCCACGGGTCGTAGTCGGTTGAATGCACGTTTTCAGGCGAATCTTCGGCGCCCGCAGCGCCGGCAGCCTTCTTTTGCGCGCGGCGTTCGGCTTTCTCGCGCTGCTTTTCGAGTCGCTTCATTTCTTTTTGGCGTTTCAGGAATGTAGTGGCCATAAAGCCTCCTTGGATTTTGATTCAACCTCAACAACGACCCAAGCACTACCTGGGTAATGCTACCAGCGGGGCTCGCGCGGCTGGCGCGGGGCCTCGCGATAATCCTCGTTCGAAAACCCGCCGCGGCCACGACCACCGCCGCCACTGCCGCCCCGCGGCGGCCCGCTGCTACGCTCCTTCGGGCGCGCCTCGTTGACCTTGAGATTGCGCCCGCCAACATCTTTGCCGTCGAGGCCGGCGATCGCCTTCGCAGCCTCGTCATCATTCGGCATTTCGACGAAAGCAAAGCCGCGCGCCCGGCCTGTCTCCCGATCCATCGCGATGTGAACCCGCGAGACCTGCCCAAACGCCCGGAAGAGATCGCCCAGCTCGCTTTCGGTGGTTTGGAAACTCATATTGCCCACAAACAGATTCTTCATGTCCTTCTCCTTCTCGTCTACAAAGAGCCTTGCAGAAAGACCCGAAATTGTCCCGAGCGCGTCGGATGGCGCAGCGCGCGCAACGCCTTCGCTTCAATCTGGCGGATGCGCTCGCGGGTGACGGCAAACGTCTTGCCGACTTCCTCGAGTGTGCGCTCGCCGCCCTCGTCGAGCCCAAACCGCATCTTGATGATGGTCTCCTCGCGGGGGGTGAGCGTCTTCAACATCGACGCCATCTTTTCCTTCAGATTCAGGCTGATCGCGGCGTCCGACGGGGAAACCGCTTCCTTATCCTCAAGCAGGTCGCCCAGGTGCGACTCTTCGTCCTCGCCGATCGGCGCCTCGAACGACACGGGCCGTTGCGCGATCTTCCGATTTTTGCGCACCTGTTCGACGCTGCATTCCATGCGCTGCGCGATTTCCTCGGCGGTGGGCTCGCGGCCCAGTTCCTGCACGAGCTGCCGGCTGGCGCGGAGCTGCTTGTTGATCGCTTCGAACATGTGCACGGGGACGCGAATCGTGCGCGCCTTATCGGCAATCGCTCGCGACACGGCCTGGCGAATCCACCAGGTTGCGTACGTCGAGAATTTGTATCCCCGGCGCCACTCGAATTTGTCCACCCCCCGCATCAGGCCGATGTTTCCTTCCTGAATCAGGTCCAGAAATTCCAGCCCGCGGTTCGTGTATTTCTTGGCGATGGATACGACGAGGCGAAGATTCGCCTCGGTGAGCTCTTTCTTGGCTTGTTCCGCTTCCGCCTCGCCGCGCATGACCGGGCCAAGCGAACGCTTCAACGCCGCGAGCCCTACGAGGCTCGCTTCCTCGATCTCTTTCAGCTCCTTGCGGCGCGCACGCAACTCACCGCGAGCGCTGCCGATGCGGCGCTCCAGCCGCGCGCGTTCGCGCTCGAGCCAATGAACCTGCTCGACCGTGTGGCGCAGCTTCTCGATCAGCCGCTTCTTTTCCTGCGGATTGAGATTGATGGAGCGCACCAGCCGCGACATCTCGATTCGCGTCTGAATCAACTGGCGCCTCGCTCGGGCGTAGCCGCGCTTATTCGATTTCGACACGTTCTCGAATCGATTGAGCTGCTTCACGCCTGCAGCGTAGAGTTGTTCGATGCGGTCGATGATCCGCAATGTCTGCCGGGTCTTACTTTCCAGCTGCTCTTCCGTTATTTCCTCTTCGCCGAATTGAACGATTTCTTTGATCGAACGCGCGCCTTCGCGCAGTTCCCGTCCAACCGCGATCACCTCCTGCAAAATAATCGGAGACCGCGAAATCGTCTTGAGGACGAGGCCGTGGCCGCGCTCGATGCGTTTCGCCAGCACCACTTCACCTTCGCGCTTCAGCAGCGGCACGCTTCCCATCTCGCGCAGGTACAGACGAACCGGATCGTTCGTCTTGTCCAGCAGGTGCGCCGTCTCGTCGAGTTCGACTTCCTCGCCGCGGCTTCCTTCCACGCTTGCGTGGGCTTCCGGCGCCCCGAATTCGGCGGAATCGAGCGCCTCGTGCGGGGCCGTCTCCACAGCGGCATCTTCGCGAGCGCCGTCGGGATCGAACGCGGAAAATATGCTGCGAATTTCCTCGGGCGGACGCACCTCGCCCGGCAGCGCGTCACTCACTTCATCGTGGAGCAAATAACGCGCTTCCCTGCCCTTGTGGCCGATGAGACTTTGGACTCGTTCGTCCTTTTCATGAATCGCGAGCGGCAAAGACCTCTCCTTTTTGAGGTGAAGGCCGAAATTCGGCCGTCAAAGCCCCCAAGACCATACCATCACCAGCGGAAATTCCTTCCTAAAATCGATGCGGGCGCTAGCTTTCCATTTGCACCTGGAGATACTCTCCCGGCAGGCGAACCAACCGGCTCTTGCCCCCGGTCGTCGGCAAGGAATTCGTTCGCACCCGGCTTTCGTTCGCAATCCGTTCGACAGCTCTCGAATCGACCGGCATCCTCTCGATCCGAATGCCGAGAGTGCGCTCCAGCTGAAACAGCTCGGTGCGCTGTTCTCGTAGAAAAAGCGTCGAGGCCACGCCCTGTTCGCCTGCTCTTCCCGTACGTCCAACGCGGTGAATGAAGTTCTCCGCCAGCTCGGGGAGGTCATAATTGATGACGTGCGCGATATCCTGTACGTGAATTCCGCGCGAGGCTACGTCCGTCGCCACGAGGACGCGGTAGTGCCCTTGCTGGAATCCCGTGAGAGCGGCCGTCCGTTGCGATTGCGAGCGGTCGCCATGGATCATGGCCGCGTTGATGCCTTGCCGGACAAGGGCCCTGGCGATTCTCTCCGCTCCGCGCTTCGTGCGCGAGAATACGAGGCACCGGCCACTTTCGCGGGTAAGCAGGTGATGGAGCATGTCCTGCTTTCCGTCCGCGGCTACTTCGAACGCCTGAAGCCGCACATTTTCCGATGGCTTGAGCGTGGACCCGAATGCGAGGCGTACCGGATTTTTCAGGTAGTCCTTCACGAGGTGCGCGACAGATGCTTCGAGCGTCGCAGAGAAGCACATCGTCTGCCGGTCTTTCGGAAGGATCGCGACGATCCTGCGAATCGAGGGAAGGAATCCCATGTCCAACATGCGATCGGCTTCATCGAGAACGAGCGTTTGTAGCGCCCCGAACTGGATCAGCCGCCGGTCGAGATAATCCTCCAATCGGCCGGGAGTCGCGACGACGATGCGAGCCCCTTTGCGGATTGCGGTGAGTTGCGGCCCTTCGGCCAAACCACCCACCACGAGCGCTGCAGGGGCCAGATGCCTTCCGCGCAGCACGTTGTATTGCTCGACCACTTGCATGGCCAGCTCGCGCGTGGGAACGAGCACGAGCGCGGCGATTCCAGCCGCGTTTCGCGCGGTGAGCCGCTCCATGATCGGAATGAGAAACGCGAGCGTCTTTCCGGTTCCGGTTTGGGCGGTCGCAAGCACGTCCTTGCCTTCAATGGCTTGCGGGATCGTCGCGGCCTGTACGGGCGTCGGAACGAGGAAATTCGCCGCTGCCAGTCTCTCCTTCATAGAAGAAGAGATGGGTAATTCTGAGAAATTCTGCATTTTGCTTTCTTGCTGGCGGAAGAGGTCGGCCGGCACGAAACTCCGTGCGGGCGCGATCGGCTCTTGGCCAGTCTTGTTTTAGATTACGCTGAAGACGTACGGTGAAAACTGGTGGCGGGTATTCTCAGATCAGGTCTTGAACCAGAGGGACCGCACAACACAACCGAAAGTATTAAGCGCAAAGAGACTATAACACATGTCGACTTGGAATGGTACCCCAAACGTGCCGTCAAAACCGGATGTCGAAGGTGTTACGATGGAACATGAGCAAAGCCTATCGAGTCGTTTTCGAATGCCCCAAGAGCCGCCACAACATCAACCTACAAAGAAAATGTGCGAACGCGTCGCTCTCGGAGACTGAGGCGATGCAGATGTTTGGAGACGAGGAGATTTCCTGCACCAATCCCAATTGCGGTTGGCACGGGAAGGCATCCGCGACGAAGCTCCTTCGGATTTTGCCTTTTAACTGGATACTTTCAGCCGCAACCTGAATCCGCAACGCTCATCGCAATCCAACCAACGTAACGGCGTGTGCGTCGTATAATAGTCATTGAGGCCGATGGAAAACGAAACTGTCGTGTCGCGATTGCAGGGGCTGGACGACGCAGAGATCCAGGAGTGGCTCGAGTCGCTCGATTCGGTGCTGCAGTCGAGCGGGCCCGAAGTGGCCATGGAGATTCTCGAGCGGTTGCGCACGCACGCCACCGTGATCGGTGTGAAGCTTCCTTTCTCGGCCAACACGCCTTACACGAACACGATTCCCGCCGAGCTGCAGCCGGATTTCCCCGGCGATCAGGCGCTCGAGCGCCGCATCAAGAGCCTGATTCGCTGGAACGCGCTCGCGATGGTGGTGCGCGCGAACAAGCATGAGAACGGCATCGGCGGCCACATCTCGACCTACGCTTCGGCCGCCACTCTCTACGAAATTGGCTTCAACCATTTCTTTCGCGCCCGCACCGAGACGTTCGAAGGCGACACCATTTATTTTCAGGGCCACGCTTCTCCTGGAATTTACGCGCGCGCATTTCTCGAAGGCCGCCTCACCGCGCAGCAGCTGGAAAACTTTCGCCGCGAGTTGAAGCCGGGCGGCGGGCTCTCTTCTTATCCGCATCCATGGCTGATGCCGGGGTTCTGGGAATTTCCGACGGTCTCGATGGGACTCGGGCCGCTGATGTCGATCTATCAGGCGCGCTTCAGCCGCTACCTCGAGAACCGCGGATTGAAGCCGGCGTCGGATTCGAAGGTGTGGGCGTTCCTCGGCGACGGTGAAACGGACGAGCCCGAATCGCTCGGTGCGATCACGCTGGCCTCGCGCGAGAAGCTCGACAACTTGATTTTCGTCATCAATTGCAACCTGCAGCGCCTGGATGGCCCGGTGCGCGGCAACGGCCAGATCATTCAGGAACTGGAGTCGGCGTTTCGCGGCGCGGGCTGGAACGTGATCAAGGTGCTGTGGGGTAGCGAGTGGGATCCGATCCTAGCGCAGGATTCCGAAGGCCTCTTGGTGAAACGCATGGGCGAGATGGTCGACGGCGAGTATCAGAAGCTGACCGTTTCATCAGGCGCGTACGTGCGCGAGCACTTCTTCGGCTCCGATCCGCGGCTGCTGAAGCTGGTCGAGCCGCTGTCGGACGAGCATCTGCGGCGGCTGCGATTGGGCGGGCACGATCCGCTGAAGGTGTATGCGGCGTACAAGAAAGCCTTCGAGCATAAAGGTTCGCCGACCGTGATCCTGGCGCGGACGATCAAGGGCTACGGACTGGGCGAGGCGGGCGAAGGCAAGAACGTGACGCACCAGCAGAAGAAGCTGAATGAGGAAGAGCTGCTGATTTTCCGTTCGCGCTTCGATATTCCGCTGAACGACGAAGAGTGCATGCACGTGGCTTTCTACCGTCCACCGGAGGACAGCGAGGAGATTCGCTACCTGAAAGAACGGCGTGCTGCCTTGTGCGGCTACGTGCCGCAGCGGCACGTGCGCTCGAAGCCGCTCGTCGCGGACCACGACGAGTTGTTCCAGGAATTTCTGCAAGGCAGCGGCGGGCGCGACTTTTCGACGACGATGGCGTTCGTGCAGATGCTGCGGAAGATGTTGAAGGATCCTGAGATCGGCCATCTGATCGTGCCGATCGTTCCCGACGAAGCGAGGACGTTTGGCATGGAGTCGCTGTTTCGCACGGCGGGAATCTATTCGAGCGTGGGGCAGAAGTACGAGCCGGTCGACAGCGACATGCTGCTCTACTACAACGAAACGAAGAGCGGGCAGATTCTCGAGGAAGGAATCACGGAGGCGGGGTCGATTTCATCGTTCATCGCGGCGGGCTCGGCCTATGCGACGTACGGCGTGAACACGATTCCGTTTTTCATTTACTACTCGATGTTCGGATTCCAGCGGGTGGCGGATTTCATCTGGGCGGCGGCGGACATGCGCACGCGCGGGTTCTTGTTCGGGGGGACGGCGGGGCGGACGACGCTCTCGGGCGAGGGATTGCAGCATCAGGACGGGAACAGCCACGTGCTGGCGCTCTCGGTTCCGAATCTGCTGGCATACGATCCGGCGTTCGCCTACGAGATTGCGGTGATCGTGCAGGACGGGATTCGCCGGATGTACAAGGGCGGCGAAAACATCTTCTACTACGTGACGGTGATGAACGAGAACTACGCGCATCCGCCAATGCCGGAAGGAGTGCGCGACGGCATCCTGAAGGGGATGTACCGTTTCCGCGCGGCGAGCGAACTCAAGACGCCCGATGTGAAGTCGGACGCCAAACCGAACGGCCCGAAATCGAAACTTCGCGCACAGCTGTTTGGCAGCGGCGCGATTCTGAACGAAGTGCTGCGCGCGCAGGAAATACTTGCCGAGAAGTACGGCGTGGCGGCCGACGTCTGGAGCGTGACGAGCTACAAGGCGCTCTACCGCGACGGCATCGACGTGGAACGCTGGAACCGGTTGCATCCCGGCGAAAAGCCGCGCGTGCCATACGTCACACAACAGCTTGAGAACGCGCCCGGCGTGCTCGTCGCTGCTTCGGACTACCTGAAGACGCTGCCGAACATGATCGCGAAGTGGATGCCGCGGCCGCTCGCGTCGCTCGGCACCGACGGCTTCGGGCGCAGCGAAGGACGCGCCGACTTGCGCGACTTCTTCGAGGTGGATTCGCGATTCGTGGTGCTCGCCACGCTGTGCGAATTGCGCGACGCCGGCAAGATCGATCGCGGTGTGGTCGAACAAGCCATCGCCGACCTGCAGATCAACCCCGCAAAACCCAACCCGGTCACGTCGTAATCGCTGCAAAAAGCTCGTCCGCGAAGGGGTCTCTTACTGTGTCGATTAGAATGCACACCCTTCGTTTGTTTTCATGCGCTTACGGAGGTTTCTAATCGCCGCAGTGTCGATTAGAAACGATGGTAAATGGCTGGATTCGTGCCAGCCGCGCGTGCGTACGAAACACAGAGGACACTGAGAAAAACCACAGAGAGCACAGAGAAGAACAACGGCTCACCGCAAGGGCGCAGAGAACGCGGAGAATGCCGGACTCGCCGGGTTGAAAACCAGGGCTAAAGCCCATCTGTTCTACTGCGCCTTTCCGCGGGCCTAAAGGCCCACGCTTCCACCGATGCCCTCGCGGGCTGAGGCTCACACAAACTCTGAAGGATCGCGATTCCACCGATCGGACTGTTTTCGCTTCCCAAATTGTCAAAGAGCGTCCAGTTCCCGCCCTGGGGAACGGGGCGATTCCATCGCCGCGAACAGACTGGCACAACGCGCGGCGAATATCACCTGTACTTGAGGGCAGATTTGGGACTGACGAGCAGACCTGGCCTCATTCTTGCCTGAACACCGTTCATCGTGAGCTTGTTTCGCCCGGGCGCCGTCACCTGCCTGGAGATTTGCGACCCAGGAAAATTGTGTGGGATGGGCCGCCGTGTTTCAGGCGGGCGCGGACGCGTTCGACCTCGACTTCGAACCTGCCGTGGCGTAGGCGCTGTTCGAATTTCCGGTCTTCGCGCGCAGACCAAACCGCCAGCACACCATCCATCTTGAGAGCGGCGAAGGCTGAGGCGATTCCGCGATCATCGTAGAGGCCGGCGTTGTTGGAGCCGGCAAAGGCGGCTGGGCCATTGTCCACATCGAGCAGGATCGCATCGAACTGGCTGCGGCGCGAAGCGAGCGTGATGGCGACGTCGTCGATCTCGACTCGCACGCGCGAATCGTTCAGCGGCTCCCCGGCCAGCGGCCCGAGCGGACCGCGATTCCACTCGACGACCGCGGGGACGATCTCTGCGGCCAAAACCACCGCGCCCGCTGGCAGCAGATCGAGCGCCGCCCGCAGCGTGAATCCCAGGCCGAGCCCGCCGATGAGCACGCATGGGCGTTCCAGCCTGCGCGCGCGGCTGCAGGCGAACGTCGCCAGCGCTTCCTCCGAGCCGTGCATGCGGCTCGACATCAGGCTCCTGCCGTTGGCAAGGATGATGTATTCGTCGCCGCGACGAACCAGCTTGAGGACGGTGCCGTCGCGAGAAAGCGCCTGGCCAAGCAATTCCACAGGCTTCACGAACGTGATGTTACAGGAGAAGAAAACGTAAGTAAAAATGGGGCCGGTCGAGGGGTTAAGGCGGGAGCAAGGTAGCTATGCCTGATAGGTGCTAGCCGGACATGTCCGGTTCCCGCTGGGGGAGTTGGCAGACAGACTGCCGAGTAAATCATATGGCTCGTGGTTGTGCCAATTTGTAAATGTGTTCCAAACTGCACAGACAGCCATGAACGAGGCTGGCTACGCTTGATGTGTAGCATGCTTACTGTCCCAAGCAGTTTAATCTCTTCTAGGAGTAAACAATGAAAAAGCAAATCGTTCGCCTGGCCCTCGGCTCTGCTTTGGCATTCGCGTTCACGCTGCCAATGGGGCATGTAACCTTTGGCGACCCGAGCAAGGATTGCCAGAAACGGCTTGAAGCCGATCGAGCAAGAGTCGATCGTGATGTTGCGAAGCACGGCGAAAGGAGCTCGCAAGTGGACCGAGATGTCGCCCGCTTGGACAATGATCGGCAATGGTGCCGCGATCACCATGCAGATTGGGATCACGACCGTTTTGATGTGGGGATATACCTCAAGCACTAACCGTAATTGGGCCGGTGGCACAGTACGGTGGCGAGGTGAGTACCGCTTTACGGATGCGTTGCTGACCTTCAGTCGGTAATCCGCGAGACAGAGGTCCAAATCGGAAATTCCGGGTTAATGGCCAAACCCTGACTTATACTCGACGACGTTCTGAAGGCAACCGATGGGGAGAAAAGTATGTTTCACTTGATCTGGTATATTCTCATTGGGCTAATCTCGGGGGTTATCGCGAAATCGGTGATGCATGTGCACATAACGATGTTCTGGACGATCGTGCTCGGCATCATCGGATCGATCATCGGCGGCGCCGTTACCCACCTGTTTTTGCGCCCGAAGAACGAACGATATCATCCCGCCGGCCTCATTTTTTCTACACTGGGAGCGATCCTGGTTCTCTACATCTGCTATAAGCTGAAGATTCATTTTCCCGAGGTTTCCCCCGTACTCCGATAGGACGGTCGCGTCTCGGGCTGCGCCGCCACCCTGCAACAAATCCCTCGACAGAGGGGAATTTGCCGGCTTAGAAGCGCTGGACTGGCTTAGGCAGCCGCGAGGGGTTCAATTCCCTTATCTCCCTAAACCTTATCTCCCTAAAGAGGACGCGATTTGCGCGCTTATAGCGGGGCGCCCGCGAGCCAAGAGGAGGCGCGGACGTAGAGTTTTTCGACTTCGGGGCCGGTGAGGCCGGGCATGTCCATTTTGATTTTGTAGCCGATCTGCGTTTGCAGGTAGGCGAGATGGCGATAGCCCTCGGGAAATGTGGCGAGAAGCTTTTGATCGAGTGTGAGTTTGGCGGCGGGATCAACGGGATCCATGCGATCCTTTTCGTAGATCGGCTGGCGCAGGACGAGACCCCAGCGGCCGGCGCGCTTTTCCCAGAAATCGCAGAATCGCCCGGTGCAGACGACGTCGCACAGCACGTCGTGAACGAGGGCGCGCTGCGCGATCGTCATTTTCGTTTGCGAGAAGGCGCGCGTGCCCCGCACCTCGATCGTGCTGCCCCCAAGAAAATGCAGGATGCGGACGCCCTTGGCGAAGCCCTGCTTGCTCATTTCGATGAATTGGTCGGCGGTGCCTTGCGTCCAGGTGGCCATCATGCGGCCGTCGTCGTGCCAGAGGCCGCGAAATTCCTTCCACATCAGGGCGTCGCGCCACAACACCCAGTTTTCGATCATCTCGCGAATCGTGAGCCGCTCGATCATTTCGTCGGTGATTTGCATTTGGGTTCCCCCCCCCCCCGTGAATGATTTGAATGATGGGAGAGTGTACAACGCAAGGCGTAAGAGCACCGACAGGATTGTCGGTGCCACTGGGACGTGCGAGGCGAAGATGCCGCGCTAAAGACCGCGGCGCTACATTTGAACCTTGGCCCCCGCCCTGCGCAACGCCTCGCGAGTATTAGCCTTTTGATGTGGCTTTCGCCGAGGAATTCAGGATTTTCTCGAGGCGGTCGAGGACCTGCATCGCCGTGTAGCACTGCTGGACGCTGGCGTTGGGCTCCCGCTTCTCTTTGATCGCGGCGAAAAATTCGCGGTCCTGCAACTCGATGCCGTTCATCGAAACATCCACGTGCGAGAGATCGATCTTCTTGTCCTCGCCATCGACCAGATCGTCGTAATAGGCCTGGAACGTTCCGTTGTCGCAGATGTAGCGGAAGCGCGTGCCGAGCGGGCCTTTGTTGTTGAACGAGAGCGAGAGAGTGCAGATGGCGCCCGAGGGCACTTTCATCACGATGCCCATGTCCATCGCGATTTTCAGCTCGGGGTGCATGGGGCCCTGCACGGCGTAGCAATCGGAGACGAGTTCGCCGGTCTGATACTGGAAGAGATCGACGGTGTGGCAGGCGTGGTGCCAGAGCAGGTGGTCGGTCCAGCTGCGGGGCTTGCCGGCGGCATTCATATTCGTGCGACGAAAGAAGTAGGTCTGCACGTTCATCTGCAGGACTTTGAGCTCGCCGGCCTTGATCTTCTTGTGCACGTACTGATGGCTCGGATTGAAGCGGCGCGTGTGGCCGCCCATGCAGACGACGCCGGTTTCCTTCTGGACCTTGACCAGCATCTCGGAATCGGCGAGCGAATCGGCGATGGGAATTTCGATGTGGACGTGCTTGCCGGCGCGCATGCACTGCACGCCCTGGCTCGCGTGCATGCCGGTGGGGCTCGCGAGGATCATGGCTTCGAGGCCGGGCTGTTTCAGGCTTTCGGCGAGATCGCTGGTCCAGTGCGGAATTTTGAAACGCTTGGCAACTTCTTCCGTCGAGGCCGGATTGCCGCCCGTCAAAGTGATGACCTCGATGCCGGGAATATTGGCCACGGCCTCGAGATGCTTTACGCCAAAAGCGCCTTGTCCTGCGAGACCAACCTTCATGGTTTCTCCCCCGACTGAAATGTTGTTTCGAAGTACGCCCACGCCACACACCTAAAGGAGCCAGAGCAGATCCCTCGCTGCGTCCCGCGCCCGCACAAAACGCGGGGAATACAAAGGCGCGCGGGGCTCCGCTCGGGATGACAGCCCTTGTGTGTGCGCCAAGAATCCGGGCGTGCATCCGGGCGCGTGGCAAAAACCATCCACCCGAAAAGCAAGCGAACTAGACCGAGAGCGACTTTCGGTTACTGAGTGGCGCCGGCCTTTTCCAGCTCGCCCTTGGCGGCGCGAAGCTTGCGCAACTCGGAGTGGATCTGGATGACGGCCATCCACATGCCCAGCGGATGCGCGCCCGCCTCGACGAGCGGATGGACCTGCCCGTCGCGGAACTTCTCGATGTCGTCGTCCTGCAGCGTTTCCAGCACTTTCGCTTCTTCGGGCGTCATGCCGTATTCCTTAGCCACGGAAGGAAGGTCGTGGATCAACCGCAGCCGCAACTCGCGCTTGTGGCGGCTGTCGTAGAGCACCTTATTCAGCTTGTAAGCCGCCGGAGAAGGGTGCTTGTAGAATTCGTAGCCACCCTTGAACTGGTACTTGGCGGCTCCAGCGGCGCCTTCCTTCGATTGTCCAATTCCTTTGTGCGGGAGGAAGCGCATCACCGCGTGGCCGTGGTGCCACGTGGGCTGGTAGGTGACGAGCTCGCCCGGCAGGTTTCCGATCGCGCCGAACATGATCATCCACGAGAGCATCTCGGTGTTGCCGACTTCGTCGAGCTGCTCGTTGGTGAGATTGATGAGCGCTTCCTCATTTCCCTGCTCCATCTGAGCGATGGCCCAGTGGTCGAAATCGAAGTCCGGCTTCGGATATTTCCACGTGCCCGGGAAGTGCGACATGCCGCCGCTGGCGACGATCGCGACATTCTCGGGGCGGGCAGCAATCACTTTCGCAATCGCCTTGCCGAGGTCCGCGCAGCGGCGCGCCGTCGGCAGCGGCGGAAGGTACGCGTTGACGAAAATTGGAACGACCGGAATCGGGCGCTTCTCGATCACCCATTCGTAGAC
>JBAPOM010000112.1:0-38783 GCA_049279635.1 Candidatus Acidiferrales bacterium
CTCATACACTTGGTCAGCTTTGATGTCTTCGAAGAATCGCTGATTTGCCGCTACAGGAAGTTTATTGAGCGTCACCAAGTCCTCCGCTTCGCCCCAATTGCAGTGTCGTACAGAAGAAGCAGTCTAGCCTCGCTTGCTGGGCGGGAAAACGAGTTTTACAAACGCATCTTCGAACGGGATGTTTTCGCGCGTGCATCGCTCTGCCAACGACTCTGCCTCAGCCGCCTCGGGAGAAAGTTGAATTTCTTCGAATGGATAAGCTTTAGAAACTCGGATTAGACCCGCTGCCTTCAACACCTTTAGCAAGACATAAAATTCTCCGACATCGAGACCACACGCTTCGAGGATCTCTGGTGGACTCGCGGTCCCCTTGGGTTTTGGATGGATCGGTCCATGGTATGCCTCACGCACAATCACGGCGAAGAGCTTCCGGGCGGGAAGGGACACGGTTTGCAACCTATCACGAACGAACGAGGCAGAATTGTCCGAGGCAGGCAATGGACCAGCCTTAGTCAAACCGGACGTATTCGAATTCTATCGGCAAATTGTTGATGCCCCTTGCCGGCGGAGCGATCCAGTTTGCAAACTTTCCCGGTTCGATCACCCGGCCCATCAGCGAGCCTACGAACGCGTGGTCATCCTCCGACGGAAGCCAACCCGCCGACTGGCGTTCCCAATCTTCTTTGGAAAGAAGCCGCCCGTCAGGACTGACAAGCCGATCGGCAAAACTGCCGATTTTGCGGTGAAATCCCACGTGCGGCAATGTCAAGCGAAACGGGATTCCGAACTTTTCCGGAATCCGGTTCCATCGATTGAGCCCAGCCTGAACCTCGCCCGTGTAGTCGTCGCGCAAGCGCGCATTGAGAGCTGTGAGGGCCGACTCTTGTCGACTCACGACCTCTCCGTCTGCTATTTCCGGGACCGCGTAGGAGTCGCCGACTAGTAAGTGGTCGTCGCCGATCTTTGTCTCTTCGTAGCGACCCTTCAGCCCTCCCGTGTAATAGCTCGCCCCGTTGGAGGAGATGTCTGACCCGAATAAGTCCAACGTGACGCTGTAGTGAAAATTCACGAATCTTTGCAAGGTCTCTAAATCGATTACTCCTTGGGCGCGAACCTGGGAAGTATCCGTCAACTTGCGTTCGTGCATGACCTCGCACGTGCGCTGCAGCACGCGCGCCACGCCCGATTCGCCGACGAACATATGATGCGCTTCTTCCGTCAGCATGAACTTCGTCGTGCGCGCCAGAGGGTCAAAACCCGACTCGGACAATGCCGCCAATTGGAATTTGCCGTCGCGATCCGTAAAAAATGTAAACATGTAAAATGCCAGCCAATTGCTTGTTTTCTCGTTGAAGGCTGTGAGGATGCGCGGGTTGTTCGGGTCCCCCGACCGCCTTGCCAACAGAGCTTCGGCTTCTTCCCTTCCATCACGCCCGAAATACCGATGAAGGAGATATACCATCGCCCACAAATGCCGTCCCTCCTCCACATTAACCTGAAACAGATTCCGAAGATCATAAAGCGAAGGACAGGTGGCGCCCAGAAGTTTTTGTTGTTCCACCGAGGCCGGTTCCGTGTCGCCTTGCGTCACGATAATTCGGCGTAGAGTAGACCGGTATTCTCCGGGAACCTCCTGCCAGGCTGGCTGCCCGCAGTGATCTCCGAAATTGACCTTTCGGCTCTCATCGCGCGGTGTTAGGAAGATGCCCCACCGATACTCGGGCATGCGCACGTATTCGAAGTTCGCCCAACCGTCGCGGTCTACGCTGACGGCCGTTCTAAGGTAGACCTGTAAAGCGGCGCTGTCGGCCGGTCCCGTATCCTTCCACCAATTCAAGAACGCGGGTTGCCAACGTTCGAGCGCGCGTTGCAAGGTTCGGTCGGTCGAGAGATCGACGTTGTTAGGAATCCGCTGAGAGTAGTCGATCGCTTGCTGAGTGACGTCTGTCAGTTCCGCCATGGAGGTTATACTCGCTCCCAATCGAACTTCGCCCGATTGCCGGTGCCATACACTTTCAGTGCTCCCGTAGACCCTACCGCATTGGGACGAACAAAGATCCAATTCTGCCATGCCGAAAGGCGTCCGAAGATGCGCGAGTCCATATTTTCATGCTCTCCAAACCGGAGATTCGCTTCCAGACCGGTCATCGCGTCCGGCGAGAGTGCGAGACGACCTTCAATCGCGAGCCTAATCTCGTCGGTCCAGTCCAGCTCGTCCGGCGTGAACGTCACCAAGCCCAGTTCGGCTGCCTCGCGAGGTCCAAGTGCATCGCCTATCCGCTTGCGCATCTCGGAGCCTCGCGATTGGTCGCGACAAAATCTCGCCTCCAGACGCGAAAGACCATTGGCAGCTTCCAACCCGCCGAAGTTCATTTCCGAAAGTGCTATTGCGCATTGCGGGTCGTCGAGCATGTACACGCGGTCTGCTGCCAATGCCAGCTCCAGTAGACTGCCGGCAAAACATGACCCAGGCTCAACCAATGCATAGATCGATCTTGAGGTAACGTCAACGCGGCCGAGAGTCCGGCGCATCATCCCGATGACTTCGCGGACGAACCAGTTGCCGCGATTCGAAAACAGCACAGAATCGACATCGAGCACATTCTTCCACTCGCCCTCCGTCCTGAAAATCCAAAGGCCGAGTTCAAGCTGGTTGATCCGCAGCGACAAAATTGCATCGTCGAGTTCCCGCGACATTTGCAAAGGCCACCATCGAGCCCCGGCCGCTAAGATTTCGTCGACCGTTGCTGCTCCTCCGGGTTCAGGGGCCTTGACAGTCACGGTGGCGGTGCGGCGCTGCGGGTCCAAAGCTACGTCCACGTACTCATAGTGGTATCCGCGCTCATCCATGGTTCGCGCGATTGGTGGAAGCTCGATACCCCTCGCCTCCCTGGGCCGATCGGACAACTCGGCAAGCGCCAGAGCGCGAGTCTTCACGTACGCGTCGAAGTCTTGTGGTTTTACCACTTCGTCGACGAGTCCCCAATTCTTGGCCCGTTGACCCTGTACACCCTCAGGCGTCGTGCAAAATACGTCCGCGAGGTCCCGCCGTACGCGCCTCTTGTCTGTAAGCCGCGTGAGACCGCCAGTGCCTGGAAGCACGCCCAACAGAGGAACCTCTGGGAGACTAACCGCAGACGAACGATCGTCGACGAGTACGATCTCGTCGCACGCCAAGGCGAGTTCATAACCTCCGCCAGCCGTTGACCCATTGCAGGCAGCAATAAATTTCAGCCCCGAATGTGAGCTGGAGTCCTCAATTCCATTTCTGGTTTCATTCGTGAATTTGCAGAAGTTCACTTTCCAGGCGTGGCTCGAAAGTCCCAACATGTAAATGTTTGCGCCAGAGCAGAAAACCCGCGGCTTGGCGCTGGTAAGAACGACAGTTGAGATTTCAGGATGCTCAAACCGAATTCGCTGAAGCGCATCGTGCAGCTCGATGTCGACGCCGAGATCGTACGAATTCAATTTGAGTTTGTAACCTGGACGTATGCCTGCGTCCTCTTCGACGTCCATCGCAAGGATTGCCACGCAACCGTCAATGGACAGCTTCCAATGGCGATAACGAGCCGGCGCTGTCCGGAAATCGACCAAGTCGGAAGTTGCGGAATTCGGACTGCCTACGACGGCTTTCATGCTTGTCTGCTCCAAGTCACGTACTTACATCTCACCGCAAAGATAATGCGTCATGCCTCTGAAGTCAAGGATGTAACATGCATCATATTGCTCGCTTCGTCGATGGAGGTAGTTATCCCCCTTGTTTACAGCGGCCATAGCGTCCGATCCGTACATGCATTATACTACATCACCGGCACCGCCCGGCTCACCCAAGACTGAAGTGGTCGGCTCGAGCCTGTGATATGCTGCCTGGATATATGAAAAACGTCCGCCCGCCGATTCTGCCGGAGCCCAATGCAACGCGCAAGCGTGGCGTCCAGACCAAAGCCATTGCTCCTGCCACACTGAGATCCCTTGGGGATCGCGTTAGGCAAGCACGAGCTCGCAGGGGCATGACTAGAAAGCAGCTCGCCCGCGACTCCGGCGTTTCGGAGCGTTACCTCGCGCAAATCGAAAGCGGCAACGGAAACATTTCGGTCCTGGTATTGCGGCGGCTGGCCAAAGCATTGAGCATGTCCGTTGATGTTTTGCTGGTGGAAGGCGCTGAACCGTCGGTGGAATTGACGCACACAGTCGAGTTCCTCCGGCGCCTCTCTGCGGATGATCTTAAGCTTGCCCGGCATATGTTGCTTCAACAGTTCGGCGGGCTTGATCCAGCCGCTCGTCATCGGCGGATAGCGCTAATAGGGCTGCGAGGTGCAGGTAAGTCTGCTTTGGGGGCCGCGCTCGCCGAGCGTTTGGAGATGCCCTTTCTAGAGCTCGACCGCCTTATCGAACAAGAAAGCGGCCTCACATTGAGCCTAATCTTCGAATTTCACGGACAGAGTGGCTTCCGCAGGCTCGAACGGCAATGTCTGGAAGACGCGATCCAGCGCCATCCGTGCTTTGTGATGGCGACGGGAGGGAGTCTCGTATCCGAGCCGGGCACGTTCGAACGATTGTTATCAAGTTGCTTCACGGTTTGGCTGAAAACTTCTCCGGAAGAACACATGGAACGCGTGATCGCACAGGGGGACATGCGTCCTATCTCCGAACATAGTGACGCCATGTCCGACCTCAAACGAATCCTTTCCGAGCGTGACGCGTTATACGCCAAGGCTGACATTCAGGTCGACACCACCGGACGCGCTGTCGAAGAAAGCCTTGAGATCCTAATACGGGCTCTGAGGGACACTCCGGTCCGGGAATCATTGACCCCTACGATCGTTTCTCGCTGAACTGGCGATTGCTCCCATGAGCAGCAGCCCAACCATCGCGGAGAGCTCTGTGGTCACCGGTAAGCGGCTCGAAGCGGTCCGAATTGAAGCCCGTCATTCAAACCTTCCAACGATTGTTATGCTTCACGAAGGATTCGGGTCGGTCGCTACTCGCGATACGGACATGGCTACTCGGACGCCTTAAGGGAGGCTCGACCCGTTTCCTAGATGCATCACGAGGCGCAAGTCGTGCTTCCGGAGATTCTACAGAAGGCGCGTATCGAAGAGACCTCTGCTTCTGGGACATAGCGACGGAGCATGGGGTTGCCGACGAGATTCTTGTCTATCGTGCTGATCGAGTCGCGGTCTGGGCGTGGACTTCAGACGCCACAGCTCGACTGTAGTAAATTCGTAGTAGTTATCGGTTCAGAACCGGACAGATCGAATAGAAACGATTCAAGGGTGTCGCGTTGGAGGTCGTTGGAAAGTATGGTAGTGTCCAGAATTTTCAAGACGGATCAGAATGGTCCCCTCTTTTATGAGGCCGCTGCTCTAACCAGCTGAGCTACGGGCCCGGCTGAGAGCAGCATCTTATACCGAATGACGGGAGAACCGCACGGGTGTTCGGCGCCAGCGCAGGCGCAGAGATTACGCAGTCGATGCCATGGCGACGATGCGCTCGTGGCCGAGATCGTATATATAGTAGTCGCCGGGTCGAACGCTGGCCAGTTCCTGGAGGCGCGATTTCGCGTCTTCGAGCCCTTGGACGGCCTCGACCCATACGGGCTCGCCAGCGGGTAGTTTCCGAAAAATATCGTAAGTAACGGTCATGATGGCTCTCCCCGCAAGAGTTCGGTGCATATTCTTCGGAATTGGTCTTGTTGCAAGTTTACTGCCAAGAATGGAGGTCTATAACTGCAAGATATTGCAAGGGGTTACGAGACGTGCCGAACTACGGGCGTGTAGTTTTTCACAGCTCTGGGAAGATTTTTCGACGGCCGGACCAACAAAGTGCAGAGACCGTGGACCATCGAAGGCATCATAAGATAAGCTCTTTCGTCGGCGGCTATTGCACCCCCGGGGGCATGGTATGGGTTCATCGAGTGCGGCACAGAAGGGTTCGCGTGCCCGAATCGTCGAAGATGGCGGCGAGCAGAATCTGAGCGATCTCCTCGAACTCCTGCACGATGCCATCATTGTCCGCAACGCGAACAACGTAATTGTCTATTGGAACCGCGGCGCCGAGAGAATGTACGGCTGGACCGCCGCTGAGGCCCAAGGACACGTCATCCACGAGTTCTTCCATACCGAGTTTCCGGAGTCGTTTGAGGATCTGTACAAGACGCTATTTGAGACGGGGGCTTGGGAAGGTGAGCTCGTACACCGCACAAAGGACAATCGCGTCCTCGTAGTGGAAAGCCGGCAAGCAATGCAACGGGACGAACAAGGACGGCCCAGCCGGATTCTTGAGGTTAACCGCGACATTACCGCCCGCCGCGAGGCGGAAGAGTCGCTGCGCAGCCTCTCGGCTCGCTTGCTGCAGCTACAGGACGAAGAGCGCCGGCGGATCGCCCGGGAGCTTCACGACACGACGGGGCAGAGTCTCGCCGCGCTGGCGATTCATCTTTCGGCCGTCAACGAGCGAATCGCAGGCAAGGATGCCGTCGCCTCGGACATACTGCGCGAAGCGTTGGGATTGTCGCAGGAAGCTTCCGATCAGACGCGCACGCTCTCCTACCTGCTCTACCCGCCGACGCTCGACTTCTCCGGTTTGAAGTCCGCGCTTGAGTGGTTCGCGGATGGATTCACGCAAAGGAGCAAGATCAAGGTCGATCTCGATTTGGCGCTCGGGGAAGAAAGAGTGCCGCAGAGCCTCGAAACCGCGCTTTTCCGAATCGTGCAGGAAAGCCTCACGAACATGTACCGGCATTCCGGGGGAACGCTCGCGACGGTCCGCGGGAGGCGCCAGGGCGGTACCGTGAGCCTGGAAATCAGCGACAACGGGAAGGGAATTCCGCGCGAATTGCTGGCATCGCTCGGCGGATCGGGAGGTCAGGTAGGCGTGGGAATTCGCGGCATGCGAGAGCGCGCGCGCCAATTGGGCGGAAAGCTAAGAATCAAGTCGAACGACGCCGGGACCACGGTTATGGTGGTGCTGCCGGTTCCAGAAACTTCGAAAGAGGAAGAACACCGGGGGTGGGGTTCCGCCCCCGTCAAGGCGGCCGGAAATCCTTCAGAGGAATAGCGGACACCGGGGAGGGCGGTCGCCCTCCCCAGCGTCACACGGTTCAGGCCGCTGCGCGAGGAGAAGCTCGGTCCAGCAGCGAGACTAGGTGGTCTGCCGCAGGTGGAGTTCGAACCTCTCCCGCAACGATTTCGTGCGCCCTGATCCTCTGTCCGTAGAGCGCGTCGTTGCCCTCGCCGTCGGGCCGAAGCGTGGAGCCTTCCAACGAAACTCCCGCGAATATGCCGCGAGATCGGGAATAGGTAAGGACTTCGGCACGCATGTAGGCGTCCGTATCGGCTTCGGCGGCGCGTCCCACGGGCCCGGCTGCGGCCGAAATGTCGCCACCCAGCTTAACCTTGCTGTGCAGCAGGCTGTGAACGCCGCGTGCGTTCATGACCAGGAAAACGAAATCGGTCGCCTGGCCGCCGATTTGAAAACCGAAGCTGCCTCCTTCGATCGCCATCATGGTCGGCGCGCCCCACGGACCCCTGAAATCAGATCCCGAGCGGCACACCATCGCGCCCCGGCCGTAACTTGCGCCGAAGATGAAGGCGGCCTTCAGTACGGACGGAACGACGATGACGCACTTGGCCCTGTCGAGAAGGTCTTGCGGAACGTCGTCCGGCATGTTGAGAACCTCGTTCATCACCTGGCCGGCATTTCGCAGGCGATCCTCCTGCTTTTGTCTTTCGGATTCGGCAGCGAGCTGGGGGACCGCCACGGCCAATAAGAGCAGAGTCACGATGAAGGCATGCAAAAGAGATTTCATATTTTCCTCCCTCGGTAAATTCCCGCGAGTTTGGCGCTCTTGAATCGTTAGACTCATCGGCGCGCAAAGCCTCCGAGCAGCGCACGCCGGCATTTTTGACTCTCCAAGGTATAGACCACGGCCGGCTCGGGAGCCATACACGGTCCTACGTATATTGAGGGTGCCGCAGCCTGAGCCTGCAAGTTCCCGAGCCGCAAGGGCATACAGCGAACCACCCCCGAAACCTACAGCATGCCTCGGATAGACCCGCCAGGGACCCTCCGGTACTTTGGCGGCGGGGGGGTATCTGTCGATTCTTGCAGTGGTAAGCGCAGATGATCGGGTCCGACTTGAGAAAACTCGGAGAGGGAGCCAAACACATGATGAATGACCTCAGCACTCTCGAAGCCCCTATAGCTGGCGACAGCAATCCCCTGATTCATGCCGAGGAATCCATCTTGGTCGATCAGGCGCGAGACGGGGACGCGGAGGCGTTTGAGCAATTGGTCCAGCCTCAAATGTCCAAGGCGTACCGCGTAGCGCTGCGAATTACCGGGAACCGGGAAGACGCCGAAGACGCGATCCAGCAGGCCATGCTGAAGGCCTACGCCCACATCGACCAGTTTCATTCGAAATCGAGATTCTCGACTTGGCTCTTGCGGATCACGATCAACGAGGCGCTCGGAAAGCTGCGCAAGCGGCGCGCGGAGAATGCGCATCTTTCGCATGGCAGCGTGGCCGAAGATGGCGCCGATCCCGTGGAAATGATTCGGGCGAAGGACGACGCGCGCCCTGAAATGTTGTACGTGAAGCAAGAGAAGCAGCGGCTGCTATGGGAAGCAATCGACAGTCTTCGGGGAACGTCGCGAGCAGTGGTGTGGCTGCTCGGTCTCGAGGAGCGGCGGACGAAAGAGACAGCCAAGATTTTGAATTTGTCTGAAGCGGCCGTGAAAGCGCGCTTTCTGCGGGCGCGCCGGAAGCTGCGCGAATGTCTGGCGGACCGCATGTAGGCGGGCTCTCTTGGCCCACCAGAATCCCCAGCCAAGTATCGATCCTGCATTCTTAAATGGCGAGGTCGCCGTTCCGGCACCGAGAGTGGCGGCTCTGCCGAACCCGGCGCGCGCTTTTGGTGTGTCGTTGACTGTCTTTGCGATTGTGTATAATTGAGTTGCCAGTCCGCCCGAGGTCCGAGTTTCTGCGCGGAAGCCACCTCCCATTCCTTCGGCTTCCACCGGATGCGAAGTCCTGGAGGGATGACCATGAAGACGGTTCGGATTCTCATCGTTGACGATCACGATCTCATGCGTCGCGGGATCAAGGCGCTGTTGCAATCACATGCCGGGTGGGAAGTTGTCGGCGAGGCCCATACGGGACGCGAGGCGGTTACCAAGGCCGAAGAGCTTAAGCCGGACGTCGCCATCCTCGACATCAGCATGCCGGACCTGAACGGCATTGAGGCGGCGCGCCGGATTCGGAAATCGGCGCCCAACACCGAAGTCCTGATCCTGTCGGTACATTATTCCGATCAATTGATCCGCGACATTCTCGAGGCCGGCGTCCGCGGCTACATCGTGAAGTCCGATTCCGACCGCGATTTGGCGATCGCCGTCGAAACGCTCGCAAATCACAAGCCTTTCTTCACGCCGCGCGCCACGGAAGTGATTCTCAGCAACTTCAACGGCGCTCGGCCGGGGAACGACCTGCCTGAATCGGTTCGCGACCGGCTCACTTCGCGCGAGCGCGAAATCGTCCAATTGCTCGCGGAAGGAAAAAGCAGCAAGGAAGTCGCTTCGTCGCTGGGCATCAGCGTGAAGACCGCCGAAACCCATCGAGCGAATATCATGCGCAAGCTGCAATTGCACACGGTGACGGATCTCGTTCGCTACGCCGTCCGAAATCAAATCATCGAGGCTTAGAAGCAACGTTTGCAATTTCAGACCGAGGGCGATCGACCCGCTTTGCCTCGGCTTCCGCGCCATGATATAAATAAGTTAGCAGAGCATGCAGGATTCATCCCATACCGGTCCTCCGGATTCGCCTGAAGCAGGGTCTGCTCCTCCTTTGCGGCGCGAGCTGCGCAGCTGGACGCGCGACCTCGCGGTGGCACTCGGCCTGGCGATCGTGGTGATGATCTTTTTGTATCAGCCGGTCAAGGTGGAAGGCACCAGCATGAATCCGCTTCTGAGCGATCAGGAGCGCATCTTCATCAACAAGTTTGTCTACCGCTTCGAACCCATCGAGCGTGGCGACGTGGTCGTCTTCTGGTATCCTCTCGACCGGTCGAAATCGTTTATCAAGCGCGTGGTCGGCTTGCCCGGTGAGACGATCGAGATTCGCGACGGGCATCTCTACGTTAATGGAGACGAGTTGGCGGATCAATACGTGCCGGCCGGATATATCGACAGTTCGAATTACGGCCCGCGCAAGATTCCGCTGGGCGAGTATTTCGTGATGGGCGATCACCGGGATAGTTCCAACGATTCGCGCGTTTTCGGGCCGGTTTCGCGGTCTTTCATCTACGGCAAGGCCGTGTTCGCGTATTGGCCGGTCGATCACTTTGGATCGCTGACGACGCCTTCGACAGTCAGCGCGGCATCGAAATGACATCTTCTGGAGGACAACACACTGACCGAGGCCCTCTTAGGACGCGCGACGCTCGCGCTCGAGGACGGAAGAGTCTTTAACGGCCGCGCGGCGGGCGCTCAAACCCGTCGTGGCGGCGAAGTCGTTTTTAACACCAGCCTCACCGGCTATCAGGAAGTATTCACCGATCCGAGCTACTCCGGGCAGATCGTGTGCCTCACGTATCCGCACATCGGAAACGTGGGCACGAATCTCGACGACGAGGAGTCCGCGAAGCCGTATATTGACGCGCTGATCGTGCGCGAATTTTCGCCGCTCGCATCGAACTGGCGTTCGAGCGAAACCGCGCAGCAATATCTGGGGCGCTACGGCGTTCCGGTGATCTGGGATCTCGACACGCGCGCTTTGGTGCGACATTTGCGCAACGTGGGAGCGCTGCGCGGCATCGTCTCGACGGACGGCACTCCCGCCGAACAATTGGTCGCCGAGGCTCGCGCGTTGCCCACGATGGCGGGCCAGGAACTCGCGGGCCGCGTCACCACCGCCGAGAAATATCATTGGACGAAAGGCTCGATCGATCTCGCTGCGCCTCTGGCGGCTGCCGCAGCTGCATCCGCCGCCGTCGCGAGAACCAGCAGCGCCGTTGCCGGTGTGAAATCCCCGGAAGGGCGGGGTTTCAACGCCGCCGCTGCAGCCTCGAAAGGAAATGGGGCTTCCGCCCGTGAAGCCGCGCGCCATCGCGTGGTCGCCTACGATTTCGGCATCAAGCAAAATATTCTTCGCCTGCTCGTCGATCATAATTGCGATGTGACCGTCGTGCCGGCGCGAACCTCCGCGAAAGACGTGCTCGCGCTCAAGCCCGACGGTATCTTTCTCTCGAATGGCCCCGGCGATCCCGAGCCGATCGGCTACGCCATCGAAAATATTCGCAAGCTTCTCGGACGCGTCCCGATTTTCGGCATCTGCCTCGGGCATCAGCTCTGCGGTCTCGCGCTCGGCGGCAAGACATTCAAGCTGAAATTCGGCCATCACGGCTCGAATCATCCGGTGAAAAATCTGCGCACCGGCAAAGTTGAAATTACCGCGCAGAATCACGGCTTCTGCGTCGATCCGGATTCGCTGCCGTCGAGCGACGTCGAAATCACGCACCTGAACCTGAACGATCACACGAACGAAGGCCTCCGCCACTGCTCGCTCCCGCTCTTCAGCGTGCAGTATCATCCCGAAGCATCGCCGGGCCCCCACGACGCCCGCTACTTGTTCGACGATTTCGTCGCGCTGATGAAGAATGAGAGGCGATGAGATGACGCCATCGAAGAACGGAAGGGCGGGGTTGAAACCCCGCCCTTCCGAGGCCCAAACGAAAGCGGCGCCATAAACTCATTATGCCGAAGCGAACTGACATCAAGAAAATCCTGATCATCGGCTCGGGCCCGATCATCATCGGGCAGGCGTGCGAGTTCGACTATTCCGGCACGCAAGCCTGCAAGGCGCTGCGTTCCGAGGGCTACGAGGTCGTCCTCGTCAATTCGAATCCCGCGACGATCATGACGGACCCGGAAATCGCCGACCGCACCTACATCGAGCCGCTCTCGAAGGAGTATCTCGAAGCGATCATTGCGGCCGAGCGCCCGGACGCGCTGCTGCCAACCGTCGGCGGCCAAACCGGTTTGAACCTCGCCGTCGAGCTGGCCGAAAGCGGCATTCTCGCGAAGTACGGCGTGCAATTGATCGGTGCGCAGCTCAATGCGATCAAGGTCGCCGAAGATCGCCTGCTTTTCAAGGATGTCTGCCGCAAGATCGGCCTCGAAGTTCCCGCGTCGGCCGTCGTTACCAATATTCCCGAGGCAGTCGATCTCGCGGACAAGCTCGGCTACCCGGTCGTGATCCGCCCTTCGTTCACGCTCGGCGGCACCGGCGGCTCGATCGCATACAACCATGAAGAATTTGCGGACGCCATCGCCCGCGCGCTTGATGCGAGCCCCGTTCATCAGGCGCTGATCGAAGAATCCGTGATCGGCTGGAAAGAATTCGAGCTCGAGGTGATGCGCGACTTCCGCGACAACTTCGTCGTGATCTGCTCGATCGAAAATGTCGACCCGATGGGGATTCACACGGGCGATTCGATCACGGTCGCGCCCGCGCAGACGCTCACCGACAAGGAATATCAGCGCATGCGCGATGCGGCCGCCGCGATCATTCGCGAAGTCGGCGTCGAGACGGGCGGCTCGAACATCCAGTTCGCCGTCGATCCCGAAACCGGCCGCATGACCGTGATCGAAATGAATCCGCGCGTCTCGCGCAGCTCCGCGCTCGCCAGCAAGGCCACCGGCTTCCCTATTGCGAAAATCGCGGCAAAGCTTGCTGTCGGCATGACGCTCGATGAAATCCCGAACGACATCACGCGCAAGACGCCTTCGTGCTTCGAGCCGACCATAGACTACGTCGTCGCTAAAATCCCGAAATGGCAGTTCGAGAAATTTCCGGGCACCGATACGACGCTCACCACGCAGATGAAATCCGTCGGCGAAGTGATGGCCATCGGCCGCACATTTCAGGAGGCGCTCTGCAAAGGCATTCGCGCGCTCGAACCGAGTTCCGCGTGGCGCCCGCCCGCCGAAGTCACGACGGCGCTCTTGCGCGAAAAGCTCCACGTGCCCGGCCCCGACCGCCTACATTGGCTCTTTGAAGCGCTCGAGCGCGGCATGAGCTCGAAAGAAGTCTGCGAGCTCACGCGCATCGATCCCTGGTTCATCCGCCAGCTCGAGGAGATGCTGGCCGTGGACAAACAGGTTGCGGCGACGACACTTTCAAAGTGTTCGCGCGAATTGCTGATGGAATCGAAGCGTTCCGGCGCGAGCGACGAAGAAATCGCCAAGCTCTGGAACGTGAAATCCGCCTCGGTCCGCTCGCGGCGCCGCGAATTGGGCGTTCGCCCCGTCTTCAAGCGTGTGGACACCTGCGCCGCCGAATTCGAATCATTCACGCCGTATCTCTATTCGAGCTACGAGGAAGAAGACGAGTCCGAGCCAGTCGATCGGCCGAAGGTCGTGATTCTCGGCAGCGGCCCGAGCCGCATCGGGCAGGGAATCGAGTTCGACTATTGCTGCTGCCACGCCGCGATCGCGCTCAAGGAAGACGGCTACGAGACGATCATGGTGAATTGCAATCCCGAAACTGTCTCGACCGATTACGACACCAGCGATCGCCTCTATTTCGAGCCGCTCACGCTCGAAGACGTACTCGAAGTGCTCGACAAGGAAAAGCCGCAGGGCGTGATCGTGCAGTTTGGCGGGCAGACGCCGCTCAATCTGGCGCTCGACCTCAAGCGCTACGGCGCGAAAATTATTGGCACCGATCCTGAATCGATCGACCTCGCCGAGGATCGCCGCCGCTTCGGCGCGCTGCTCGCCGAAATGAATATTCCGCAGCCGCGCGCCGCCACCGCCCTCGCGCCGCAGGAAGCCGTCGCCGCTGCCGGCGAGATTGGCTTACCCGTGCTGGTGCGGCCTAGTTACGTTCTCGGCGGCCGCGCGATGGTAATTGCCTACGATCTCAAAACGGTCGAGGAATACGTTATGCAGGCGGTACAGATCGGCACGGCATCCGATCCCAAGCGCCCGATCCTGATCGACCAATTCCTCGAAGACGCCACCGAAGTGGATGTCGATGCGCTGGCCGATGGCGATGACGTCGTGATCGCGGGCATCATGGAGCACATCGAGGAAGCGGGCATCCATTCCGGCGATTCGTCCTGCGTGCTGCCGTCCGTATCGCTCAAGCCCGCGGTACTGGAACATATTCGCGATTACACCACGCGTCTCGCACGCGCACTGCATGTGGTCGGCCTGATGAATGTCCAATACGCGATTCAGCGCGATACCGTGTACGTCCTCGAAGTGAATCCGCGCGCCTCGCGCACCGTGCCGTACGTCAGCAAGGCCACGGGCGTCCCGCTCGCGAAGGTGGCCGCACGCCTGATGACCGGCCGCAAGCTCAAAGAAATGCATCTCCCGATCGTCGAAATGAACGGCGTGAAGGAACTCGCGGTCTATGATTTCTTCGCCGTGAAGTCGCCGGTGTTTCCGTTCAATAAATTTCGCGGCGTCGACACGATCCTCGGCCCCGAAATGCGCTCGACCGGCGAGGTGATGGGCATCGCATCCACGTTCGGCATGGCTTTCGCGAAAGCGCAACTCGCGGCGGGCCAGCGCCTGCCGCTTTCAGGCACGGTATTCATCAGCGTGAACGACCACGACAAGAGCCACGTCGCCGGCCTTGTGAAGGATCTGATCGCGGCTGGGTTGACAATCATCGCCACGCGCGGCACGGCCGCCGCCTTGAAACGCGCGGGCATCGAAGTGCACGGGGTCTACAAAGTCAACGAGGGCCGCCCCAATATCGTCGACCTCGTGAAAACGGGCAAAGTGAATCTGATCATCAATACGCCGCTTGGCCGCGAATCCTTTTACGACGAAAAATCGATTCGCCGCGCCGCCGTGCGCTACAACGTTCCGTGCATTACGACTCTCTCGGCGGCCAGCGCCGCCGCGCGCGGCATTCGCGCCATGGCCGGGCATGAGCCGGAAATCGCCGCCCTGCAGGATCTGCACCGGCGCAAATCAGCGGCTTTGCCGTAAAATACCCTGAAAGCAAATGGCTTGCTCTGATCCAGGTCTGCTCGCACAATCTCTGGAATCCGAATCTTTGTGGGTTGCGTCTCATCCAATCACGACGGTGGGGATTCTCATTCCAATTCGGCCATCTATCGCGGCAGCACCCTGCTGCGGTTGTCGCTGCGCGAGGCCGCGGGTATCATGACCGCGCAGATGGAGTCCCATTGCATTTCCTTCCGCGAAGTGCCCCACACCACGAAGCTTTTCTCGTCTTTTCTAGAAGATTTCAGCCAGGTCTCAAAATATTACGCGCATCTGCCAACCGCTGCAGGCATCGATGCCGCCGCGCGTGAAGTTCGCCTCGATCCAGGCGTGCGGAAAGCCGTGGTCGAAGTGCTGCGCGAACAAAACGCGCGCTTCGCGGCGGAGAACAAAATCGATTCCGCTACCGCGCGAAATCTCGATCGGCTGGCTGCCGGCGCGGTTGCGATCGTCACGGGCCAGCAAGTAGGGCTTTTCTCCGGCCCCGCGTACACGTTTTATAAAGCCATCTCCGCGGTGCGCGTCGCGGAAGAAACCACGCGCCGCGGCATCGATGCCGTGCCCATCTTCTGGCTTGCCACCGAGGACCACGACCTCGCCGAGGTGAATCACTCGACCTGGGTGACGCGCAACGGCCTGACGCGCTACGACTTGCCCGCGCGCGACGAAGATGTCGGTAAGCGCGTGGGCGAAGTCGCGCTTGGCGAAGCCATCCAGGCGCTCGTCGGCGCAGCCGCTCAGACCCTGCAGGGCCCGGGCGCCGACGAAGTTTCGCGTGCGCTGCACGAATCCTATACGCCGAGCGAAACCTTCGGCTCGGCTTTCGGCAGGCTCATGGCCCGCCTGCTCGCAGGCCGCGGAATCATTTTCATCGATCCGCTCGACGTTCGTCTCCACAAACTATTTGTGCCGTCGTTCGGGCAAGCGATCCGTGATGCGGACCTATTGCGAGATGCGCTCTTGGCGCGCTCGAAAGAGCTCGAAGGTGCGGGTCTCCATGCGCAGGTGAAAGTCACACGGGAAACCACGCTGCTTTTCTGGAGCGTTGCCGGGCGCCGCGAACCTGTGCGCAGCCGGAATGGCAATTTCGTCGTCGGAGACAGAGAGGTATCCTCCCGCGAGATTCTCCAGGCGATCGACAGGCAGCCGGAAGCGTTCTCGGCAAGCGCGCTCTTGCGACCGGTGCTGCAGGACACCTTCCTACCAACCGCTGCCTATATCGGCGGTCCGGCCGAGGTCGCCTATTTAGCGCAGTCCCAAGTCATCTATCAGAGGATCCTTGGGCGCATGCCTGCGATCTTGCCGCGCGCCAGCTTCACGATCATCGAGCAGCCCATCGCCCGCTTTCTCTCCCAGTACGGCCTCGAAATGCGCGATTTTTTGCGCGGCTCGCAGCACGTGCGCGCGCAAATGGAGCAAAAGGCGCTGCCAGACGCGCTCGTCGCCCGTTTCGAAAAAAGCGAGGCGGAGATCAGCGCGCTGCTCCAATCCTATCGCGATCCGCTCGGCCGGCTCGATTCCACGCTGCTCGACGCCCTCGAAGTCACCGAGCGCAAGATGCTCTACCAGTTCAGCCAGCTCAAGGCAAAGGTGGCGCGCGCGGAAAATTTCCGCTCGGGCGTTCTCGATCGCCACGAGAAAATCCTGCTCGACGCGCTGTATCCGAATGGCGAGCTGCAGGAGCGAACCCTCTCCGCGCTTCCTTTCATCGCCGCCTACGGTCCCGCGTTTCTCGACGACCTCGCCGCCCTCGTTTCCGTGGCCGGTTCCGAGAGCGCCCGATCCTGCGTCTACCAGCACCACGTCTTGTTTTTGTAGCGTCCTCATTTCGCGTGGTAGACTAGCCATTCTTCACGTCGATTCTTATGGTTGGGAGGCGCTCACGATGAAAATTACGCCGGGAAAGAAAAAGGGACTCGAAGCCGTTTCCAACGCGCAGGGTGTGATCGCCGCGGCCGCCATGGACCAGCGCGGTTCTCTCAAGAGCGCCATCGCAAAGGAAAAAGGCGTGGACAAGAGTGAAGTGACGTCGAAGATGCTCGAGGAGTTCAAGACCGCGGTCACGCGCGTCCTCACTCCCCACGCCAGCGCGATCTTGCTCGATCCCGAATACGGCCTTCCGGCCGCCGCCGCGCGCTCGAAAAACGCCGGCTTGCTGCTCGCCTACGAAAACAGCGGCTACGACAACACGAAGCCCGGCCGCCTGCCCGATCTGCTCGACATCTGGTCTGCCCGCCGGCTCGTCGCCGCGGGCGCGGATTGCGTTAAGATCTTACTTTATTACACGCCGTTCGATCCGCCCGCCATCAACGAAATCAAGCACGCCTGGATCGAGCGCATCGGCGCGGAATGCCAGGCGGTGGATGCCCCGTTTTTCCTCGAATTTGTCGGATACGAAGAGGGCGGCGACGAGAAAGGCATCGGCTTCGCGAGCAAGAAGCCCGAAATCGTAGCGGGAAGCATGGCTGAGTTTTCGAAGCCGCAGTACGGCGTGGATATTCTGAAAGTCGAGGTTCCCGTCAACATGGCGTTTGTTGCTGGCACGAAGGCCTGCAAAGGCAATGCCGCCTACACCCGCGATCAGGCCAAGGAGCATTTCCGCCGCGCCGCCGCCGCCGCAAAGAAGCCGTTCATCTATCTTTCAGCCGGCGTCAGCAACGACGTGTTCAACGAAACTCTCGAGCTCGCCGCCGAATCGGGCGTGAAATTCTCGGGCGTCCTTTGCGGCCGGGCCACGTGGAAGGATGCCATTCCGGTGTACGCCAAGCAGGGAGTGAAGGCGCTCGAAGACTGGCTCAACGATCAGGGCGTGAAGAACATCAACAACGTCAACGCGCGCCTGAAAGCCG
This sequence comes from Candidatus Acidiferrales bacterium, assembly GCA_049279635.1. Lineage (GTDB taxonomy): Bacteria > Acidobacteriota > Terriglobia > Acidiferrales > UBA7541 > Palsa-295. The sequence goes on from JBAPOM010000112.1 coordinate 17,880, forward strand.
CCAGTCCCTGGTACAGCTTCTACGGCGCAAGCTCAGTTGCCGGTCTTTCGTGACGTCGACCCCGCCGGCAACGTCGGCGATACTCCCGGCGAGTTAATCGCGCCTCCTCCGCACTGCGCCGCGACCTGCGTCGCAAGCGAGTCGTCGAGCAGCGTGCCATTGTGACTCTTCGCGGAGCATACCTGATTCGCGTCCAGCCCTCCTGCTCCGCGCATATCCGCGCCGTCGAGGTTCGTGTCGCTCAGGTTCGCTCCGCTCAGCACCGTTCCCGCAAACTGCGCCCAGCGTAGATCGGCTCCGGGCAGGTATGCATCGATCAGAATCGCGTCTCCGAGCTGCGCGCCCTTCAGATCGGCGCCAGGAAGCCGTGCCGACCACAAATAGGCCCCACGAAGGTTCGCGCGCTCCATCTGCGCCTGCTCGAGATAGGCCTCGCGAAAGTCTGCCTTCTCAAAGTTTGCTCGCGTGAGCGTGGCGGAAGATAGCCGCGCGCCGTAGAACGACGCGCCTTTCAGATCGGCGTCGGTCAAGATCGTTCCGACGAGCGAGTCATGCGAGAGGTTCGCGTTTTCCAGGTTCACGCGGCGCATGTCGGCCCCATCGAGAACGGCGCGGTCCAGATTCGCGCCGCTCATTTGCGTGTGGTCCATCAGGGCATACCGCAAGTCGCTCTGCCCGAGATCAGCGCCTCGCATGTCCGCATCTGAAAGGTACGCGCCTTGCAAGTTCGCCTGCCACAGATGAGCGTTCACAAAAAACGCACCATAGGCCTGCGCGTAGCGCAGCCTCAACCCGTTCAGCCGCGGCCCGACCACCGAAGGAACTTGTGCATCGCTGCCGTTCCAGTTCCTCGGTCTTGTCGAGATCGACGCTTCCGTCAGATCGGCGTAGGGGTCGAAGCCCACGTACCAGAAAGCGGTCGTCGCCCATCGACGAATGTTCGAGGGGCCGTATTGAGGTGCGCGGTGGTGACCGTGAGGAACTCCGGCGATCGTCCCGACGGAAAGGAAAAGCAGCACGATGCCAAGTGCGCCCGCCACCGTCGTGGGGTTGATCTTCCGCACCTTTGCCCAGAGCCGGTCGGTCCATTTCCGCTCGAGCGCCCATCGCTCTGGCGGACGTCCCGTTTTCGTGGTGACGTACAACGCGACTCCGGTGGCGATCACCGCGAGCAGCATATGCAAAATCGTGCCGCGTACTTCCTGTCGCGTCAGGTAGCGGGCCCAGAAGAGCACCAGAGTCGCCGGCACAGTCCAATAAGCGAGCACGGTCGAAACGCCCTTTTCGACGACGCGCGTCGAGGAACCCTCCTGATCGATCCATCGGAAGTGCGCCTTTAGGAGCGCCAAAACGATGCCCGACTCTTGGTCCGCCAGCTCCCGGCCATCGGGAAAAACTGCCGGCAATTCCAGAACGGCGTCCCACACCTTTTGCAGATGAAATTGAAAGATGAGATACAAAATAAATAACGCCACCGGCAAAACCAGGTAAGACTCGGCGGTGGGTAACGTGGTCGTGGCGGCAGGCGCATGCCAGAAGGGAAGAAGCGAGGAGTCGGCCACCAGCTGCACGTCCTTCGTCCTCCACAGCATCAGCCAGCAAATTGCGCACGCCGACATCATCCCGGTAAAGTACCGGGACGCCATTCGCGAGGCTTTCTCGAGCGCCGCCGCCGCGGGGAATTCCAGAAATGATACGGGCAGGGAAGCGTCGCGCAGGTTCGCGCCCGCGATCTGCCGTGGCAGGAGGCCCATCGCGGTTTCGAGCGACGCGTCTTCCAGATTCGCGCCTTCCAGATTCGCGCCCACCAGGCAGGCATCCTGCAAATCGGCGCGCACCAGGCAGGCGTCGCGCAGGTCCGCGAGCAGCAGGTCCGCCGCCTTCAGGTTCGCGTCGTGGAAATCCGCGAACCGGAAATTGACGCCGATCAGTTCGGTGCCTTCGAGATCCGCTCCGGCGAAATCGCCCTTGTTGCCGGTCTTGCCGTGCGAATCCACCCATTCCTTGTGGCTCGCGAGCTTCTCCTCGAACACCCAGTCGCGATAGGGCGCGCGGGAATTCTGCGCAGCCGCGGGTCGCGGACTTTCTGAATTCGGGCCAGGTTTTTCCGCTGCCTCAGGATTTGCGCCGGCTTGATTTGCTTCCGTGCCCGCTTCGGTGCTTTGCGCTTCAGGCGCCGCAGGGACGGTCGGGGCTGCGATTGCTGCGGGTTCTTTTGTCGGCTGCTCGTCGGCAGTCGTGTTTTCAGCGGCCTTGGGAGCCTCAACCGGTGCGGAGATATCGCTCGTATTTTCCGCGTGGCCATCTTGGAGTGAAATTTGTTTGGCCGGGAACAGTTCCGCCAGGATGTGCGATGCGGACGGAAGCTCGGACGACGAAATCACGTGCTCCTGCGATCCCGGGCCGCTCCCCGAGGCCGATGCGATGTTTTCCCATGCCGGCTTTTCTTCGTTGTCCATCGCACCGGGACGGAAATCCGGCGCATTGGGAAAAAGCTCGTCCAGTGTTTTCGCAATGGAGGTTGGCTCGCTGGCGGCAGTTGCTTCCGCGGGCTGCGCTGCTGCCGCAGGCTCGGGCGCTTCACTCGATGTGTCGGGAAACAACTGAGACAGCATGCCTCCAGCCGGTGGCAGATCGGTCGCTGGAATCAGAGTTGCCTCCGCTTCCGGAGCAGCCGCCTCCTCGACCTTCGTAGCCACCTGCCCGCCCGTTTCTTCCGGCCGCAATGAAAACCGAAACCATCGCTTCACTGTGAGTCCCCTTGCCCCGAGGGAAAGCCTCGCCCGGCTTGTCGTCCCCGCGAAACACTCGCTGCTTGATGCCTATCGGTAAAGAGCGGTCGCTCGCTCGACGCCTGTTGCCCCCAGGCGACGTGGAAATGCCTGTTGACCGCCCGCCTAGATCAAAGTTTAACCGCCTCTAGGATAACCCGCCGAAATGCCTTCCGACCCCTGTTCGAAAGTGCAATAGCAGTACAGCTGTCCCTGCGCCCCCTTGCAGAATCTGTTTTCTCGATGTTCGGTTTTGCTCGCTGTCGCTTCGGCCTTTCCCCGGTCCACCCCCGGAGATTAAGCATCAAAGCGCTCCGACATACCTCCCCGGTTGCCCCTGGGCACTCGCTTGCTCTAAGATCAACGCTGCAATGGAGCTTCTCCTCAACGCGATCTGGCTGGCGGTTGCCATCAGCCTTACGCTCGTGTGGCGCTTGCGATGGCTGCCGCAGCTTCGTGAATGCCCCGCGGATCGCCGGAAATGGCAAAGCCTCGTCGGATTGATCTGCGTCCTCGCGCTTCTTTTCCCTGCCATTTCTCTCACCGACGATCTGCATCCCGCCGAATTCGCGCTCGCGGATACGAAATCTCTATATGCCGTGGCCCACAGCCACGATTCGGCTCGGCCGGCGCCGCAGCCGCATTCGCCTGCGATGGGATTTTCGGGCATCATCCATGTCTCGCGGTTCCGCCTCACGTTGCAACCCGATGGTTTCTCTTCGATTTGCGCCCCGGTTCTCGTCCTGCATGAATCTCACTGCGGTCGAATTTCGGGCCGCGCTCCGCCCTCTCTCTCCTAAAGCCTGAGCGAGGCCTTCCGCGTCCAGGCGGTATCTGAATTTCGCCCCGCTTTGACGCGAAGAACCATGCTGCCTCGGTTTCGGCCACTGGATTTCCGCCAACGGGTCCGTCCGCGGCGATCCCATCGTGGCATCGGGAAAAGGAGAATGTCGTGCAACGAACGACCAAGCCTACGTGGCCACACTCTCGCTGGTGGATTCCAGCGGTGGCGGGAATCTGCCTCGCATTTCTCGCGGGCTGCTCGTCCGGCAAGAGCCAGTCCGCTTCCAGTGGAACGGCCTCCGCGCAAGGCGCTCCAAGTTCGAGCCCGACGGAATATCTCGCTCCCGACACCAAGGGGATCCAAACCGTGATGGTGCAAAGAACCGCTGTCCCCGAATATCTCGACCTGCCTGCGCATATCGAAGCCGATCCCACGCGCGTCGTCCACGTCTATCCGCCGATCGGCGGCCGCATCGTCGAGATGGAAGTTCGCCCGTGGGATCACGTTGCCAAGGGCGCTCCACTCGCCCTGATCGAGAGCGCCGATCTCTCCCGCGCCGTCGCCGACTATCACAAGGCCCTCGCCGATAACGCGGTAAAGCAGGCCCAGCTCAATCGCGCCAAGGATCTCTACCAGCACAGCGCGATCGCCGAAAAGGATTACCAGCAGGCGCAGGCGGACGCTCTCAGCTCGCAAGCCGATCTCACGGCTGCCCGTGAACAAATTCGCGTCTTCGGCGTCGACCCGGACCGCGCCACGTCGGAGCTTTCGGTCGTCGCGCCTCGCTCGGGCGTGATTCTCGATGTCGGCGCGTCGCCCGGCGAATATTCGAAATCGCTCGACGCGCCCGAGCCGCTCTGCACCGTCGCGGATATCGGCACGGTCTGGGCGATCGGCGACATCTACGAAAGCGATCTCACGGCCGCGAAGCCCGGCCAGGACGCGACCGTCACGCTCAGCGCCTATCCCGGCCAGCACTGGTCGGGCCGCGTCAGCGTCGTATCGGATGCCGTCGATCCCGCCACGCGCACGCTTCACGTCCGCGTCACGCTTGCGAATCCCGGCGAGCGCATCAAGCCCCAAATGTTCGGCGCAATCCGCCTCACGCGCTCCGTCGCGCAAGCCATTCTCGCTCCTGCCTCCGCGGTGATTCGAGAAGGCAACGACGCTTATGTGTTCGTGGCAAGGAGTCAGGGGCGCTTCGAGCGGCGCAGCGTCACACTCGGGCGCTCCTTCGGCAATTCGGTCGAGATCGCCAAGGGCCTCAATCCGGGCGAGACCATCGTCTCCGAGGATCCGTTGCTTCTGCGCGCTGTAGGCGAGGACTGATTCTCGATGCGCTCATTCATCGATTCGATTCTTCGCTTTCGTCCGCTCATGGTGCTGGCGCTCTGCGCCTGGATCGCCGCCGGCGTTTATTTTTTCACCCGGCTCGATATTGAGGCCTATCCCGATCCATCGCCGTCGCTCGTGGAAGTTATCACCCAAAATCCGGCATGGTCCGCGGAAGAGATCGAGCGCCAGGTCACCGTTCCCATCGAAACAGTCCTGTTCGGCATTCCTCGCCTCACCTACGTTCGCTCCATCTCCATCTTCGGGCTCAGCGATGTAAAACTCTATTTCAGCTACGACAGCGACTATTTCTGGGATCGCCAGGAAGTCCTCAATCGGCTGCAGCTCGCCACGCTGCCGTCAAACGTCTCGCCGCAGCTCTCGCCCGAGTCGCCCATCGGCGAGATTTATCGCTATCGCCTCGAAGGTCCCAACTATTCGCTCAACGAGCTAAAGGCCACGCAGGACTGGTTCGTCACGCGCGAAATCAAGCAGGTATCCGGCATCATCGACGTCGCCTCCTTTGGCGGGACCACGCGCGAATATCTCGCCGAGGTCGATCCCGGCAAGCTTTTGCAGTACAACGTCACGCTTCCGCAAGTCGTCAACGCAATTCAGTCGAGCAATGCGAATGCCGGCGGCAGCTATCTCACGATGGGCAGCCAGAGCGTCAACGTCCGCGGCCTCGGCCTGCTACAAAACATTCCCCAAATGCAGAATGTGCTCATCACGGAACGCAATGGCGTCCCGGTCTATCTGAAGGATGTCGCCGACGTTCACGAAAGCTTCGAGCCGCGTCTCGGCCAGGTCGGAGTCAACCATGACGACGATGGCGTCGAGGGAATCGTCCTCTTGCAGCGCGGCGAGCAATCGCTGCCGGCGTTGCGCGCGCTTAAACAGCGCGTCGCCGAACTCAACGGCTATCTCCTCCCGCCGGGCATGCACCTGAAGACGCTCTACGATCGCACCGATCTCATCCATCTCACCACGTCGACCGTCCAGCACATCGTGCTGATGGGCCTCGCGCTCGTGACTGCAATCCTGATCATTTTCCTCGGCGACTTGCCAGTCTCGCTGATCGCCGCGCTTACTATTCCGTGCTCGCTGCTCTTCGCCTTCAGCATGATGGTTATCTCGGGACGCTCGGCCAACCTGATCTCGATCGGCGCGATCGACTTCGGCATTCTCGTCGATGCGGCCGTGATCGTCCTCGAACACATCTATCGCCGCCTCGAGGACTCGCCCGTCGGCGCGACTTCCGGTCCCGTCATCGCCGAGGCAACGGCCGAAGCCGTGCGGCCGGTGATCTTCTCGGTGCTCGTCATCGTTGTTTCGCTCACGCCGCTTTTCACCATGCAGGGTGTCCCAGGGAAAATTTTCGCGCCGATGTCGGAGACTTACGTCTACGCACTCACGGGCGCGCTTATTTTTGCCGTCATCTTTGCGCCGGTGCTCGCCTCCTGGATTCGCCGCGAAAAGGTCCGCACCGCTCCCACCAGGCTCGTCCGATGGCTTCTCCGGCGCTACGGGATCGCTTTGCGCTGGGCGCTGCATCATCGCGGCGTCGCGTTGTCGATCGCGGGAACCTGTCTGGCGGTCGCCATGGCCCTCACTCTGCTGCTTGGCGGGGAATTCATGCCGCAGCTTGAAGAGGGAAACCTCTGGATTCGCGCCACGCTCCCCCAGGACGTCTCTTTCGAAATAGGCTCGAAGATGGCGCATGACGTCCGCGAAATTTTGCTCAAGTACCCGGAGGTCACGCAGGTCGTTTCGCAAATGGGCCGGCCGGACGATGGCACCGACGTCACCACATTCAACAACGTCGAGTTCATGGTCAACCTGAAGAATCCGAATCAGTGGCCCTCTGGCCTCACCAAGGACAAGCTCGTCGCTCAAATGGACGCAGAGCTGACCAAATATCCCGGCGTCGATTTCAACTTCTCGCAGAATATTCAGGACAACGTCGAGGAGGCGATGTCCGGCGTGAAAGGCGAGAACTCGCTGAAGATTTTCGGCGATGACATCGACACGCTCGTCGAGAAGGCCGGTGAAGTTCGAGACGTCATGGCGCAGGTCCCAGGTATCGCCGATCTAGGCGTTTTCCCCGAGACCGGCCAGCCGGAGCTGCTGATTTCAATCGATCGCGGCGCCAGTGGCCGCTACGGGCTGATGGCCGCGGACGTGAACGCCGCCGTGCAGGCTGCCATCGGCGGCCTCGCTGCCACGGAGATTCTCGAAGGTGATCGCCGCTTCGATTTCGCGATTCGCTACAATCAACAGCATCGCGCCACGCCAGAAGCTATCCGCCAGATTTTGCTTCCCACGCCTGACGGCAATCGCGTGCCGCTTGGAGACGTCGCCGATGTCTCGCTGAAGGAAGGCGCCTTCATGATCTACCGCGAAAACGGCCGCCGCTATATTCCTGTGAAATTCAGCGTGCGCGGCCGCGATCTCGCGGGCACCATCCGGGACGCGGAGACCCGCATTCACGCGAATGTTCGTCTTCCGCAGGGCTATCACTACGAATGGGCGGGTGAATACGAAAGCCTGCGCGAGGAAGAACACCGTCTCGCCGTCGTCATTCCGATCACGCTGATTGCGATTCTCGCGCTCCTCTACACCGCTTTTCGCTCGTTCAGGCACGCGCTTCTGGTTCTCGTCATGCTTCCCTTCGCAGCCATTGGCGGCATCTTGTCTCTGCTTATCACCGGCACGCCCCTGAGTATTTCCGCCGCGGTCGGCTTTGCGTCCGTGATCGGTGTCTCCACGCTCGGCGGCGTCGTTTTGGTTTCGGGCATCCAGCATCTCGAGTCGAGAATGCCATCGCGCCGCGAAGCGATCGAGCGGGGCGCGCACAACGAAATGCGAGCCGTGCTCATGGCCTGTTCCGCCGCGGGCCTCGGCCTTCTCCCGGCCGCGCTCTCCTCAGGCATCGGCGTTCAGGCCCAGCAGCCGCTCGCCCGCGTGGTCGTAGGCGGCATGGTCACCGCTCCATTCGCGGTCCTGTTCCTGATTCCGGTGCTCGCCAGCTACTGGCTGCCGCGCGAACCGCAAATCGCCGCCGACAACGTATAGCCTGCAGCGCCGGTTTACCCTGCTCGCCCTGACGCACGAAGGGAGTGAGGTCGAAGGTCGTCTCGCCGTTCTTCCTCCGCGCCTGATCTTCCAAGCGACGGTCGCACAGAGCGTTAGGGCCTTCGCTGCAAGCGCCGCCGCGAGGGTGCGCAAGTCATTATTGGCGCTTCGGCGCAGGAAGCCGCCGTCCGCGTGGACGCCCGTCCCGTTTGAGCCAAAATAACAGCAAGTTTCCAACCGACTTTTACCGTACGGAGAGCGCGTTCCATGATCATCCCGCTGGCCCACGAAAATCAGCGCGGCCGCCGTTGGCCCTGGGTGACCATCGCCATCATTGCCCTTAACTTCGTGGTCTTTCTCTGCACCAACGACACCATGGAGCGGGAGCTGCAGCGGATCGGTCACGACGAACTCGACATTCTCCTCTTAAGCGCCCACTACTCCGATACCCAGATGTCGCCGGATGTGGAGCAGATGGTCGGTGACTACAAGCTTCAACACGCCGACATCTATAAGCAAATGGCCTCGCCCGACCGCACCCAGGCCGTCGACTCATGGGATGAGCAGCTTCTGGCGAAGCAGTGGACACAAGCCGAAGCGGATGCCGAAATGGCCCGCCTTTCTTCGGAACTCCAGCAGGCTCGCGATGGTTCCATCATCTGGAACTACGCGTTCCATCCATTCCATCCGACCCTCCGGAGCTACATCACCGCCAGCTTTCTCCACGGTGGCTGGCTGCACATCATTTTCAACATGTGGTTCTTATGGCTCGCTGGAGTCGTCCTCGAAGATGTGTGGGGCCGCATCGCCTATCCGATCTTTTATCTCATTTGTGGCGCGCTCGGTTTCGCAATCCACGGAATCGTCTTTCCCGGGAGCCTCGTGCCGGTTCTCGGCGCTTCCGGAGCCATCGCAGGGCTCATGGGCGCATTTCTCGCCCGTTTCCCGAAAACGCGCATTCGTCTCGCGTGGATTTTGTTCATCAAGCCCATCAAGTTCTACGTGCCCGCCTACATCATTCTTCCGTTGTGGCTCCTGATTGAAGTCTTCTGGGGCGCTGTCTTTGCGGTGGCGCGCTCTGAGGGAGGCGTGGCTCACTGGGCGCACATCGGTGGCTTCGCGTTCGGGGCGCTCGGTGCTCTGCTTTTGAAATACACGGGAATCGAGCATTCGCTCGATCGCGCCATCGAAGCGAAAGTCTCGTGGACTGCCGATCCGCGCATTGTTCGAGCCACCGAATCGCTCGCCGAAAATAATCCTGCTGGCGCGATCGCCTCGCTGCGCCAGCTCGTTGCCGAAAAGCCGGATTCGGTCGAAGGTTGGGAAATGCTGCTCAAGGCGCAAGAGCGCAGGCAGGACGCGCCGGGCCAAAAAGAATCTCTCGAAGTCCTATGCCGCCTCCACGCTGCCGCCGGTGAGCTCGAATCGGCATGGAACGATTACGTCCAGTTCACGGCCCTCGGAGGCGAGAAGATTCCACGCGGCGTTTGGCTCGCGCTCTGCCGCTATCTCGAAGACAAGCACGATTGGGAAGGCGCCGCAGCTCAGTACGAGCGCCTCGCTCAAAACAATCCCAGGGAGCGCGCGGGCGTTTCCGCTCTCGTCTCTGCGGCTCGCATCCGCCTGACCAACCTCAATGAACCCTCCCGCGCCGCAAGGCTCTTCCAGGCCGCGGCCGATTCGCCTGCGCCGCATTCCGATCTCGACGCTGCAATCCAGGACGGTCTCGCACAGTGCGCGAAGTCCGCGCCCGCGTCGCAGCCGGGTGCCTACAGCCGCTAGAAGCAATCATGTTCGAGCGTCAATGCCCATCGCCCCCAAGCGCCATCGGCGCGACGCAGCCCCTCATTCGCGCCTGAGACGCCGCGACTCCTCTTTTCCTTCTCTTCGCGCGAACGCCATGCGAACCGCCTCTCGCCCTGTGCCCAGAGAGTAAGGCGAAATACAGTAAGTGCCCGATGCCGTTTTCACTTTCGCGCCATCACAATAGTTGTGCCCATGCCCGCATCCTGGGAGAAACGGATGTCACTCCGAATTTTGATTGCAGACGACAACCCGCTTGTAAGATCAGGAGTCCGCATTCTAGTAGAGGGCCACCGCGGCTGGACCGTTTGCGGTGAAGCAGGCGACGGTAACGAAGCCATCGAACAAGCCGTCAGTCTCAAACCCGATCTCGTCCTTCTCGATATCTCGATGCCGCATCTCGACGGCCTCGACGCCGCGCCCGTGCTTCACGAAAGGGCTCCGCGCGCCGGCATCATCATCCTGACCCTCCACCAGTCGATCGATCTGGCCCGCGTCGCGGCCAGCGTCGGCGCGTGGGGCTACATCACCAAGTCCCTGATCTCGACCGACCTCCTGCCCACGATCGAAGCGTACGAATCCGCGATGCCGGCCTCCGCGGACTGAATCTGTCGCAGTCGGCGCGTTGGGCTCATCCCAAGGGTTGCCGTTCCCGTGTGTCCTGTGGTTTCATAGATTGAACGTAAGCGTCACCTGATACGGCCCAGACCCAAGGCGGAACATTGATCACGCGGTTTAGCGTTTCGGTGCGACAGGCTGGTGCGGTCACGGTCGTCGACATCAGCGGCATGGTCACCTACAACGAAGCGGGCGCTCTTCACGAGACGTTCCTCGAACTGGTTCGCAGCGGCCGCAAGAACATCTTGCTGAATCTCAGCAACGTCACCCAGCTCGATAGCTCCGGCATTGGCGCGCTGGCCCGCGCGTTCGCCACCGTGCGCGGCAAAGGCGGCGACCTCAAGATGATGCAGCTCAGCAAGCAGGTCCAGCGCCTGCTCGAAATCACCAATCTCTGCACCATCTTCGAGGATTATTCGGACGAAACGACCGCCCTCAAAAGCTTCGATTGATCTATTTCGTGCCGCCGTCCGGTTTTCGTTCGTATAGCGAAGGGGTTTTGCTGAGGTCTTGGTACCGCTGTTCGTCGATGTTATTTTCCGCGCACTCGTATTCGCGGATGCGCGTTCCCGGGCGCAGCATGATCGTCCCGTGGCGCGTCCACGGCCCGGTGAACACCACCGGATCCTCGACTGTATCCTCGTAGACGATCGTGTTCTCATCTACGCGCGTGAACTTTTCCACCACGTGTAATTTCTCGCTGTGAATGGTTCCCACGCCTGAGAGCCACGTCTTGTCGTTGAATCCGGTCACATCCACCACCAGCGTGTCGCCCTCCCAGTGGCCGACGGAATCTCCCATATAGCTCGGCTCGAGATCGTCAGGATGCTTCGCGTCGATGGGAATAATGCGAAATACGTGAAACGCCTCGAACATCATCACGATCGTCTTCGGCGTCTGCACGATCTGCATCGGAAACAGGCCCATCAGCGTCATCCGCGGCACGCCCGGCGGAAGGCACTTCACCATCGGCTCATCGATCCCGCGCTTGTTGTATTCTTCGACGACTTTCGTCGCGGCCCACGCTTGATACGGAGGTTTCGGCTGCGGCCCCTTCACGGCAAAGGGCGTGATCGGTCCGCTCTCGCCCAGCGGACCATCCCCGTTGTTCGTGTCTTCCCACGTACCGATGCGATTGCTGCCGCCCTGCCACACGCCCGTCAGGTCGGGATGCCCATCCGCCGCGCGCGGCACGTTCGCGCTTGCGCGCACCTCTTGCGCGTTAGCCCCAGCTGGCAAAGCTGCAAACGCGCCCAGCATCGCCATTGTCGCGACCACCGCAGCAATCACAAGATTCTTGCGCACGAGTAGCCTCCGTTAATTTGCTGGTGGCGCGATTTGCGGTGCCGCGCCGCCGTCGCCGGTGCCGGGGCCCGGGCCGAAGAAGTGCTTCGAGCCGTCCGCGAGCGTCACCTGGCGCGCATGCGCGTGCGGGCCGCCGGCGCGCGCCTGCCATCCGAAGACCGTCACTGCGTCGCCGACCTTCATCGTCACGTCCTTCTTCCATCCGCTCCTGTAGAGGACGGTGGCCGGATAGCCCTCGAAGCTCCACGTGGTGACTTTGCCGTCCGCGTCCTTCACGTCGATGAGGAGGAAGCTGTGCGGATTCGTCCACTCGATTTTCGACACTGCGCCCGTCAGCGTGACGGGCTTCTTCTCGTCATACACCACGCCAAACGAATGGTGCGCCCAGAGCGGCGCGCTCGCGGCAAGCAGGGCGACGGTTCCCGCCGCACAAATTACGAATGCCTTCCATCGTATGAGACTTCTCATTGAATGGCCCCCCAATTGGCCGTGAATATAGTCGCGCGCGCCGCACACGTCAAGCGCCTGACGGAGGTGTGCGAAGCACCCCCGTTACTGTGTCGATTAGAATGTACACCCATCGTTTGTTTCCAGCAGGTTACATCGATTTCTAATCGCCGCAGTGTCGATTAGAAATGGCGAGATTTTGGAATGAGATTCCATGATTTGTGACTCGTAATCGGTGACTCGTGAGTGGTGATTCGTGAGTTGTGTAGTGCGCATACGCGGGGTCTTCGGCGCGGCGTAGGGAAGTGCACGCACGGCCGCTCGCCGACCGCCGCCGCTTCCGCTTCCGTTCGCTAGTGACGTTATCTTCTCGCGCATAGCTCCCACCACGCTAGCACTGCCGCGCCAGCGAACCAATTTGTCCCGACGTACAGAAAAAGGTCAGGTGAGAAAAGAAAGGCCAGCCCGCGTGAACGGCACACCGCTGCGAGGCCGAAACCTTCGCCCAATAGGGGGGATTGCGGTTCCGATTGTCCCGAGGTACAGGAAAGGGTCAGGGAGAAACCTGGCACGCGGGAGTTGATCCGCCTCAGTTAGTCCTTGCTTTTGCTGTACTACGTGTTATAGTACACGCGTGATTCCGTTCCGCATTCAATTTCGGCCGGGAGTTTCGCTTTGCGACCAGATCGTTTACGCCGCGAAGAAGGCGATCGTTTCCGGCCATCTTCGGCCCGGCGATGCGTTCCCCTCCGTGCGAATCCTGAGCAAGGAACTCAAGATCAATCCAAATACCGCGCACAAGGTTGTTGCGCAGCTGGTCGCCTCAGGGCTGCTCGAAACCCGGCCGGGCATCGGAACCGTGATCGCAGCTTTGCCTGAGGCAAGCTCGTCCGAGCGCGCGGAATTGCTCGGGCGCGAAATCGAGGAGCTCGTCGTTGACGCGAAAAGAATTGGTGTCGATTTACAGGATATGATCGGGGCCATCTCGGAGCATTGGAAGCAGCTGACCTCCAAAGGCGGAGAAGGGAGCCCCAAGCGATGACCAGCGCGATTTGGACCGAGAACCTGAAGAAAAGATTCCGCCGCGTGGACGCAGTGACCGGCCTCGACCTCGACGTGCCGGAAGGCGCGATCTACGCGCTGGTCGGTCCGAACGGTGCCGGGAAAACCACCGCGATCAAGATTCTGATGAACATCTATCGCGCCACGAGCGGCCGTGCCGAAGTGTTCGGAGCGGCCTCGACGACGATCGCCGGGCGTTCTTTTTGCTCGATCGGCTACGTGTCTGAGAACCAAGAACTGCCCGGCTGGATGCGGGTCGACGCGTTTCTCTCCTACCTCCGTCCGTTCTATCCGTCGTGGGATCGCGACCTTGAGAACGAACTTGTGAGCAAGTTCGAATTGCCGCGCGATCGGAAGCTCAAGGAACTGTCCCGAGGGATGCGCATGAAGGCTGCACTCGCGAGTGCCTTGGCCTACCACCCTCGCTTGATCGTTCTCGACGAGCCGCTCGGCGGACTGGACCCTCTGGTGCGCGACGAATTGATCGAAGGCTTGCTCGAGCGGGCGTCCGAGGCCACGGTGTTCATTTCTTCGCACGATTTGGCGGAGATCGAAAGCTTCGCGAGTCACGTCGGCTACATGGAGCAAGGCCGTCTTCGCTTTTCCGAGGAGATGGCACAGCTCACGTCGCGTTTTCGCGAGGTTGAATTGACATTCGACGCGCCTCCGCGATTGCCGACAAAAGCGCCGGAAACCTGGATGCACCTGAATGCTTCGGCTGCAGTGGTGCGGTTTATCGAGAGCCGGTTTGACGAAGAGCGAACCTCCTCGGAAATCAGCCAGATTTTCGGTTTCGTTCGCGACGTAAATTTCACGCCGATGTCGTTGCGCTCGATTTTCCTCGCTATGGCCCGAGGCCGGCGCGATTCGGCACATGGGAGGCCGGAATGAGCCAAGTCCTCCACATTTTTCGCAAAGACGTTCGCCACCTGTGGATCGAGATCCTTGTATCCGTCGTCGTGTTGGTTGCCTACCTGTGGAAAACAATCCACGGTTGGTCGGCCAGCGGCGCGCCGCCCGATGTGCCTGTCGTGTTCTTGAACGCAATCTCTGCTCTTGTTCCGACTTCCTGGTGTTTCCTGATCGTCAGGGTCGTTCAGGGCGAGGCCCTTGTCGGCGACCGCCAGTTTTGGACCACGCGTCCGTACGAGTGGCAGAAGCTTTTGGCGGCCAAGGCTCTGTTTGCCGCTGTCTTTATCAGTTTTCCTCTGTTTGTTACGGGGCTAGTTCTGCTTGCGGCAGCTGGGTTTTCCCCGGTTCACTACCTCATTGGATTGCTTTGGATCCAGCTCATACTGGTTGTTGTTGTGATCCTCCCGACCGCCGCGGTTAGCGCGATCGCCTCGAACTTCGTAAAAACCTTGTTGTGGGTATTGGCAATAGCGCTTTACGTTGCCGGGATCGCTTTTGTCAGCTCGACCATTCCGAGTTCGGAGGTGCCGGTCGCGAGTGACTTCGCGGGCAACGCATCGGCCGTGATGCTTATCGGGTTATCTGCGGTAGTTCTCCTCTTGCAGTACTCCCGGCGGCAGATCCAGATTTCGCGGCTGCTAATCGCCGGAGTCGGGGTTGTTGTGCCGATTCTCATCGTAACGACGCCTTACGCGAGACTCGTCGATCGAGCGTATCCGTCCGTAGCGACTGGCCAGGTGCCACCTGCGCATTTAGACATGCTCGTGGCGATCCCGACATCTAAGAGAGGAATCGAACCGCGAATCCGTACTAAGGAGGTCGAGCTCAATTTCCCACTCGATGCATCTGGCGTTGCCCCGGGATATGTGGCCGTTGAGCAAGGCACGTTGACTAAGATTCAAGCGCCAGACGGTCGCCACTGGACGTCGCATTGGCAATCGGCTTTTGGCGAGATATGGCCCGGTCAGCCGAGAACGTCGGTCACAGTATCGGTTCCAAGAGCTTTTTTTGAGAGCGTGCAAGGTACCCCCGTTGATGTACACATTTCGTTTGCCCTTAGTCTGTATCACGACACAAATCCGAGGAAAATCACGGCGCAACCTGGAGAATTCTCCGTTTCGGGTGTTGGGATATGCTGGATCGATCTGCAAAACTCCTGGGATAATAGTGCCGTGGGCTGCCATTCGCCCTTAATAACGCCATCCTTGATGGCGAGCATGGAGTCGCGCGACAGCACCTGCCCTTCCTCGGGCGAGGTTGCGCCCTTGCCCGACGTCACAAAGTACTCTTGGGACGGCTCCGACGATGACTCTCCCGCTGACTTCGCGATCAATCCCGTCCAATACTTCACGATGAGCCTCCAAAGTTTACCGGACGAAAACGGAAGGAAGCCAAGCTCGGGCATCTGCCCCGGCACACCGCTCACGATCGGCACGCCAGAGCCTGTGCAGCATGCTCGCGTCGAAGCCGAACTCGATGGGGTTCCTCTTAACGATTACACATTTCGTTTCAGTCGTTTCTAGCTTGTGAGCCGCGGCTCACGTCCAATCCAGACTGTTTTCCGCACTAATGATGTCAAATCCGCAGTATCCTTGGATATATACGATTAGGGGAGGGGGCTCGCGTGGACGCTAAAGCGTCGCCTGCACCAGCACCGAAGATGCGGATCGAATCGGACAGCATGGGCACGATCGAGGTGCCGGCGGACCGCTACTGGGGCGCGCAGACGGCGCGTTCGCTGATTCATTTCGATATTGGCACGGACACGATGCCGCCCGAGCTGATCCGCGCGTTCGGCATACTGAAGAAGGCGGCGGCGCTGGTCAATCTCGATCTCGGCAAACTTTCGCCGGAAAAGGCCAAGCTGATCGTGCATGCGGCGGACGAAGTGATCGCCGGGAAGCTCAACGACCACTTCCCGCTGCGCATCTGGCAAACCGGCAGCGGCACGCAGACCAACATGAACGCCAACGAAGTGATCTCGAATCGCGCGATCGAGATTGCGGGCGGCGTGATGGGCAGCAAAAAGCCGATTCATCCCAATGATGATGTAAACATGTCGCAATCGTCGAACGACACGTTTCCGACGGCGATGCACATCGCCGCGGCCACGCAGGTGGCGCAGGAGCTGATTCCGTCGGTCGACAAATTGGGGGACGCGCTCGATGCAAAGGCGCGCGAATTCGCGAGCGTGGTGAAAATCGGCCGCACGCATCTGATGGACGCGACGCCGCTCACCGTGGGCCAGGAAATGTCGGGCTGGGTGAGCTTGCTGAGGCGCGATGTGGGAAGGCTCGGCGAAGTCCTCTGGGGACTCTACGATCTGGCGATCGGCGGCACGGCTGTCGGTACGGGGCTCAACGCGCATCCCGAATTCGCGGAGCGCGCCGCGAGGAAAATCGTGGAGCTGACGGGGCTGCCGTTCAAATCGCATCCGAATAAATTCGCGGCGCTTTCGGCGCATGATGAACTTGTGTTCGCGAGCGGCGCGCTGAAGACGCTGGCCGCGTCGCTGATGAAAATCGCGAACGACGTTCGCTGGCTCGCTTCCGGCCCTCGCGCCGGATTCGGCGAGCTGGTGCTGCCGGAAAACGAGCCGGGCTCGTCAATCATGCCGGGCAAGGTGAATCCGACGCAGTCGGAGGCGATGACGATGGTCGCCGTGCAGGTGATGGGCAACGACGCGGCGATCGGCTTCGCGGGCTCGCAGGGAAATTTCGAGCTGAACGTCTACAAGCCCGTGATCATTTACAATTTTCTGCATTCGGTGCGGCTGTTGACGGATACATGCCGGTCGTTCCGCGAGCACTGCGTGGCGGGGATGGAACTCGACCTCGAGCGGATCGCATACTTTGTGAATAGTTCCCTGATGCTGGTGACCGCGCTCACGCCGAAAATCGGTTACGACAAGGCCGCCGAAATCGCGAAGAAGGCGCACCACGAAAAGCTGAGCCTGCGCGAGGCCGCGCTGAAGCTCGGCTATCTCACCGAGAAAGAATTCGATGAGCTTGTCCGGCCGGAAAAGATGACGCATCCGTAGGCGCGCGGATAAGAAAGTCAAAAAGTCCCACCCTCACAAACCGAGGATGGGGCACCCGGAACTTTAAAACCGAGGAGCCGGCGGGACGCCGGCGCTACGCAAAAGAATGCGCTTCGGGCTATCGCACCGCAGATAAGAAAGTCAAAAGCCCCACCCTCACAAACCGAGGATGGGGCACCCTGCCGAAGAAAAAGCAGATTCCTCGGGCAAACCCCGCCCTCGGAATGACAGTTCGTTCTTTCATGAGCCGGAGTGAAACGCACAGTTTCACGCTGGGGCATTGCACTTTCGAAACATTTGCCGCGCCTGCATCCGCATTTCCTTTGACACATTTTTAATGCTTGACTAGAGTCGTATTCCCCCTTCGAAAACCTCTCGCAGTTTATTTTTCCCCTTCCTCTTGGAGTGTCCATGCGCAGCCTTGTTACTGCAGCCGATCCATCGCACGACGCGCCGCTCGAACGCACGATCCCCGGCGAGGGCTACGCGATCGCGGTGCTGACGGTCGATAACCTTGAACTGAACCGCATCGAGCGCACCGCGGTGCGTGGCGGACGCGCGATCGATCTCACGCGAAAAGAATTCGCGCTGCTCGAATTCCTGATGTGCAACGCGGGGCGCGCGGTCACGCGGATGCAGATCGTCGAGAACGTGTGGCACCTCTCCTTCGACACGATGACGAACATCGTCGACGTGTACATCAACTACGTGCGGAACAAAGTGGACGCGGGCTGGGACCGCAAGCTGATCCGCACGATTCGCGGCGTCGGATACGAACTGCGCGGATGACCGGTCGATTTCAGCGGTTCGGGCCAAACACAGCAGACGAAATAACGGAGGAGCGAGCGTGGCCACAGCCGTCGTGATGAAGCGAATCGAAGCCGAAGCGCGGCGCGCCGAGCCGAGACGCACGGAACCGCTGCGCGTGGAACCGCCGCGGGCGGAAAATGCGGCGAGCGAGCCGCAGCGCGAGCAAATTCTGCTCGAGCATCTGCCGCAGGTGCATCACATCGCGCGCCGCATTCACGATCGGCTGCCGCCGCAGGTGCCGCTCGAGGATCTGGTGCACGCCGGGATTCTGGGCCTAATGGACGCGGTGCGGAAATACGATCCGCGGAAAAATGTGCTGCTGAAGCACTATGCAGAATTCCGGATACGCGGCGCGATTCTCGACAGCCTGCGGCAAGTCGACTGGAGCCCGCGCGCACTGCGGCGACAGGCGAAGCGCGTCGAGCAGGCGAAATTCGTGTGCCGGGCGCGGCTGGGGCGCGATCCTAGCGAATCGGAAATCGCAGAGGAGATCGGCGTCACGCTCGCGCGGCTGCAGCGGATTCTGGGCGACGTGCGCGGGCTCGACGTGGGCAGCCTTCATTCCGAGATCAGCGATCCCAGCGGCGAAGACGCGATCGACCCGCCCGCCGATGCGGAAGAGGATCCGTTTCACCAGGCGCTGCGCTCGGAAATGTCGGGGCTGCTCGGCAAGGCGCTCGGCGAGCTGGCGGCGCGGGAGCGCGAGGTGCTCGCGCTCTATCATTTTCAGGAGCTCACCATGAAGCAGATCGGCGCGACGCTCGGCATCGGCGAATCGCGCGTCTCGCAGATTCATTCGGCGGCGCTGCTGCGGCTGCGCGGGCGGCTGCGCCAGATGACGGGAAAAGCGCCCGGCGTCGAAGCGCGTCCGAAACCCGGACCGATGAGAATCACCGCGGCAAGCGCTCGCAATATTGCGTAGCCGAGTCGATTCGGATCCTTCCAAGCGCGCGCTCTCTCGCCGGGAAGCGCCGTTGATTATTCGAGAACAAGAATCGTAGAGATCGAAATGCGGCGCGGACTTGCGTTGTAACATCCGAATACGCCGCGGGCCGCATCCCAGCCTGGCGCGCGGGGAAAGAGGTTTGCGCTTCGATGAGTCCGACGTTGCATGCGCATCGCGGCCTAGCCTCGCAAGGGTTCCCGTTCCACGATGAAAATCGCACAGGAGGAAATGCCATGAAGCATTGGTTTCTTGCTGTATTCGCGGTCGTCGCGTTGGCTTTTGCATTGGCTATCCCGGCCGCAGCTCCAGCCGCGCCCGCCACGCCCAAGCCACATTCCGCAGCGGCAGCAGCTCCGGCCCCTGCGCCCGAACCTCACCCCGAAATTCGCGACGCCATCGCCTCGTTGCAGCGGGCGCGCGAGCATCTGAACCACGCTGCTCACGATTTCGGCGGCCATCGCGTTGAAGCGATTCAGGCGATCGATCAGGCAATCGCCCAGCTGCGGAGTTGCTTGAAGTACGACAGGTAGGAATTCGAATCTTTAAACCGGCTCGGCGCCCGTTCGCCAGGTTGTAAACGGGCGCCGCTCCTGAAATTCCCCGCGTGGCGGCTACCGATTTTGCGCGGAAGGGCCGAGCGGACTGGCCGCGGCTTTGACTTCGCGGACGATTTTCGCCGCGAGGGCCTTGCTGGTGGAGCAGTCGGGATCGGTCATGCGGCATTGCGCGACCGTCATTTTGCAGCCGCACGTGCACATCTCGGAATTGAGGCGCTTGAGGGCGATTTTTTTCAGGCCGGGCGAGAGGCCGGAAAAATCGACGCCGGGAAGCGACGTGGCGCGCGCCACGTTCTTCAGGAAGACCTGCCCCGTATCTACGAATGTCTCCACCGGCAGGTCGACGTGCATCCCGAGCAGCGCGTGGATTTCGCCGTCGTAGACTTCCGGTGGATACAACCCCATGTGTTTTTGGACCACGCGGCCGTTCGTGTCGAGAACGAACGTGGTCGGCAGCGCGTCGACACCGCCGTATTCCTCCGAGAGTTTGTCGCCGCCCATCACGATGGGGTAGTTCATCTTTTGGGCGTGCGCGAAATCGCGCACCTCTTCGGGTGGATCGTCGTCCATCGAGACGCCGATGATTTGCAGTTTGTCCCCGTACTTATTCGCCAGCGCGATCATCTCGGGAATTTCTTCGCGGCACGGCGGGCACCACGTCGCCCAGAAATTGATGAGGACCACTTTGCCGTGGTAAGCGGCGGTGGAAATTGGCTGGCCGTCGAGGTCGGTCAGCAGAAATGGCGGTGCGGGCAAAGGATCGCGCACGAGGCGAATCGCTTTCGGCGAATCGTCGTCGGACGAGTCATCCGCCGAGTCGTCGGACGAATCTTGGGGCGCGGCTTTTGCGGCGTCGGCGGGCTGCGCTTTCACGGTCTTCAGCGCGGCATGGGCCGCTACCGGGGAATGATTCGCGGCTTCGGCATGGCGCTGACGCGTGGCGCCAATCACCACCAGCACGATGGCAAGCGCCACCAGCAATCCGATCACGGCTATGAGGGATTTCGGCATGGTCAAATCACATTATGCGGCAGAGCGGGCTGGGGCACAATGCGGCGGTGAGGCGGGCGTGGGCTGGCGAGGGCAGCGCCGAGGCGGCGTGCCGTTCCGGGATTTTGTCAAGGGCGCGCTTCCCGAATTGATCCGGCGAAGCTGGCGAGGGCCGCGCCGCTGTGGAAAGGATGTGCATAAGCTGTTGAAAATGAAAGAGCGCGGCGAGATGGCCCTGTCGATGGAATGGGCAGAGGACGTGCATGAGAGACGGCGTGGGTCGCGTTCCAACGATCCGCCTGTCGCGTGAATGGGGAGGAAGGGGCCCAATTCGCGGGATGGAACGGGTCGTTCTGCAGAGAGTGCTGCAAGCAAACGGCTTGATTGATTTTGTGAGAGTTACCGATGCCTAGACGGGTCAAAACTGGTCAAGTACGGTCATCCTTCCGACA
>JBAPOM010000113.1:0-11456 GCA_049279635.1 Candidatus Acidiferrales bacterium
GTATCGCTGAGAACAACGGACAGGGCATTCGCGCGGCGTTCACGATTCGCAATAATCTCTACTTCGTTAAAGAACGCAGTATGTATGTCACGGCCAACGACGGCATCAACGAACCGGCGCTCTGGCAGGTAGAAGAGGTGTCGAACCAGGTGGGCACGCCGTCTGCGCACGGCGTCGGCATCGGCGAGGAATGGGTAGTGATTGCGGGGCGCTCCGGCCTATACCTCTTCGACGGGAGCGAGCCAACGAAAATCTCGCAGGAAATCCAGCCCACGTGGGACGCGATTAACTGGGAGTACGGCAAACTCATCTGGGTACAGGTCGATACGCAGCACAAACGCATTCTCGTCGGTGTTCCGATGGGCTCGGCCACCCAGCCGAATCAAATTCTCATGCTCGACTACACGGAAGGCTTCGGTGATCCGCTCGTCGCAATGCTCACTGCACCCGAGCGCTCGCGCAAGTGGGCGCCTTGGAACATCTCCGCGAATTCCTGCGGGCTGATCGAGCGGGCAAACGGCGTCGCGCAAATATTCTTCGGATCAAACAATTCCAGCGGCAAAATCTATGCACTCACGGCGGGAACATATTCCGACGACGGCGTCGCCATCAATTCATATTACTCGACCGCGTTCCTCGCTGCGACGGGCCTCAGCGGGCGCAATCTTTTCGGCTACCTCACTGCTTATGTTCAAGGTTCGGGCTCGCTCGCGATCTCTGCGTTCACGCCCGGCGATGCCTCCTCGCTCCAGCTCGGATCCTGGACGCTCGGCTCGCCGGCCTCGCGCGATATGGAGCAATTCACAAACGTGCTGGCCGAGCGCGCTTCGTATCTGTTCGGCACCAACGCCGCGGGCTCATGGTTCTCGCTGACGAAACTTGTCCCGTGGGCCAAGCCGGACCCGTTTGCGATTGTTCGGGGCGGGAACGCGTGATTGCCTAGCGGGGAGTGGTGGGTTTGCCAACGCCACAGGGCGGGTCATCCCGCCGCTGAAAGCAAATATCCGCTGAATCGCTACCCTCCTTTCAACGGGATCCAACCGAGATGCTTACCGTCCCTCAAATCGAGGCACTTCGCAAAGCGAACCCGCAGCTCTACGAATCGCTGAAGCGCCTGGCCGGTGTGTCGCTCGGTCCTAATCAGGGTTGGAGCCTCGACAACCAGATTACGGACGGCAACGACTACGCACGCGTGGTCAGCGGCGCGCCCACATCGGGAAAGATTGATCCCTCAAAGTCCGGCGTGCTGATGAAGGGCTCCGTGCCGCCGACATGGTCCGGCGCGTTTACCTACGTCTCGACCACTTCGAACATCACGTGGAGTTGGTCTGGGCTCACGATTTCCCGCGCCGATGGCACCACGACCGCTGTCGCAAACGGCTCAGTCGCGCTCGGCGGCCTCACAGCCGGCACCACCTACTACTTTTATCCCTATTGGGACGATGGAGCGTCCTCGCTCGGCTGGGTAGCGGGCGGCGCGGGCACGCCAGCCTATGCACAATCCGCGAGGACGAATTCCGCCGCGCAGCAGCAGGCGCTTCAAGGACGCGTCCCGCTTTCGCAGGGCGCGGTCGCCGCAGCCACTACCACAAGCGGCACCGGCGGCGGCTCGGGCGGCGGCAGCGGAAGCTGTCTGCGAGCGGGCAGCGTCGTACTGACCAAAGAGCGCGGCACCGTTGCGATCGAGACGTGCAACATTGGCGAGCATCTCAGATGTCCTTCGGTCAGCGGCGGCGAAGCTTGGACCCGCATTTTGCGGATCGAACTCCGCGACGCCGACACGTTTCTCCGCCTGCATTTCTCGAATGCCGAATCGCTCGACGTCACGCCGCACCACATCTTCACGCTCGCCGACGGCGCTCCGCTGCGCGCCGAACGCCTCTGCATGTGCGACGTGTTGGTGGGCAGATTTGGCCGCGTTACGCTTTCTAAAATTGAGTTAGTGGTCGAAAAAAGCCAAAAAGTGACGCTCAGCTGCGCCCCCTCGCACCAGTTCTTTGCCGGGCGCTTCGCCGCCGCCGTCCTCACGCATAACTACACATTTTCATCCTGAGTGCAGAGCCAATTACACGTAAGCGAGGCACGGTAACGTCTTTCGCGGACACCGCTAGTTCAATGTTGCAGCGAACAATTCCGTAAGTTTCGCAAACGCGCGCTCGGCTTGTGGCTCGTTGTACACCGGGGAATCCGGGACGGTCCAGCTGTGCAAGGCGCCGTCGTACACTTCGCTTTCGCACTTGCCGCCCCATGTCGCGAGCGCGGCGTCCAGTTTCTCGATCGCCTCTTGCGGCATAAACTGATCGTTCGTCGCGTGACCGAAATAGAGTCGCGGGCCACCCGAAGTCGGAATGTGTGGCAGGACAAGATGTGGACTGGTCGGCGCATCGGTGTAAAGCGCGCCGCCGTGAAATGACGCACCTGCACCGACGCGATCCGGCCGCGCTGCAGGAAAGCGCAGCGCCGCCATCCCGCCGCTAAAGCAATATCCGACCACACCCATACGCGTTTCACTCACCGAATCGTGCACCGCGAGGTAATTGATGTAGCTTGCGGCGTCGCGCTCCATCGCTTCGGGCGTCATCGGACCTGCTAATTCGCCCACACGCTTCATCGTGCGCTCGTCCGGAAATTTAGGCTGGAAGTCAAAGACGGGCGTGCGCGTCGTTCGATAGAAAATGTTCGGCACCAGCACGACGTAACCTTGCGCAGCGACCCTGCGCGCCATGTCGCGATGTGATTGCCGAATTCCAGCGATGTCAGGCAGATGAATGGCCGCGGGCCGGCGTCGCCCATCGTTCTCATGGTAGAGAAAGGCATCGCATGTTCCGTCGGCCATCTTGATCTCGATCTCTTGTTCGAGCACGACCCCCTCCAATCAAGCGCACTTAAGATTCCCTGACTTCGCTTGGTTAGGCTATCACACGTTTCGGGAGTCCTTTCGACATGCAATGTCTAAGCTGCTCGTGCGCCGCTCTGCTATCCTTCGGAAGAACTAATCGAGAGAGGGGAGCGAGCATGGCCAGCAACGGGTTAGTCGAATACGCAAACGCGAGCACCGATGTGCGTGCCGTCTACGATGACATTATGGCGACGCGCAAGACCGACTGGATTAACAATTTCTGGAAGGTGCTCGCCAACGATCCTGTCACGCTTCGGCGAACATGGGCATCGATCAAGCAGATTATGGCGCCCGGCGCGCTTGACCCGTTGACCAAGGAGCTGATCTACGTGGCCGTGAGCGTGACGAACCAGTGCGCCTACTGTATCGCGTCGCACAGCGCCGCGGCGCGCAAGCGCGGCATGACCGATGCAATGTTTCACGAGTTGATGGCCGTTGTCGGCATGGCCAACGAAACCAATCGTCTCGCCGCTGGCTACCAGGTCGAAATCGACGAGCAGTTCAAATAACAGGTACAGCTTAATGACTGGCAGAGCCTATTACCTTACGACATTCGCTGACTGGCGGCGCCATGCCGCACGTTTCGCGAATTCGCATTTCGTCGTGCTCGGCGGAGGGAACGAGCCCGCCAGCGCAGCCAACGATGCCCAGACTACCGGGGATCCGTCTATGCCGCGCGCCGACACGAAAATCCTTGTGCTCATCGAGGCTGACGAAGGCGTGCACCTCTCGCTCGAGGACGAACCCGCATTCGAGCCGCTACCTCACCCGCTAGCGCAAAAGCCGCTTTCGCCTACCGTGCAGGTTGCGCTCGAACCGCACGGGGTCGCTCCTGGCACCACAACCTTCGACGCGGCCGAAACCATCGGGCGCATCCATCCGCTCCTCCGCCACCGCGTATTTTGACAGGTCGAGAAACGGAACGGACGATAGCGGACCGACGGGTCATCGCCAAGTTCATGCTCGTTCGCGAATACACCACCTCGGACTTCGGCGCGTTGCGCCGCATGCACGCCAGCCAGGACTTCGACTATACCTTCCCGAATCTTGCTGACCCGATCTTCGTCTCGAAGCTTGTCGTCGAGAACACCGATGGCCGAGTCGTGATGGCCTCGCTAGCCCGACTCACCTGTGAGATGTACCTACTGCTTGACCGCGAAGGAGAAGGGAACCGCGGCGCCGAGAAGTCAGGGGCACACGAACGATACACGTACCTCCTCGCCCTTCATCGCGCTGGCGAGAACGATCTTCTTGCCCGCGGCCTGGACGATGCGCATGCCTGGCTGCCGCCATCAATCGCCCGGCGCTTCGGACGACGCCTCGAATCGCTCGGCTGGACTCGCGACGACGTATGGACGCCCTACTGTCGACGCCTGCGCGAACCCTGATCATCGACCGAGCGTCCTGAGAAAATCTCCCCTCTGCGCTCGCGGCAGCAAATCCACGGCCACGCCACGCGGGAAACTCTATGAAAAAATCGATTCCAGCTCTTGCCGCGCTCATGTGTGTACTTGGGCTCGCTGCGGCACCGGCGCACGCGCAGCACAACGTCAGTCTCGTGTGGACCGCAAGCACCTCGGCCGCCGGCAATCCCTCCCTCACTTATAACGTCTATCGCTCGTCCGGCTGCTCGGGCACCTTCGCGTTGCTCAATACCATGCCCATTAGCGCGACCAGCTTCCTAGACGTCGCCGTTCCGCCCGGGACTTACTGTTACCAGGCCACGGCGGTCCTCGCGGGACTCCAGAGCACGCCATCGAACGAAGCCTCGGCCGTCGTGCCAGCGGTTGTCCTCATTAACGTGCCGCCCAGCCCGTCTGGCAGTTGCTCGCATCACGGCCCGTTGATCGGCTGGATTCGCTGCATCGTCTCCCGGCCTCACGGACCGAAACAACCGTGACGCATAGTCAGTAAGAAGTTACTTATTAAGACCGGTCACTTCCTTAAACGGAGGTTCTCATGTCCCGCGGAGCACAACGCACCACACGCGCGCTTACCGACCAGCAACTCGCGCAGCAAAATCAGCTCATCTCGCAATCCGACCAACAAAGCCAACAGGACCGTTCGCAGATGATGCCAACGATCACGAGTCTTCTCAACAGCCAGGGATACACACCGCAGCAACAGTCTGCTATCACGCAGCAAAGTCTCGGCGCGGCCAATACCGCCTTTGACGCCCTTCGTCAGCGCGCCGCCAATCGCGTCGCCGCCACCAACAACGGTGCCGGCTACGGAGACTTCGTCTCGCAGCTCGGTCGCGAGCAAGCGCAGACAGATGCAAGTCAGGCCCAGCAGAATCAAATCTCATTCGCGAATCAGCAGCTGAAGGAGCAACTAGCCGGACTCAACGCCCTGGGCCAGACCTACGGCATAGACACGAACCTGCTAGGCAAGGCGATGGGCGTCCCAGCGCAGTTGCTCAGCGTCCGTCAGCGAGCCTCAGGAAGTTCGAGCAGCGGACTGGGCGGTCTCTTCGGCCTCGGTTCTGGGATTGCGTCGCTCTTCGGCTGAGTGCCGGACTGCCGCCGCCATTGTCGGCGCACGTACCGTGGCCGCGAGCCAGAAGCCATGATTTACGAATCGTGACAGCCGCTTTCCATCCCGTCTTCTATGCACACACTTCTCAATCCATACTGGTGCACCTTCGCACTTGCCGCGATCGCGCATTTCGCAGTCTTCGTGCGTTGGCTCTACCGCCGTGTTCGCAACGATGAGATCACGCGAAACTTCGTCCACGACATGGCGACAAACCACCTGCCGCACATCTACGAGCGCCTCGAAAGGCTTTGCGAGCAGCAGGGAATCGAACACGCTCCACTCCCACCCATCCGTTGGGTCGACCTCAGCGGCCGCCGTCACGAATAACAGCCGCCCTCGAGCGTCTTCCTAGGCCACCTTTGTGCGACGATATGGTGCGGGGGTCCAGGCTCGGATGGTAAGCATGAGGGAACCTAACGTCCGCCCGTTCGAAGACACACCGATGGGAGAAGTACCGGTTCGCGGCTACCTTCACGGTCCGCCCAATTCTTCGAATAATGGCCTCGTCCTCACCCATGGTGCCGGGGCAAACTGCCAGTCGCCGCTCCTCGCTTCGCTCGCGAATGCCTTCTGCGTGTCCGGACTCACTGTTCTCCGCTGCGATCTGCCGTTCCGCCAACTGCGGCCGCACGGGCCTCCGCAGAGGGGCAGTGGGGAACGTGACCAGAAAGGCTTGCGGCGCGCGGTGGAACTGGTGAGGCGACAAGTTTCAGGCCGAATCTTTCTGGGCGGCCATTCGTACGGAGGGCGGCAGGCATCAATGCTGGCCGCCGCCGACCCGGAGCTCGTTGACGCCTTGCTCTTGCTGTCATATCCACTTCATCCGCCCAAGGCTCCTACGCAGCTCCGGACGGCTCATTTTTCCGCCCTTCACACGCCGGCGTTGTTCGTTCACGGCGCGCGCGACGGCTTCGGCACCATCGCTGAGATGAAGGCGGCATTGAAGCTGATCCCGGCGCGCACGCAGCTGTTCCCGGTCGCAAGCGCGGGGCACGAGCTTACGAACGCCCGAAATCGTTCTGTTCTGCCCGAGATAATCGCCGACGCATTCGCCGCATTCCTCGAAGCACGCGCATAGCCGATCAAGCCTCTTTTTACCTCGACCCCCTCCATACACGAATTTGACGCCGCTCGCCCGCGTTGGGCGAATCGGCGAATAGCGAATACAAGGAGTCGTCCCATGTGGGAATGGATTGTGACACGCAAGCACGAGATCGAGATCGTGGGTGCCTGCTGGGTCGCAGTGCAGATAGCGGCGGGAATGCCGACGCCCAACGGCTCGGGCCCGACGTCGAGTTGGTGGTACCGCTGGCTCTTCAACATTGCCCATTCGGTCACCAACCTGCCGCGCCTGCTATCAACGACGTTTCCGCAAGTGGCGTGGATAGCGGCCCTGTTCGGGATCCAACAGCAAGCAGGGCCGAATCCGGGCTAGGCCCAAGACATCGTGGCGGCGGGAGAGCAGAGGGATGTGGACATTCGTTCAGCAGACAGGCGCCATTCTTCACGACGGTCAGCCGAAAGGCACGGGATATTCGGGGAACGGCACCGGAAAAAACAATCCGGCGATGCAAGCGGACCCCAATGTGGGCCCGATACCGTCCGGCTTTTACACAATTGCCGGGCTGATCAATCAAGACCCCGTGTGCGGGGAATACGTCCTGACGCTCGCGCCGGACGCGGCAAACGAAATGTTCGGACGCGTCGGATTCCGCTGGCACGGGGACTCGATCGAGCATCCGGGCCAGGCCTCGCACGGATGCATTGTGTCGGCACGTCCGTTGCGTGTCGACGCCTGGGAAGGCACAGATCACAATTTGCAGGTCGTGAGCGGAATTTAGAGGCCGCGAAGGGCAAGAGCTTTTTCTTTCGAGAATGACGGAGTTGACCTCGGCTACAACAGACGGCAACCCGCGAGGAGACAAAATGCGCAAAAAAGCTTCGAATGCGGTGGGTTCTGTGGCCAAGCACCCGCTCTATCAAAGGCTCGCCTCTGGAAGTTTGTTGCTCTTATTCTTGATGACCGCAGGCTGCAACGCAACGACGACGGCTCAGGATTTCGCGAACGTCATCGCGGGAATTTTGAATATCGCGAAGGCCGAAATACCAGCGCTGCCGCCGCCGGACGCCGCGATCGTCACCCAGTGGACAACCCTCGGGACGACGCTCGACGCACAGCTGCAGACATGCATAACGAGCGCGACCGCAGCGGGAGGGAAGAAGGCCGCGTTTCTCGCGTGCTTCAACACGTTCGCGGCAGGGATCGCGAGCCCGGCCGAGTTGGCCCAGTTGCGCGTGCTGAGCGCGGGATCGCAAAGCAAGGTGCAACTGTGGGTGACCGCGATCATCCTGGGGGTGAATGCCGCTCTCACGTCGTTCGGCGGGACTCCGACGGCGACTCCTCAGGTGGCGGTCGTGCCCGCGTCGCATGACGATCTGGCGCAGCTGGCGCGGCGGGCCGGCCTGCCTCGCCGGCAGGCGGGCGTCAGTCCGTCGTGGGGATTCTAAGGTGGCCGGAGCCGGAAACGCGGCGCTGTTTGCGGCGGAAGTGAACGCCGGGATCGAGGTGTTCAAGCTCCTCGATCCGGAAGTGCAGAAAGCGTTCGTCGCGCTATTCCATCACTTCCACCATAAGCAGCAGATCAGCGCGGCGCAGTTCTTGGCCGAAGCGGAAACGGAACTGCAACAGGCAAACGCAACTCAGCCGGCGGTGCCAGCGATACCGAGCACCGCCGGAGAAGATTTGTCGTCGACGAGCCTGAATCCGGATGTCCCGACGGGCTGAAATACCACAATAGAGCGAGCGGAGAGGGGCCGGTCGGTACAGCAGAAGTTGGCCGCGAGAGAACCGGGTTGCCGTGATACAAGGGTTCCAGCTATAATGCCGCGAATGAATATTATGTTTCTCGCGGCGGATTGTCGCCAAGGTGTGCTGAAGAAAGTTTCCGGGAAAGTGGCGGCTCCGTGCTGGATAGTGGACAGGGCCAGCCAGCTCCTCCGAGGTGGCGTCCTTCGACCGCAACGAAACGGATCGGCATTTGCCGAGGCCGGGTTAGGGAGCCGGAGCGTCTCGCGTAACCGGCAATTGCAACCTACGGTATCGAGATAGCTTTGAGGCTGGCGTGGGCGGCGGAGACAGTACGATCAATGTCTTCATCAGCATGGGCCGCCGAGACAAACAGGGCCTCGAACTGCGATGGCGGCAGAAACACGCCGCGGGAAAGCATCTCCCGGAAGAACGCTGCGAAGCGGGCGGTATCCGATTTCTTCGCCTCGCCATAATTGCGGACCGAATCTCCATTGAAGAAGAGCGTGAGCAGCGAACCTGAGGCGTTGATCTGACCGGGCACCTTGGATTCACGCAGCGCTTCGCGAAGACCTGAGGCGAGACGCTCGGCCTTGCGGGCAAGGCCATCATAGAAGCCGGTGCCACTTAGCTTAGCGAGCGAGGCAAGACCGGCCCGCATCGCGAGCGGGTTGCCTGAGAGGGTGCCCGCCTGGTAGATGGGGCCGAGCGGGGCGATCATATCCATGATGTCCCGGTGCCCACCATAAGCCGCAACCGGCAGTCCCCCACCGATAATCTTCCCGAGGACGGTCAAATCCGGGCGAATGCCGAAAGCTGTTTGCGCGCCGCCATAAGCGAGACGAAACCCGGTGATTACTTCGTCGAAGATGAGAAGCGCACCATCGCGTTCTGCTGTGCGGCGAAGGGATTCGAGGAATCCAGGCGCCGGCGGAACGACACCCATATTAGCGGCGACCGGCTCGACGATGATCGCGGCGATCTTGCGCGGATGCTGAGCGAAGATTTGCTCGACTGCAGCCGCATCATTATATGGCGCGTTGAGCGTGAGCGCGGCGAACTCCGCCGGAACGCCCGGGCTGGCTGCTATGCCAAGGGTGGCGAGGCCCGAGCCCGCCTCCGACAGGAAACCATCCGCGTGGCCGTGATAGCCTCCCTCGAATTTGAGGATCAGGTCGCGCTTCGTGAAACCGCGGGCGAGGCGCACGGCCGACATGGCGGCTTCCGTCCCCGAGCTGACGAAGCGAATGCGCTCGATCGACGGCACGGCAGCGGCGATGCGTTCTCCGAGCTCGATCTCGAGCGGCGAGGTCATGCCGTAGCTGGTGCCGCGAGCAGCCTGGTCGGCGACGGCGGCCACCACCTCGGGGTCGGCGTGGCCAAGAATCAGCGCGCCCCAGGAGCAGACGTAGTCGATATATTCGCGGCCGTCCACGTCGACTATGCGCGAGCCGCGGGCGCGGTCGATAATGAGCGGTTCCCCACCGACTGCGCGAAACGCGCGGACGGGGCTATCGACGCCGCCGACGAGAATTCTCTGCGCGCGAGCAAAGAGATCGGAAGAAGTGGTCACGGCCGAATCATATTATGGCATTTATCGAAAACCGCGTGAGAACTTGTCGTCCTACTGCACGGACGCCAGGCTCTGCGTCCACGCCCGGAGGGTCGCCGCGTAAAGTGCTGGATCCTGGCCGTGCATCGAATGGCTCATCTCGGGAAACGAATAATACTCAAAGCGCTGACCAGCGGCCTCGATCAGTCGCTTGGCTTCGTTTACCTGCTGGTCGGACACCGCACCCATCAGTGCGCCATTGACTGGGTTTATCCTTCGAAAATGATGCGTGAATAGGATCGGCACTCTTACGCTTTTGAGCATGCGCGCATGATCGCACCCGATAGTCGCAGTGCCGCTCCAGAACGCCCGCGCCCACTCGGGATCATATTCCTTTAGATTTTGTGGTGGCTCCTCTCCACGAGGCGCGAAGGCAGTCATCCATTCCGGGAGCGTGGACGGGGCAGCGGCGACCAAGCCTTTCCAATCGCCGACCGACCACTGGTCGCCAAGGTATTTGGAAAACAGCGGAAAGATGTCGCCGATTCCACCCTGGCGTATGGCGTGACCAATAGCCGGAGAAACCTCGGAATGGAACAGCGGCGCATCCTCGTAGTAGGCGGCGCGCACGAGGCCTGGCGGCGAATAGGCCGACAGCCAGCACGACAACACGCCGCCCGAAGACAAGCCCGCGACTATGCACGGACGCCCGACGACCGATTGCATGAACCGCACCAAATCGTTGCCCATATTGTCCAGCGTGTAACGTCCCGGCGTGCGGGTAGACCGGCCCTGGCCACGGAGATCCACCGCGTAAGTGTGAAAATCCGCTTCCAGCAATCGCATTGTTGGCTCGTAGCCCCACCAGGATTCCGTCTGGCCAGGAATGAGCAGCAGCGCCGGCGCTGATGCGGGTCCGGCCGCCGCGTAGTTCATCACGACTTCACCAAGATCGACCGCGCATTCGGGATACCCGTGGGGCACATAGGTCTCATTCGGATAATCCGGTCCAAAATGATAGGTCATGGCATTCCCTCGTTTTCATTCCCGGATCGAACTCGGTTCGCGTTTGACACGGTGGGTCTTATGCCAATTACGATGAAGTCGAAATTCCCTTGATTGGCCGCGGGGACGCTTTCTGGGGCTTGCCCACCTTGGCCATCTGCTTGAGCATAAATTGTGGGGCGATCCTGCTCATAGCCTTCAGGACGTTGCTCAAGCCGGGGCGGATTTCCAGCTTGCCCGACTCGATGCCGGCGATCGCGTGCTTGGCGAGTATCTTCACGTCCATTCCCTTTTCCCCTTTCATTTCCTCCGCGAATTCGCCTCGTAGCAACGGTGTCTCGACGGCGGGCGGGGCCAACTCGATCACCGTAACGCCCGTGCCGTCGAGCTGCACGCGCAGGGATTGGGTGAATGAGTGAATGGCCGCCTTCGTGGCGCAATAGACCGGCGACAGAGGGAACGGGATATAGGCCAGGCCCGACGAGACGTTGACGATCAACGCGTCCTTGCGGCTTTTGAGATGCGGCAGGAACTTCTGGACCATCCGCACGGGCCCGCTCAAGTTGACCTCGATTTCGCGCGTCACGTCGTTCAGGCCGCGATCTTGATTGAGGTTCAGGTTTCGCATGATCCCGGCGTTGTTGATTAGCGTATCG
>JBAPOM010000114.1:0-9951 GCA_049279635.1 Candidatus Acidiferrales bacterium
GTCGTAAAGAATCATCATCACGGAATATAGGTGCCGCACGCCGAAAGAAAAGCCGCCGTAGTAATCGAATCCATGCTCGTGACATCGCGTTCCGACAAGATTCGCCAGCTTCACGGCTTCCTTTCCGCTGGGCGCCACCACCGGAGAAAATCCGAGATGCCCGCCGTCTTCGCCGCGATACTTCAGCACGCCAAGTGGAATCAACGACGGCACGCCGGCCTGCGCGCTCTCCGAACCCATCGACGCCGCAAGCTGGTCCGCAGGCGTGGCCTTCACATTAAATTTCTTGCTCGCGAACTTCGCGCCCGGAATCGCTGAAAACGCTTCGCGCGCGATTTTCTCTCGCCCGTCGGCCAGCTCTTCCGGCCCGTACGTCGCGAAGGTAAGATTCCACGCGCCCAGCCCGCTTTCGCGCAGTTCCTTCTGCACTAAATCATCAGGCACCGCTCCGTCGCCGACGAACCACTCACTGCGCGCGCCGCGCCGTGAAATCAGCCGCACGGCATTGCTCAGCACGGCCGTATTCTGAATGATCTCCTCGCGCCGCAGCCGCGCCGTGATGTCCACAATCGCTTCGAGATCGGACTCCCGCTCGAAATGCAGGTCGCACGCAATGAAAAAATCCGGCTGCGGCATCAGCCAAAGGCCGGCCCTCGTCACCACGCCGAAATTCGATTGCATGAAGAGCCCGTCGACCGACGGCCCGTAGCCCGGCTTGAACGATTGCCACGTCTTCGCGCCCGGCAGCGCGCCCATGCCCGTGCGAATCAGCTCGCCATTCGCGAGGACGATTTCCATCCCGCAAATCTTTTCCGAGTGGTCGCCGTAAGGCGTGTAGCCGATGCCACGGTCGAGCGCGTTGCCCAGCACGCTGCCCCATCCGAGCGCGGGCACCGAAATCCACAGCTTCAGCTTTCGCTCGCGAATGTATTCGTATAGATCGAAAAACGTGACGCCCGGCTCGACCACCGCGTAGCACAGCTCTTCATTGATCTCGATCTTCTTCATCCGCCCGAGGTCGAGCGCCACCGAGCCGGATACTCTCGGCGCCGGCCCGCCATACCCGAGATTCTTCCCTCGCGAAAAGGTCCACAGCGGAATCTTGTATTCATTCGCGATTTTCACGATCGCCTGAATCTCTTCCACCGAGCCCGGCTTCAGCGCGGCCGATGCGGCATACTCGCCCGGATCGCTCGATGCAAACGCGAACGGATCGCGATACTCCGCCAGCTCCTTTTCCCCGCGCACCACCCATTCGCCGCCAATCGCTCGCGCAAAGTCGTTGAGCGCGCGTTCGAACGCTTCGCTCGATACTCCCGGCGGTTGCACAGTCAAGGTTCACCCTCCTCGCGGGGCACAAAATCGAATTCGTAGGGGCGCCGCTTGCTGCGCCCCGCCTTGCGCGCAGTAGCCTATCGAAACTGCAGCGTCATCTCATTCAGCTTCGCCAGTAGCCCCGCATCGAGCGTCACATCGAGCGCGGCGACCGTCGCATCCAGCTGGTCCGGCCGGCTCGCGCCAATAATCGGGCTCGTCACCCAAGGCTGCGCCAGCACCCACGCCACCGCCATCGTCGTCAGCGGAATCCCGGCCTCATCAGCCACACGCTTCAGCGCGTCGACCGCGTTGAATATTTTGTCTTTCCAGTAGCGGCCCTGGTAAAGCTGGCTCACGCGCCCGCCAAACGCGAATCTCGTGCCCTCGCTCGGCGGTTTCGTCCGGTCGTGCTTGCCCGCCAGCAGACCGCCCGCGATCGGATTGTACGGAATCGCGCCGATGCCTTCCTCAACGCACAGCGGAAAAAGCTCGCGCTCGAATTCGCGGAATAGCAGGTTGTAGCGCGGCTGCACGGAGACGAATCGTGCGAACCCTCGCGCATCGCTTCGCCCGATGGCCCGCGCCAGTTGATACGCCAGATAATTCGAGCAGCCGACGTAACGGACCTTCCCTGCACGGACAATCGTATCGAGCGCGCCCAGCGTTTCGTCTGCCGTCACTTCCGGATCGTAGCCGTGCAACTGATACAAATCGATGTAGTCCGTGCCCAGCCGCCGCAGCGACGCGTCGATGGCATCGAAAATGTGCCGCCGGTTATTTCCCGCGTGAAAGGGCTGCGGCCCGGTCGCGCCGAAGCATTTCGTCGCAATCACCCAGTCGTGCCGCTTCCCGCGAATCCATTTCCCGATGATCTCTTCGGTGCGCCCGGCGCGTTCGAGTCCGCCGCCCAGCGGGTATACGTCGGAGCTATCGAGAAACGTGATTCCCTTTTCCGACGCGCGATCGAGAATCGCGAACGAAGCCGGCTCGTCGCACTGATACCCGAACGTCATGGTCCCAAGGCACAGCCGCGATACCCTCAGCCCGGTATTCCCCAATCTCACGTGCTTCAATTCATAGCTCCTTCCGTCCATGCGCTCTGAGCGCTGTTCGCGAAACTAACGATACTCTCCGCGCATCCGTTCGATGTCAAGAAGTCATCCGAATTGGAAGTCATCCGAATGATCCGCTCGCGCGATCCTCTGTTGATCTGGTGTAGGGGCGGGTTTCAAACCCGCCCGGATTTGGATTGCAGGCGTCCCATTCGAGAAATGTTAATATCTCCTCGCTTTTGCCGTTTCGGAGCAGCCATGAGCATCGTCATCACAGGCGCGTCGGGAAGCTACGGCCGCCAGGTCACCGAACTCTTGCTCGCGAACGTGCCCGCATCGGAATTGATTCTGCTGACGCGCAACCCCACTGGGCTTGCGCAGTCTGCGGCGCGCGGCGCGCAGGTTCGCGCCGGCGATTTCGACAAGCCGGAGACGCTGGTGCCGGCGCTGGCGGGCGCAGAGAAGATGCTGCTCATCAGCACGCTGGCCGTCGGCCCGCGCCGCCAGCAACAGCACCGCGCCGCAATCGAGGCTGCAGGAAAGGCCGGCATCAAGCACATCGTCTATACCTCAACCGTGGGGACTCACCCGAAAACTCCGTCGTTCGCCGGCGCGGACCACTATTTCACCGAGGAACTCCTGCGCCACTCGGGCATGGCTTTCACGTTTCTGCGCGACGCTCAATACGCTGAGGTTGTCGCCACGATGATTGCGCCAATGGCCCTGCAAATGGGAAAGCTGGTGATGAGCACGGGCGACGGCTGCATGGCGTTCGTCTCGAAAAAAGATTGCGTCGCTTCCGCCGCGGCGGTGCTCACTTCTTCGGGTCACGAGGGCGCCGCGTACGAAATCACCGGGCCAGAGCTTTACACCTTCGTCGACGTGGCGAAGCTGGCCTCCGAGCTTGGCGGCAAACCGGTCGAATACGTCGGCGTCACGCCGGATGAAAAGCTGGCTTTCTTCGATGCGGCGGGCGTGCCGCGCGAATATGTCGAAGGAATGGCGAACGACGATGGCACCGGCGTATGGGGCAGTCTCGAGATGCTCTCCTACGAGCGCGCCATCCGCGAACACTATTTTTCCGTCTGCTCGCATCACGTGCAGTTTCTCACCGGCCGTCCCGCGCGATCGCTGCGTGAAGTCTTCGTCGCGAATCTCGCTGCTTTGAAGGTGTAGACGATACCCGTGACGCCCGCCGAATTTCGCCGCATCGCCCTCAGCTTTCCCGAAGCCGTCGAGAGCGCCCACATGGACCACCCCGATTTTCGCGTGGACGGCAAAGTATTCGCGACGCTCGGCGTTTCTTCGGAGGGACACATGATTTCGGGCGCCCACGTAATTGTCTATAGCAAAGATGCCGAAGCAGACCGCGTTTTTCCGCGACGTTCTCGGGTTCAAATCCGTGGATGCGGGTCATAGCTGGCTGATCTTCGCCCTGCCGCCGGGAGAAGCCGCGTTCCATCCGTCCGACGAGAACGGCAAGCACGAACTCTATTTCATGTGCGACGATCTTAAGGCCGAGATCGCTTCACTTGCGAACAAGGGCGTCCGGTGCTCGCAGTTACACGAGGAACGGTGGGGTCATCACGAAGATGCGGCTTCCAGGCGGAGGCGAGATCGGCCTTTACCAGCCGAAGCATCCGACGGCCTTAGGCCTGAAATGAAGCCTTGCGACGCATGGATTTTCCCGTCTGGCTGAAGTATCTTGGAATCTCACGCAAGTTTCGAGGGAGGCACTGTCTCGATGGCCGATGAAAAGCAGGGCGCGCAAACCGTACGCATGGTGAAATGCGCGAAGCTCGGGAAAGAGCTGCCCGGGCTCGACCGCCCGCCATGGAAGGGCGAAATCGGCAAGCGCATCTACGAAAGCGTCTCGAAAGAAGCCTGGGCCATGTGGGTGAACCATTCGAAGATGCTGCTGAATGAATTCCGCCTGAATCCGCTCGACCCCAATTCGCAGAAAATTATGGAAGAGCAGATGGAACAGTTCTTTTTCGGCGACGGTTCGAAGCTCCCCGAAGGCTACGTCGCGCCGAAACATTAGCGCGAAATTGCCCTCGCATTTCTGCTCCGACGGGAGCAATAACATTGCTCCCGTCGGGAGCTTAAAGGGACGAAAAAAGCCGATTTTGGCATGTTCTTGCCGCGAAGCTTTGGCCCTCACCTATTTTGGTCGGCCTCCGCTGTTCCCGCCGCCTCCACCGGACGAGCGGCCGCCTCCTCCTCCGCCACCACCTCCCCCACCGCCGCCGTAGCCGCGCCCACCGCTGTAGCCGCCACCACCTCCTCTGGACCCGCCTCCGCCGGAACTTCGTCCCCCGCTGTTGGAGACTCGCCCGCGGCCGTTCCCCGATCTTCCTTCAGTTCGGACAAACGATCCGTTGCCGCGTGCCGCGGCCAACATTTCTGCCAGTTCAGGGCCGCCTATTGTGGTGCCGCCAGCCGAGAGTCGAACCCCAGTCCACACGCTCGAGCTGACAGGGCCTGCGGGGCGAAAGTCGACCCGTGCAACAAGAGCGGACTTGTTGCGCGAGGCCGAAGATGTCAGGCCCGATGCAAAGAAGCCGTTCTTCTTGTAATCGTAAGCGATCGGGGCTTTCGCGTTCTTCGACTCTGGGAGGCCCGCCGATACCTTGGCCGATGCTGCGGCTTCCGCCAAGGAGTGCCCGACGATTGCCGGGCGGGGCGCCTGCGGGAGAATCGAAACGATCTCCCTAAAGTCCTTTGGCGGCTCGTCGAGCAGCTTCACGTCTTTCGAAGGGTCGACTTGCACCAACTTCATCGACTGGTCAGACTTCCCCGAGGGGATGAAGAGACCGTACTTCAGATTGATCGGCGGCTTGCCGGCCTTGTCGCGCGGATCGCGCGGAACGAAGCCGGTCTTGCCGCCCGCGCGAACCCAGCAGATCGGCGGGTGGTGATGATGGCGATGGTGTTTTTCGTGGTGCAGGACGAGGACGAAGTTGCCGCTACCGTTTTCTTCTTCGGTGTAGATCCAGGTGCCTGCGCGACACTCCTCCCAATCCCAATACTGGTAGGTCGTGTATTGCTTCATGCGGATCCATTTGCGTTTGTTCGGATCCCACATTTCGTAACCGCGCACAGTGACGCACGGATCGAACTCGTCGATAAAGGGGCGCGTGAGCGGTTCCGGGTTCTGGCCAGCGGAAAACTGGTTCGATTCCAGAGGTGGCGTAGCGGAGCTTTGCGGTTGCTTCTGCTGCGAGCCGGCCGGGGCTTGCGTCGAATCCTGGGATGGCGGCGCGGAGGTCACGGCGCTAGGCTGCCAGCACGTGCCGTACGGCGCACAGGGCGAGAACGTGCCGGACTTATAGAGGTCGATGATGCCGGGGACGGGGTCGGTTAGGCCCGAGGCTTTGAGCGCCGCCTGCATGTCCGATTCGCGCACGGCTCGCTGAGCCTGGACCCACTGGTCCCAGTCGTCGGGGGGCTTGATCTGCGAAGCGTCGGCGATCTTCGTGAACGCTCCCTCATAAGTAACTGTCTGCCCGGCGTGAAGCTGCGATTCCGCGCCTGCCTCGTTTTTGGTGGAGGTGTCTTTTTGCGGCGTGACGGCCATGCCATCGACGTAGCTATCCACCCGCAGGAAATCAGATTGAGGGTAGGTGATCGAGATGTGGTTGCTGCTGGGAGTTTCGACAAGGAGCCCGCCGTTGGGCAGCGGGTGCGCGTCGACCGTCGCCGTGCCGCTGACCAACTGAGCGGTCGTGGTGGGCGCATCGTCGAGCGAAACCATATTCTCGAAAAGCAGCGTGGAATTATCGGCCAGATAGATCACCGAATTATCTTCGAGTTCGATCTCAGCGCGACCGGTGCCGGTCGAGACCGTGTCGCCCTGCTCGAGAGGAATCCCGGGCTGGGCCTGCACCCAGCTTTGCCCGATGGCGCCCTTGCCGTGGGGAGCAGCGAGGCGAACGTCGCCTTCGACGTGGGTGATTCGAACAATCTCGGGCTCGAGGAAATTGGAGCCGGATGGCGCCGTCGCATCGATCGTCGTGTTCGACGCAGGAGCGGGATGCGTCGGATGCACTATGGGTATCGGAGGCGCTGTTGGTCGAAAGAACAAACAGCGTCGAAAACAGAAGAAACGTGGCACCCCATCGCCAGGAAGCGTTCATCGGAAGCCTCCAACGCTACAGTTCGGGTCCCACGTATGGGACGTATCGGCGCGCCTCGCGTTTCGACGTTATAAATTTCGTAAACAGAGGGAGGTGAGCTTGACTCAGGCGGGTGGAGCGTCCTTCGACTCGGCCGCGTCGCGCGGCCCCTCCCACGCGTGGCCGCAAGCGCGGCACTTCCAGTTTGCATACGTAAACGGTATCGGGGGCACAATTCCGATGAAGTATGCGGCGGCCACGCTGCCATACGCCGCCGGCCTGATCAGACCCTTGAAGGTGACGTCCATCGATTGGCATTCCGGGCAACGGGGCTGTGTGTATTCGCCTAGGCCTTCCACATCGAATGCCGAAGGGCGTTCCTGGTCAAGGAGGCTCGCGGCTGCGGCGGCGTCTTCTTCGCGGACCCAGAGTTTCACGCCGCGGAGGGCGTTGGACCAAAGCCAGTACATGCGGATCGTGCTTTCGTCGCCCAGGCGGGACTCGATGCCGGCTGAATCGAGGACGGTCTTGGCCAGCAGCGCATCTTGGAGGTGAAGGTACTGGCGCAGCGTGACCAATTCCGGAGGCGGCGGTTCGTCCTCTTGTTCCGCCTCAGGCAATTCGACATGAAGCTTGCGCCGCGAGAGCTCGCGTTTCAGAATCTCTTGCGCGATTTCGGTAACGGAGGCCGCCTCCTCTGCGAGTCTTTCCAACTCGCCGTCGGCCATCCGGGCGTATTCCTCCGCTAGACGGCGCCGTTCTCTTCCTGGATTGGTGGCGTTCACGCTGTGCGCAATATACCTGAAATCATACTTCTGGTTTGTGGTGCTGCTGGTTTGTGGTGCTGCATGCGCGCGGGGAACATCGGTGTCGCAAAGGGCAAGCTTGCGCTAAGATTGTAATATTGGGCTAAAGGAGAATTCGCGCTCGTATGACGGCTACCTCGAAAAACTCTTTCTCGACTCGCGCTACGCTCCGTGTGGGCAAGGATTCATTTGAAATTTACCGGCTGGAATCGCTCGCGTCGTCGAAGGTGGGCAACGTGGCGCGGCTGCCCTTTTCGCTGAAGGTGCTGCTCGAGAATTTGCTGCGGCACGAGGATGAGCGGTTCGTCCACGCGGACGACATTCGGGCGCTGGCGGCGTGGGATCCGACTTCGGCCGCAGGCGCCACCGAAAAAGAAGTTTCGTTCATGCCGGCGCGGGTGCTGCTGCAGGATTTCACGGGCGTTCCAGCGGTGGTCGATCTCGCCGCGATGCGCGATGCGATCGGCAATCTGGGGGGCGATCCGAAGAAAATTAATCCTCTGCTTCCGGCTGAATTGGTGATCGACCATTCGGTGCAGGTCGACAAATTCGGTTCGGCGAATTCCTTTGCGTTTAATGCCGAGCTTGAAATGCAGCGCAATATCGAGCGCTACGCGTTTCTGCGTTGGGGGCAGAAGAGCCTTCGGAATTTCCGCGTCGTCCCGCCGGACACCGGGATCTGCCATCAGGTGAATCTGGAATATCTGGCGCGCGTGGTCTTCAGCGTGGAGCAGGACGGCAAGCGCTTCGCTTTTCCCGATTCGCTGGTAGGCACCGATTCGCACACGACGATGGTCAACGGCCTCGGCGTGTTTGGCTGGGGCGTGGGCGGAATCGAGGCGGAGGCCGCGATGCTGGGGCAGCCGCTCTCGATGCTGATTCCGGCCGTGGTCGGGTTCAAGTTGCACGGGCGATTGCCCGGAGGCGCGACGGCAACCGATCTCGTTCTTACCGTGACGCAGATGCTGCGGAAGAAAGGCGTGGTCGGAAAATTCGTCGAGTTTTACGGCACCGGGCTTTCAAGCCTCACGCTGCCCGACCGCGCGACGATCGCCAATATGGCGCCCGAGTATGGCGCCACGATGGGATTCTTCCCGGTCGATTCGGAGACGCTGGCGTATCTGCGCTTCACCAGCCGGCACGAGGATCAGGTGAAGCTCGTCGAAGCCTACACGAAGGAGCAGGGGATCTTCCGCACGGATGCGACCGCCGATCCGATTTTCTCCGACACGCTCGAACTCGATCTCTCGAAAGTGGTGCCGACGATGGCCGGGCCGAAACGCCCGCAGGACAGCGTGCCATTGTCGCATGCGAAATCCGCTTTTGAAAAAGTGCTCACCGAACCGGCGCGGCACACGAGCGTGCAAAACAACGGCGACAAATTCGAGCTCGCTGACGGCTCCGTGGTGATCGCGGCGATCACGAGCTGCACGAACACGTCGAATCCGTCGCTGATGCTGGGCGCCGGGCTGCTGGCGAAAAAGGCGGTGGAGCGCGGCCTGAGCGTGAAGCCGTGGGTGAAGACGAGTTTCGCGCCGGGGTCGAAAGTGGTGACCGACTACATCGAGAAAGCCGGGCTGTGGCCGTTCCTGAACGAGCTGCGATTCAATCTCGTGGGCTACGGCTGCACGACCTGCATCGGCAACAGCGGGCCGCTCTCGGATTCGATCGGCAAGGCGATCAAGGAGAATAATCTCGTCGCCGTTTCGGTGCTGAGCGGGAATCGCAATTTCGAAGGGCGCATCAATCCGCTGTGCCGCGCCAATTATCTCGCTTCGCCGCCACTGGTGGTGGCGTACGCGATCGCGGGACGAATGGATTTCGATATTGTCAACGAGCCGATCGGCGAGGACAAATCCGGCAAGGCCGTCTACCTGCGCGATATCTGGCCCACGCCGCAGGAAGTGGAAGCGACAATGCGCAGCTCGGTGACGACCGAAATGTTTCACAAGGAGTACGCGGACGTCTTCACAGGTGATGACCAGTGGCGCGCGCTGCCGGTCCCCGAAGGCGATCTTTACGCGTGGGACGACAAATCGACCTACATCAAGAATCCGCCGTATTTCGAGAAAATGCCGGTGAAGCCGGGCGCGATTTCGGATTTGCGTGGGCTGCGCGCGCTGGCTGTGCTTGGGGATTCGATCACGACCGACCACATTTCGCCGGCCGGGTCGATTCCGGCGGACAGCCCCGCGGGAAAATATCTAATGGCGCACGGCGTGCAGACGAAAGATTTCAATTCGTATGGGGCGCGGCGCGGCAATCATGAAGTGATGATGCGCGGCACGTTCGCGAATATTCGCCTGCGCAATCAGCTCGCGCCCGGCACCGAGGGCGGATGGACCGTCCATCAGCCAGGCGATCAGCAGATGACGATTTACGACGCGGCGATGAAGTATCGTGAAGAGGGCGTGCCCCTGCTGGTGATCGCGGGCAAAGAATACGGGTCGGGCTCATCGCGCGACTGGGCCGCGAAGGGAACGATTTTGCTTGGCGTGCGCGCCGTGCTGGCTGAGAGCTTCGAGCGAATTCATCGCAGCAATCTTGTCGGGATGGGCGTGCTGCCGCTCGAGTTCTTGCCGGGCGAAAACGCGAAGTCGCTCGGCCTGACCGGCCTCGAGATTTTCGATTTCCAGGGGCTGGCGCAGAATTTCGAGC
>JBAPOM010000115.1:0-9096 GCA_049279635.1 Candidatus Acidiferrales bacterium
ACCTGTTGGTTCGATTGGTGGGCCCGCTAGGATTCGAACCTAGGACCAACGGATTATGAGTCCGCTGCTCTAACCAGCTGAGCTACGGGCCCCACTCTTGCAACAGCCTGATTTTATATTCATTTCGGGAAGTCGGGCAGGGAATTCGAGTGCCCCATAGTGATGCACTGTAGTAGATTCGTAGTAGTTTTCGTCCCGCACTGCTCGCTTTGTTGTCTCAATCTTCTCGCTCAGTCGCACAAAGCGTCTGGCTACGAACCAGAAGGTCGGGAGTTCGAATCTCTCCGGCGCGCCATTTCCCCAATAAAAACGATGGGTTTTGAGAGCCGTCGAGCAGCCGATTGAAACGAAGCATTTTCTGAATTTAACCGGAGATGAACGCACACTGGGCGACTCTGGCAGCCGATCGGACGATACACAATGAACGAAAAAACGGGAATTTGACTCTAAGCTTCTCTGGCAAAGTCTCCGTGCTTGCCAGTGGCTAGGAGCGCCAGCCAGCGCGGGTACATCT
This sequence comes from Candidatus Acidiferrales bacterium, assembly GCA_049279635.1. Taxonomy (GTDB): domain Bacteria; phylum Acidobacteriota; class Terriglobia; order Acidiferrales; family UBA7541; genus Palsa-295. Next base: position 515 of record JBAPOM010000115.1, read on the forward strand.
TCTTGAAGTCGGTGACGATCGCATCGTACGGCACATCCCGGTAGTGACCTCGCTCCCTGACGTACTCCATGTGTCGGCGACCTCCTTGGTCGAATTCGTGGAAGAGCGAGTCGTGTCGCCCATCAAACTCTAGCGGGCGGACACCGAAACGTTCGCAAAGGCTCAGGTTGAAGGCGGGCGTGGCCTTCACCCACCGACCCTCAAGATAAAGCTCGGTGAATCCGTGCCAGATGAAGAGGTCACCACCAATCAGCTCGATGAGCTTCTGCGTGGACAGGTGGTTGCGCACATCGGCATAGCCGACCCGTGCGGGGATACCCACGGACTGTGCAGCCGCTGCTAGCAGGGCAGCCTTCGGAATGCAGAATCCTCGCTTCGCACGCAGGCAATCGCTGGCACGAAAGTACCACCGATCCTCTCCTGCGTAGTAGGGGTCGTAAAGAATCTCCCGGACGGCGTAGTAAAGCTTCACCGCTCGCGAAACGGCATCGGCGGCGCCAACCGTCGTCTTCTGTGCGAAGGAGCGCACCTCCGGATGACTGCTGTCGATAAACTCACCTGCTGCGAGGTACAGTTCGAGCTTCATGACTCTTGCACAATTCAGAAGATTACACTATTTGTCCCGTTTGCGCGTAAATCAGGCACATAGCAACCGGCAGAGGTCTGGTTACCATCCCAAGCTCTCAGTGCTTTTCCAAATAATCAATCGCTCGGCGGACCATCTCGCAGCGTGCTTCCCAAGCCGTGAAGCGTTGTGTGCCAACGACAATGGTTTGAGAAGAAGACGCTAGACCAGCTCGGGAGCTAGCCGTCGGAGCCCGCTGATCTCGTGGGGACCTGCTTTGGTGGCAAATTCGTTGTGTCGATGGCAGGAGAAGCGTACGATGCGCGAGCCAGAGGTCTAAATCGGAAATTCCTGGGTAGTGGACGCGGCGCGAATTGCGACACCGAGAGTCTGTGGACTTTTATCGCATGCCGGATACCGTGCCGGTTCCCCAACTGTTTGAGCTTGATTTGATACAGTGGGAATCGCATGGTTTATTGCTCATGCGCGAGCTTGTTACGCAACTTCGCGTGACTTTCTCTGCTTCAGAGACCAAGAACTGTGTGATGGCCAAGGCAGTGGAACGCGGTGCCGATCCGGTCACATTCTATCTTGAAGATACAGGGCCGATCGTCGCTGGTGGCGAAGGCAAGTCATTGGTGGCAAGGCGATCGAAGTTCTCTCGGAGTCTAAATGTCCTATCCGCTCCAAGGTGTGCGCATCCTCGAGCTGGGCCAGATCATTGCCGGCACCTATGGGGGGCAGGTGCTGTCGGATCTCGGCGCGGAAGTGATCAAGATCGAATCGCCGCAAGGCGATCTTGGGCGCAATAACTCAGTCGCGCCCTATCGCGGCCTGAGCGGCCTCTTTCTGACGTTCAACCGGAACAAGAAGAGTGTCGTGATCAACCTGAAGACCGACGCTGGGCGCCGCATTTTCTACAACCTCGCAAAGCTGTCGGATGTCGTCATCGACAACTTTCGGCCCGGCGTTCTCAAGCGACTGCAGGTTGATTACGAAACGTTGAGCCGAATCAATCCGCGCATCATTCAATGCTCCGTCACTGGGTTCGGCCTGACCAGCTCCTACAAGAATTATCCGGCGCTCGATCTCAGCATTCAGGCCATCGCGGGCCATATGGCGGTGACCGGTGAGCCAGGGCGTCCGCCGGCGCGCGTTGGGATTCCCTTGGGCGATTTGAGCGGCGGCATCTTTGCCAGCCAGAGCGTGCTGACGGCTCTTTTCGACCGGGAACGCACTGGGCGGGGGCGGCAGATCGACATTTCCATGTTCGATGTCATGCTCCATTTGCTTACTTACATGGGGACGATGTGGCTCACGAATGGTGAACTGCCCAAACCAGCCGGCTCGGCTCACGACTACACCGTTCCCTGGCAGGCGTTTGCGGCCAGCGATGGGTACCTCGTGGTGGGCGCGCGCGAACCGGCCACGTGGGTGCGGCTCTGCGAAGTGCTGGGGGAGCCGGGACTTGCGTACGATCCGAGGTTTGCCACTCCCGAAGATCGCGTACGGAACAGAGCCATCCTCGTGCCGCACCTCGAATCCATCTTCGGCACGCGCACAGTGGCGGAGTGGGTCGAACGCATGCGAGCAGCGGACCTATCGGCTGCGCCGGTGAACCATTTCGATCGGGCATTTGCTGAGGCGCCGGTCGCGGAGCGCGAAATGATCGTGGAGTACGATCATCCCGACGTCGGCAAGGTGCGGTTACCGGGCAATCCCATCAAGATGTCGGGCATGACCGGCACGATCTCCAGCCCGGCGCCACGGCTGGGGGAACACACAGACGTGGTGCTGAATCAATTGCTGTCTTTGTCGGCGGATGAGATCGCTTCATTGCGAGAGCAAGGAGCGATCGGTTAATCGGAGGGAAAGGGCGCTGTTAAACAGCCCGTCGCCCCTCGCAAGAACTGGCAGCTTCCAGTGACCGCTTTATGGTAAAGCTTCCGCCCGAAGGTCGATACGCGATTGCAGACATTCCCCGAATTCAGGCACTGGCAAATTAGAAGGTGAGGCTAATGGCCGACTCATCCTAATGACTGAACTGTTTCGTCGATCGCTTGAACTCCCTTCTCTGTCTTTTGATCGAATGGAGCGCGATCTAATGCCAATAAGATGTTGCCACAGGCCTCGCAATCTGGATTTCCTTGCAGAGCCGTTTCAGTAAGGCTTTTTACCGCCGAACGTAGTATCCCAACTGCCTCTCGCTCCCAGCGAGCATGCGCGTAAAGCGCCCGAAGATGCGTTCTTAGAAGCCTGTCGTCCATGTTGATTCCCTCCCGAATCATAAATTGGCGAAACTGTCTATCTGCCTCAAGGGGATAATCACCGTGAATTCCGCTTGACCGATTGGCGCCTCATGCGTCCAAACGCGAGCCAGTCGAATCTGGGCCGCGGATGGCGACATTCCAGAACTGCAACCTATTGAGTTCCTCATCGATGGAGAAGGAGCGCATCCGATTTCGGGCCACGAACAGAGTTTTGTGCAACATAGACCGCCTGGTTTTCGTCACGCGCCGTATTTCTTGCCAGTCTCGATGAGCGCGTGCAAATTCTCTGGTTTGGCATCGTACATCGGCGCGCTGGTCGAGAGGATGTAACCGCCGTCTCGCCCCACATCGTCGATCAAGCGCTGGACGTGGGTTTTGACATCCTCGGGCCCGGCAGCCGTGAGGATGGAGACAGGCACGTTGCCGCCGATGCAGGCCCAGCCTGCAAAACGCTTCTTCACTTCCCGGAGGTCTGTGCGATCAAACGTCCACAGCGTCTTGCCGGCCGGAATATCATGGTCCGCGACAATGTCGAGCCGTTTGTCGTAACTGCCCTCCACGAAAAGAAAGGGAACGAGGCCCTCTTGAATCATCCCGAGGATCACGGCTTTCAGCGTCGGCCAATAGAAGGTCTTAAAATCCGCATTTGACATGAAGGCATCCGCGCCCTTGTGGAGAGGGATGAAAACGAGTGGGTTTCGACCCTTGGCCGCGGAGCGCACGGCGCAATCGATGGCGATGGGCACGAGCCTCTCCACGGCGGCTTGCAGCTTCTTGGGTTGACGGAACTTGTCGAGCATGATGGCTCGTGTGCCACGTAGCGTGTCACCGATCGTGTCAAACGGCGCTTTCGTGAAGCCACCGGAAAACCCGGGAAGTCCGAGATTCGCCACCGTTGCGCGATCGATGCCGATACACGTCTGAAGCCAGTCGCGCGCAACTCGACCGGCTTCCAGCAGCCGCTTGCAGGCTTCCTCCATCTGCGGCGAACCGAAGGCAGCCAACGACGGACCCGTGTAGGGCAACTCCTGAATGTCCGTGAACGTGTCCAGCATCTGCCAGGGGCCGAGTGTCGCAAATATGCGCGGGAGGTAGCGGCGCAAGAAGAAGTCAGTTGGGTCATTGTACAGAAGATCGTACTCGTCGGCCCGCATGTATTCATCTTCCACGCATTGGAAGTGCGACGTGGGCGGCAGGCCATGGCCCGGCCAGCGATACAGCTTGTAATCGAGTATCTCAAAGGCCTTGCCGGGACCGTAGAGCAGCGAGCTGGCCCTAACGTCCGGCATGAAATCGGTGTGATATTTCTTGAGGGCGTAGCCGAGTCTTCCGTAATCGTACATCGCCTCTTGGGCCGTCACGCCGGCGTAAGCAAACGGGTAGAAGCCCGCCGAGGGGCATACGGGAATGCGCTCCGGCTTTCGGAGTTGGACGGCATCGAGAATCATCTGCACGCGGTTCTGGTAGGCGTGCTCGACGTCCGGGCTGGCAAACTGCAGTCCCTCGGGAAATTTCCACTGTCGTGCTCGCTCCTGAAACTTTTCTTCAGGCGTCAGCTTGTTCCACTGCTTTTCCAATGTCATGCTCGCACTCCGCCTTCCGGAATTTCGGACTGCGGGCTCTGTTAAGTGGCTGCCGCCGGTCCCGGGAGCCGCAAAACCTTGCTACGATCTGCTGCGGAATGGCCTGGTTTTTGAATCGGGATGGACGAATCAAACAAGGCATCCGTGCAAGCATCGAAAGACTCGAAATAGCGGGGGTAGAACACAATCCCGCGTGGATCGCAATCGCCGAACTGAATGCAGGCCATCCTGCGATTGGCCAGCATCACGCTGGACCGGCCGGATTTTCGAGCAGCATGGCGATGCCCTGCCCTCCGCCGATGCATGCCGAAGCGATGCCGTAACGCAATTTTGAGTGACGCAGTTGGCGCGCGACGGTTGTCGCAAGGCGCACTCCCGTCGCCGCAAGCGGATGCCCGATGGCGATCGCGCCCCCATTCACATTCAGCTTCGCGCGATCGAGCTTCAGTTCACGTTCGACGCCGATAATCTGAGCGGCGAATGCCTCATTGATTTCAAACCGATCAATCTGATCAAGGGTCATTCCGGCACCGTTCAGTAGCCTTCGGATAGCGGGGACTGGTCCGATACTCATGATCTCGGGGGGCACTCCGACCGCTGCCACGCAGGCGACTCGAGCGAGCGGCTGGAATCCGCGCGAGCGGGCGTAGTCGCCGGAACTCACCAGCGCCGCGGCGGCGCCGTCAACGATCCCGGAGCTGTTGCCTCCAGTTTGAACGCCGCCGAATGCCGGCCGAATCTTTGCGAGCGACTCATAGGAGGACGGCCGAATGTGAGTGTCGTCAGCCACCCGATCGACTCCCTTCGGCAGCTGGATCCCGCGGGGCTTGTAGCCCTGCAACTCAAACTTCTCGCTCACCACGGGGACGATTTCTCCCGCGAGAAATCCACTCTTTTGGGCGGCCAAAGCCCGCGCGAAACTGGTTTCGGCGAAGCGATCTGCGTCCTCGCGCGTGATGTTATGAGTCACGGCGACCTTTTCTGCCGTGTCACCCATCGTCACGTCCGGTGCCGTGTCGTGCAGCGCCTCCCAAAGAGTGTCCTTGAACTCCACCTGCCCCAGCCGAAATCCTCCCCGGTGTGTGTACGCTGCGACGGGGCTGCGACTCATTGATTCCGCTCCGGCACATAGAGCCAGAGAAATCTTGCGAAGAGTAATCGCGTCGGCGGCTTGGCTGATCGCCTCGATTCCCGTGCCACACACTCGCTGCACCATCAGTGCTGGGCGGTCCAACGGAACGCCGGAGTACAAGCCGATATGCCGAGCTAGGAAGAAGCCGTCGAAACTCGACTTCTCAACGTTGCCGCCGATTATCGAGTCCACATCTTTCGGAGAAATCTGAGTCCGCTCAAACAGCGAGCGGGCTACTTTGATCCCTAGATCAATCGGCGAAACAAGACCTAACGCGGTGTTGAATTCGACAAACGGAGTCCGAACTCCGTCCAGCAGCCAAACATCCTGGTACGCGACAAAAGTGCCTCCTTCGTTTCCCACGCCTTCCCCCTTGTCTGACCTGCAAAAAACGCACTCCAGAACACGGATCGCAATCCGTGCCGCTCTCCATCAATGACAACCATGTCGAAGTAATTTGTTACTGGAATCTTGTCCCACCGTCACCCCTTGTTCTTCACATGGGCCTCGGGAGGCCAGAGCCGTTTGATTTTGAAGGCTTTATGCCAACACTCGAGCCATCCTGGCCTAGAGAGGATTGCAAGCAACCTGCCGGACACAACACTTGGGCAGCCCGGCACCGAGGTCCGCCCCCCAGAGCGGTGGCTTCGTGACCAACACCCCGGCAGGATGACGATTACAGATTCGCTCGTCTGTGACGATGATCACCGTCAAATGTGATGCCTGGTTAGAGAACCTCAGCAGTTGTGTGTTATCTTCGCTCTCAAAATGAATCAGATCGTTGCGATTGTAAAAGCGACTGGGACCGCACGGTTGTGATTCGTAGTGCTGCTGGTCCTGTCGGCGACGTGGTCTACGCCGCCAGCGAGGCCGGGCAGGAAGCGCTGGTCTACGGCGTGCGCAAATTCCGCCAGCTTCGCAAGATCTTCTCGACCCTTGACTACTGGTCATAGCGAGACGCGATGCAATTCCACCTTAACGGATTTAGACCAGGCGATCCTCATGTCTCCGAGGCCGCTGAGCCCCTTCCGTCGCGCGCGTCGTCCCCGCCCGGGGAAGTGGACGTCCTGGTCGTCGGCTCCGGACCGACGGGCCTTACCCTCGCAGCCCAACTCGCGTCTTTTCCCGACATCAAGACTCGCATTATCGAGCAGAAGTCGGGGCCGTTGCTTCTCGGCCAAGCCGACGGCGTTGCGTGCCGCACGATGGAAATGTTCGAAGCGTTCGGTTTTAGCGAGCGAGTCCTTAAAGAAGCCTGTTGGGTTAACGAGACGACGTTCTGGAGGCCCGACGACAATGCGCGCGACCACATCATTCGCAGCGGCAGGATCCAGGACACTGAAGACGGGTTATCTGAATTCCCGCATGTGATCCTCAATCAGGCGAGGGTGCATGATTTCTATCTTGACGTTATGCGTGATTCGCCGACGCGGCTGGTACCAGACTATTCCCGCCGGCTTACCGATCTCACGGTCGCGCCTCCCGTCCAAGGCGTCCCGCAGGGCGCTGCGGCCTATCCGGTGACCGTCAGATTCGAACGGCTCGATCCCTCGCACGAAGGTCAGACGGAAACGATCAGGTGCCGGTTTGTAGTCGGTTGCGACGGCGCGCGCAGCGCAGTGCGAAAGTCGCTCGGGCGAGAGCTGCGCGGAGATTCGGCCAACCAAGCCTGGGGCGTGATGGACGTGCTCGGCGTCACCGACTTCCCCGACGTGCGCCTGAAATCAGCGATCCAGTCGGCCGCTGAAGGCAGCGCGCTAATCATTCCCCGTGAAGGCGGCTATCTCTTTCGCATCTATATCGAGCTCGACAAGCTCAACGCGAATGAGCGAGTCTCGAACTTGAACGTCACGCCCGACCGCCTGATTGCGGCGGCGCGACGGATCCTCAATCCCTACACATTGGAGGTGAAGGAGATCGCGTGGTGGTCGGTTTATGAGATCGGCCAGCGTCTCTGCGACTCCTTTGACGATCTTCCGCAAGAGCGAACGCCGGACCTGATTCCGCGCGTGTTCATAGCGGGCGACGCCTGCCACACGCACAGCCCCAAAGCGGGGCAAGGCATGAACGTCTCCATGCAGGACGCGTTCAATCTGGGCTGGAAACTGGCGTCGGTGATCCGCGGGCGGTGCGCGCCGCAAATCCTGCAGACCTATTCAGCCGAAAGGCGGTCGGTCGCCAAGGAGCTGATCGATTTCGACCGCGAGTTCGCCAAGATGTTCAGCGCGGCGCCCAAGGACCCCTCTCGCTCGGACCTCGAAGGCGTCGATCCGGCGGAGTTCCAGAAGTACTTCGTTCGCCAGCTGCGCTTCACGGCGGGCACGGAAACCCAGTACTATCCCTCGATACTTTGCGGTCCGCCAACCTATCAACATTTGGCGCAAGACCTGCCGATCGGCAGACGCTTTCATTCAGCGCCCGTCATACGGTTGGCGGATGCGAAACTCGTTCACCTCGGCCATACCGTCAAGGCGGACGGACGCTGGCGCCTATTCGCCTTCGCCGACGCCGAGGACCCCCTCGACACCACCTCCCGCCTGAGGTCGCTGTGCGCGTTCCTCGCCAAGTCTCCAGACTCTCCGGTCAGAAGGTTCACACCGGCGGGAGCGGACATCGACTCCGTCATCGACGTTCGCGCCGTTTTCCAGCAGGGCCATCGCGAGCTTGCGATCGAGGCCATGCCCTCCTTCCTTCTACCCCGAAAAGGCCGCTACGGGCTTCGCGACTATGAAAAAGTGTTTTGCCCCGACTTGAAGGGCGGCCATGACATTTTCGACATGCGCGGCGTTGATCGAAAGCAAGGGTGCATGGTGGTCGTGCGGCCTGACCAATATGTCGCGCATATTTTACCGCTCGACGCCTACACTGAACTCAAGGCGTTCTTCGACGGATTCATGATCGGGGCATAAAGGGCCGGAATGGCATCAACTCTTGTTCGGATCCACCACACGCGTGACATGAGGCTGCTGATTCTGGCCACGGAGCGTGGCTCACCCCTGCGCAAGGAAGCCGTAAGGCTCCGTGGTTGATGC
>JBAPOM010000116.1:0-5755 GCA_049279635.1 Candidatus Acidiferrales bacterium
GCCATCCTCAACGAGATGCCTCCCGCTCACTGGTGGAATTGGATATTCCCGCGCCGCAAAGACTTGGAGAAATCCGTCATTCGGCGGTGGTTCAAGCGCGCAAGGAAAACCGTGGCGAAGGAACGCCGGCGTTTCGAAAAACTCAAGCGTAGCCCGGTAGCGGCCCTTCAATCGAAAGTGCATCGTTTCCTGAACAGCTATACTTTCAGTTTGCGATCATTCGATGAGGACCTCGCCAACCTGGCAAACGAGTTCGCGCAAGCGCGCATCGCTGCCGAGGCGATCAAGCGAATGGCGCTCGCTGAGGTTGAGAAGGCGCGAATCCAAGTGCTTGCCGATTTCCGCGACCGAATATCCAAAATGTATCTCGTGTTGTGCCAAACGATCTCAGATTGGAAGGAAAAGGTTGAGGCCAGTCTGGATGAATTGCGCAAGCAAGCCAGGCCGCTTGGAGTTGAATTGCCCGATTAGCGCGGCCGCGAAGTCTCAGAACGATCCGCTGCTCTCCGAAGCTCCGCAACTTCCCCCGTCGCCATTTCGGGATTGCGAATCTGCGCCGCGGGATGAGATACTCTCGCGTTCGAGCGGTGACGGCCGCCTCTCCGGAAACGGAACCGCACAATTTCAACTCCAGGACTGATAAATTCTATGAAACCTAGTTACCGCTGGGCCGTTGGTCTTGCCATCCTGCTCGTCGCAGCCGTCGGCGCGTCGCTCTTATTCTCGCGTGAGATTCATGCTCAGGCTCCCTCGAAGACCGCCAAGGCCCCGACCGCCGCTCCCGCCTCGCAAAGCCAGATCGAGCACGGCCGCTATCTCGTCGAGGACGTCGGAATGTGCGAGGAATGCCATACTCCCCGCGACGACAGAGGCAATCTCGACGAATCTCGCCGCTTGCAAGGCGCAGCTATCTGGATCACGCCGGTCCATCCGACCACAAATTGGGCCATGCGCGCTCCGGCCCTTGCCGGTTTTCCCGGGTTCAGCGAGGCGCAGGGCGAACAGATCCTCGAAAATGGCATCGGGCCAAACGGGCTCGCCATCCAGCCGCCGATGCACATCTACCACATGACTCCAGCCGACGCCCAGGCAGTGATCGCCTACCTGCGCTCTCTGCCCTCCGCGTACCCGCGCGAATAGCGAGCAGCGCGAGCCTTCGTCTTTGATGTTTCCGGTGCGGCGCCCCTTCCTCGGTTGGGGGGCTCTGCCTTCGGTTAGTCCCCCGGTCGTAACACAGCCGTAACACTCCCGATATAACCTTTCCGGCCTCAGAGGCTTATGTCACCCACTCGTATCCCCGACCGCGAGCTGTTTCTGAACCGCCACTTCTCGTGGCTGCAGTTCAACCAGCGCGTTCTCGAAGAGGCGCGCGATCCTGCGAACCCGCTCCTCGAGCGCGTGAAATTCCTGGCCATCACCGCGAGCAATCTCGACGAGTTCGTCGAGGTGCGCCTCGCCGGCCTCTTGCAGCAAGTCGAGCAGGGAAACAGCGACCCCGGTCCAGACGGCCGCACGCAGGAAGAAGTCCTCACCGAGCTGGTGAAGCGAATTCACGCGTTCGTGGCGGAACAATACGCCTGCTGGCGCGAGGAACTCGTCCCCGCGCTCGCCGACGAATCGATCCGCGTCCGCAATCTCGACGAGCTTCGGCCCGAGGCACGCGAGTACATCGAGGAATTTTTCGTGAAGACTGTCTCGCCACTCCTCACGCCAGTCACGGTCGACCCCGCGCACCCGTTTCCTCACGTGCTCAACAAGGCGCTCTGTCTCGCGTTTCTCTTGAAGCGCAAGCGCCGCGGCTCCCAGCAAACGTACGTCGGTGTCGTCACCGTCCCGCGCGCACTGCCGCGGTTGGTGTTGATTCCGTCGCAGGAAGGCACCGTCGAGTACGTTTTCCTTCACGACGTAGTCCACGCGTTCGCTGAGCGTCTCTATCACGGCTACGAAATCCTTTCCGCCGCGCCCTTCCGCGTTACGCGCAACAGCAATCTCTATCTCACCGAAGAGGAATCGCGCGGCCTCCTCGAGTCGGTCGACCAGCAGCTTCACCGCCGCCGCAAAGGTTCCGCTGTGCGCCTCGAAATCGAAGCGGGCGCCGACCAGGAAATCGTCGATCGCCTCGCGTCGAATTTCCGCCTCGCGCCCTGGCAAGTCTTCCGCACCGACGGCCCGGTCAATCTCTCGCGCCTCTTCCATCTCTACGACCAGACGCCCCGCCCCGATTTGAAGTATCGCCCGTTCGTCCCGCGCGAGCTGGCCCTGAAGCCGGGGACATCTTCGATCTTCGAGCTCCTGCGCAAGCGCAACGTCCTGCTACACCATCCGTACGATTCTTATTCCACTGTGGTCCGGTTCATCGAGAGCGCGGCGCAGGATCCCAACGTCCTCTCGATGAAGCAGACGCTCTATCGCACCAGCGAAAATTCGCCGATTGTCCGCGCGCTGATCGAGGCCGCCGCGAAAAAGGAAGTGGCCGTCGTCGTCGAGCTGAAAGCGCGTTTCGACGAAGCGTCCAACATCCGCTGGGCCCGCAATCTGCAGGAAGCGGGCGTGCAGGTTTTCTACGGTGTCGTCGGATTGAAAACGCACTGCAAGCTCGCGCTCGTCGCCCGCCGCGAAGCGGACGGCCAGACGCGCAGCTACGCGCACCTCGGCACCGGCAATTACAATCCGTCCACTGCGCGCTTCTACACCGATTTAAGTCTTCTTACGAGCGAGCCTGGCATTACTTCCGCCGTGCATCATGTCTTCGATTACCTCACGGCCTATTCCGAGCGCCCGCGCTATACGCCGCTATTCGTCGCGCCTTTGAACCTCGGCAGGAATTTTATCAATCTGATCGACCGCGAAGCGGCTCACGCAAAGGCCGGGCGCCCCGCCTTTATCGTCGCCAAGATGAATTCGCTCCTCGACGAAAAAATCATCCACGCGCTCTACAAAGCTTCGCAAGCGGGCGTGCAGATCGAGCTCATCGTGCGCGGCGCCTGCGCGCTGCGACCGGGAGTGCGCGGCCTCAGCAGCCGCATTCGCGTTCGCAGCGTGATCGGCCGCTTCCTCGAGCACAGCCGCATTTTTGTCTTCGGAAATGGCGGCAAAACGGAAATCTATTTAGGCAGCGCCGATTGGATGCAGCGCAATATCTACGAGCGCGTCGAGGTGATCTTCCATCTTCGCGATGCCGCGCTCCACCAGCAGATTCTCACCGAAGTTGTCGCGCCCTATCTCGCCGACACGCAGAAGACGCGCCTCCTGCTGCCCAGCGGCGAATACGTCCGCTGGCAAGAATCCGCCAAGCTCGCTCATTCGAGGAACGGCTTCCGCTTCAACGTCCAGCAGTTCTTCATCGATTTCGCCGAAGGCCGCGAAGGCCTGCAGTCCGTCCCCGCCCCGCCGTCATTCCTAAAGCCCCCAACCCCCGACCCAGCCGCCGAGACTCCCGACTAGCCGGGTTCTCGTCTCTTTCCTCATCTGGCCATCAGCTAACACCTGTCATTTCGAGGATTGAGCAGCCCAATTTTCGCGCCCATCAACCTGCCGCCGCGCGAAAATTGGGCGCTGTAGCGAAATCCGAGAAATCTCGGCGCCGGAACGGCGGAAACCTCAAGCGTGGCCTTTGCTTCTCTGTATAATCCTCGCGCGATGTGGCCCTGGCTTGAGACATCCATCAATTGGCTCCTCGGCCCCGAAATCTCCTCCGAGAAGTCGCCCGGCCATCTCTGGCCGCGCTGGATTTTCCTGCGCGCGCTCGGCGTGATCTACTTCTCGGCATTCTATTCGCTGATCTTCCAGATCAGGGGCCTCATCGGTCCCGACGGAATCCTCCCCGCGGGCGACTACCTCCAGGCCGTCCAAGCCGCGGTCCACGGCTCTAGCTGGTGGTACGCGCCGAGCCTCTTCTGGTTCGGCTCGAGCGACCGCGCGCTCATGCTCGTCACCTGGATCGGCCTGATCGCCTCGATTCTTGTCGTTTTCAACATCTGGCCGCGCGCGTCGCTCCTCATCTGCTTCGTGTGTTTCATGTCGTTCATCGTCACGGCGCGCGATTTCTCAAGCTACCAGTCTGACGGCATGCTGCTCGAAGCCGGTTTCATCTCCTTGTTTTTCGCGCCTCCCGGCCTCCGCCCAGGGCTCGCCCGCTCGCACGCCGCCTCGCGCGCCAGCCTCTTCCTCTTGCAGTGGGAGGCCTTCCGCATCTATTTCGAATCCGGCGTCGGGAAGATGGCGAGCCACGATCCCACGTGGCGCAACTTCCGCGCCATGGACGACTACTACCAGAACGCGCCGCTCCCCACCTGGCCCGGCTGGTACGTCGGCCATTTCCCGCACTGGTTTCACGCCGGGGCCGTCTTCTACACGCTCGCGATCGAGCTCGTCCTCTGCTTTATGGTTTTTCTTCCGCGCAGATTTCGCATCGCGTTTTTCCTCATCGTGCTGCCGTTCCAGACCAGCATCATCCTCACCGGCAACTACGCCTTCCTGAACTACATCGTTCTCTGTCTCGGCTTCCTCTTCCTCGACGACCGCTTCATCGAATGGATCGTTCCGCAGCGCATCCGCGCGCTGATTGATAGCGAACGTCCGCCGGACCCGACCGCGCCCGCCACCCCGTGGGAATCCAGGCGCGCGGCTTGGCGCCACATCTTCCAGCCCGTGCGCTGGACTTTCGCCGGAATCTGCCTCGCGTGGATTTTCTACGTCACCACGGCCGAACTCGTCTGGAAGCTGAGTCCCACCGTGCCCCTGCCGACAACTCCGGTCGAGGCGCTTGAACCATTTCGCATCGCCAATTCATACGGTCTCTTCGAAGTCATGACTCACGCGCGCTACGAAATCGAATTCCAGGGCTCGACCGACGGCGGCAAGACGTGGTCCGCGTATCCGTTCCGCTACAAGCCGCAGGACCCGAGCAAGCCGCCAGGCATCTACGCGCCCTACCAGCCGCGCTTCGAATGGAATCTCTGGTTCGCCTCGCTCGGCGCGTGGCCCCAATATCGTTTCGTCGTGTGGACCGAGGAGCGCCTCCTCACCGGCTCGCCCGATGTACTCGAGCTCTTCGCGCGCAATCCATTCCCCGGCGCAAAGCCGCAGCAGGTCCGTGCGGTCATCTACCAATATTGGTTCACCGACATGCAAACGAAGCGCACGACGGGCAAGTGGTGGCGCCGCGAACTCCTCGGCGACTACGCCCCCACCCTCGAGCGCGAGCCCGACGGCAAAATCGTCGTCCTCGACATCCCCACGGTCCAGCAGTTCCCGCAGTAGCGCGTGAACCTCGGAATTCTTCCGGTTGCCGGTAGCGCATTTGAGCGCGCTCTCTTAGTGTGTCGATTAGAAGTGGTGCGGGGTGTTTGTTTGCAATGGTTTACGGGCGTTTCTAATCGCCGCAGTGTCGATTAGAAAAGCGCGATTTGTGAGCAAGGAAGCGCGGAGGGAAGGAGCAAGGAAGCAGGGGAGCAGGGAACGACCTGCTACTCCTCGATCTGCCAAGTTTTCAAAGAACGTTCGGCCCTCGCCCGGAGGGCGGACGACTTGCGTCGTCGTAATCACATTGACAGATTGGGACCGCGAATCCAGCTGGCCCATAGTTCAGGTTAAGTGCAGGGCTGCGGACCTGTCCGGCGCGCTAAGCTGGAGCAGAATATTGCGAAATGCCATCTCCCGGCAGCGCATTGCCGACCTTCTTTATCTTCGGCAAACGCGTCAATCGTCGCTTTCCTTGCTAAAATAAATGTGAGTAACCTAACCATGCCTGGCC
>JBAPOM010000117.1:0-6855 GCA_049279635.1 Candidatus Acidiferrales bacterium
TGACCGCGCTCGAAATACTTTCTTTGTGCACGTCCATGCCGATATATTTGGTGCCAGTCATACGGGCGCTCCTTTCTGGAGAAGGTTGAGGCGAACACTCAAAACCCTACTCCAAAAGGGGCGCCCCTTTATATCGCGTCTTATAAGGCGCGGCGGGGACAGGATTGACTGCCGGAGGCATGCTCATTCGCGAGCTCCCTTACACCGGCGGCACCAGGTTTGGCCGGGCCGAAGCCGACCGGCGTCAGGCGGCTTCGGAGAGGAATTCGACCTGGAAGGACGATGGGACGAGCCCGACGCCGGCGCCGCGGGCGAGGAGCTCGCGGACGGCGCGGCGTCCTTCTTCGCCGTAATCGAGCGTCCAGCGGTTCACGTACATGCCGACAAATTTATCGGCGAGCACGGGGTCCATATCGCGTGCGAATTGCAGGGCGTATTCGAGCGCGGCTTCCCGATGTTCGAGGGCGTAGCTGACGCTTTCACGGATGATGCGCGCGACCTGGCGGCCCATGTCGGTGCCGAGGGTGCGGCGAATCGCATTGGCGCCAAGCGGAAGCGGGAGACCGGTTTCCTCCTGCCACCACTGGCCGAGATCGACCACGCGGTGCAGCCCGATCTGCGAAAAAAGCAGCTGGCCTTCATGGATCAGCAGGCCCGCTTCGACTTCCTTGTTGCGGACGGCGTCGAGAATCTTGTCGAACGGCATGGTGACGGTTTCGACGCCGGGCTCGAAGAGCTTCAGCGCGAGATACGATGTGGTGAGCTTGCCGGGAATGGCGATCTTGCGACCCTTGAGATCACCCTTCTTGATCGGATGCGAGGAGATGACGATCGGACCATAGCCCTCGCCAAAGCTGGCACCACAATCGAGCAGGAGATATTTGTCGGCGACGAAGGCGTAGCCGAAAAAGCTGACGGCTGTGACGTCGTAGGTCTCTTTGTGAGCTTCGTGGTTCAGCGTCTCGATATCGCAGAGGACGTGGTTGAACTTCACTCCAGGCAGGCGGACCTTTCCCGTGGCCAGGGCGTAAAACATAAAGGCATCGTCACTGTCCGGTGAATGAGCCAGCTGCAGAGTGGTCGTCATCGGTGTCGCGGCGGGTGTCGACATCTTCTTGACCATCCTGGCGCTCAGAAGAAGCTCACGATCGATCGGTCCGGAGACACATTGCTCCAAGCTCTGTGTGGCCTGGCCTGTGAACTGAAAACGGCGTCCGGAGTGTGTGCTTTCCTGTGTGAGTGCCGTAGTTCGAGCGAAGGAAGGATACCATACGGTCACGCCGGGCGTACAGATCCAGGCGAAGGCACACCGTGGAAATTGGAGGCGATGGGGCATCGCGGATGGCGCGGCGGGGCGTTCGTCCGGTAGAATGCGTGGCAGACCGCCGACCTGCCGGGAAAGTTTTTCCCGTGTGATCTCGGAGACAGGAGAGTTCCCTGTGCCATCATTTGCTGGTGTGGATTTTCTGGAGTTTGACTCGTTGCTGAGCGATGAAGAACGGCTCGCGCGGCAGACGGCGCGGAAGTTCGTCGACGAACAGCTGCTGCCGATCATTGTGGAACACGACCGCGCGGGGACGTTTCCGATGCAGCTCGTGCCGCAGATGGGCGAGCTGGGATTTTTCGGCGCGAACCTGAAGGGCTACGGGTGCGCCGAGATGTCCAACGTGGAATACGGGCTCGTGACGCAGGAGCTCGAGCGGGGAGATTCGGGGCTGCGGAGCTTCGTTTCAGTGCAGTCGGCGCTGGTGATGTATCCGATCCATGCGTTCGGCTCGGACGCGCAGAAAGAGAAATGGCTGCCGCTGCTGCAGCAAGGGAAAGCGATCGGCTGCTTCGGCTTGACCGAGCCGCAATTCGGCTCGAATCCCGGCGGGATGCTGACGCGCGCGGTGAAGAAAGACGGCGGCTATGTCCTCGACGGCGAAAAGATGTGGATCACGAACGGGTCGATCGCCGATGTCGCCGTGATCTGGGCGAAATGCGAAGACGGACGTGTGCGCGGGTTTCTGGTGGAGAAAGGCACGCCGGGGTTCAAGGCGTGGGCGATTCACGGCAAGCAATCGCTGCGGGCGTCGGTAACGTCGGGGCTGGCGATGACCGGCTGCAAGATTCCCGCGGAGAATCTGCTGCGGGGCGTGGAGGGGCTGAAGGGACCGCTATCATGTCTCGACCAGGCGCGCTATGGCATCGGCTGGGGCGGGATCGGGGCGGCGATGGCGTGTTACGACACGGCGCTGAGTTACGCCAAGCAGCGGAAGCAGTTTGGCGACAAGCCAATCGCGTCGCATCAGCTCGTGCAGGAAAAACTGGTGTGGATGATCACCGAAATCACCAAGGCGCAGTTTCTCGCGCTACAGGTCGGGCGGCTGAAAGACAAAGGGCGAGCGCACGCGTCGCACATTTCGATGCTGAAGATGAACAACGTGTGGGTGGCGCGCGAAACGGCGCGAATGGCCCGCGAGATCCTCGGCGCGAACGGCATCGTCGAGGAATACGGCGTGATGCGGCATATGAACAACCTCGAATCGGTCTACACCTACGAGGGCACGCACGACATCCACAAGCTGGTGATCGGCGAGCGGATTACTGGGAGTGCGGCGTTCGTATGAAGACGAGCATGCGCCTCGGGGAACGGTTTCCCTTTCTGGCGAGAGATGCTATATCGGCGCTGAATTACAATCGTTCGAATCGGTATCGGCTGTAAATCACCTGACATGCGGGGGCGTCCATGGAACATGAACTGAGCCTGGAATTCTTGCGCGTTGTGGAGCAGGCGGCGATCGCGTCGGCGCGAACGATGGGCCTGGGCGACGGCCACAGGTCCGACCAGGCGGCCGTCGAGGCCATGCGCACGGAGATGGACACCGTCAGCATGGACGGGACGATCGTGATCGGCGAGGGCGAGCGCGACAAAGCCCCTATGCTCTTCATCGGCGAACACGTGGGCCTGGCGGCGCGCGATAAAAAGCACCTGTATCCCGCCGTGGATATCGCCGTCGATCCGTTGGAGGGCACGAATCTCTGTTCGAGCGGCGCGCCCAACGCGATCACCGTGCTCGCGGCGAGCGACAAGGGCGGCTTGCTCCACGCGCCCGATCTGTATATGGAAAAGATTATCGTCGGGCCGCTGTGCAGAGGCGCGGTCGATCTCGATGCCCCGCCCGAACACAACCTGAAAGCCATCGCCAAGCGTCTCGACCGCAAGGTGAAAGACCTGGTGGTGACGGTGCTCGAGCGGCCGCGCCACGAAAAGTTGATTCAGGATATTCGTAAGGCCGGGGCGCGCATCCGGCTGATCCCAGACGGCGACTTATCGGCAGGAATCAGCGCCGCGGTTTCGGATATGGGCGTCCACGCGGTGATGGGGATCGGCGGCGCGCCCGAAGGTGTGCTGACGGCGGCGGCGCTGCGATGCTTGAACGGACAAATCCTGGCCCGCCTGGTGATCGGCAAGGGGGAACACAGAGAACGCGCCGCGAAAATGGGCATCAAGGACCCCAAGCGGATTTACGACACGCACGAGCTGGCGCCGGGGAAGAAAATCATCTTTGCGTGCACGGGAGTCACGCCCGGCGGCTTGCTGCGCGGCGTGCGGTTCTTCGGCGGCGGGACGCGAACGCAGTCGCTGATCATGACGCTCGACGAGCGTGAGATTCGGTTCATCGATTCCGTCCACATCGAGAAGGGCGCCAACGCGAACGACGTGCGCGTGCGGTTCTACTAGTCCCGATCTTTGAATTGCGGTGCGCGAGGTAGCAGGATGGGAAACCTCCGAGAAACTGTCGTGAAGGCCCGGTGGCTGGCGGTCGCCCTGCTGTTGGTCCCATCGCCTTCGACCGCAAAAACGCACTATACGAAGCAGCAGGTAGTCAATTACGCCAAAGCTCTCGATGTCGCAAAGCTCGACCCGACGCTGCCTTCGCGGCGGCTTGACGAGTGGCTTCAGTCTGGACCGGCTCACCTCTATAAGATCACGTGGGAAGTGAACGGCTGCGATCTCATGGGCTCGGACGATCCGAAGTATGTTGCGCCCCTTTGTGTAAAGATCCGCTTTGCGCGAGTTGACGCTGGCGGATGGGTCCTAATAACGGTAGGCACGTTCCGCGATGGCATAAAGGGAACGCCACACGTGGACCAGATTTTCTTGGGGTCGGACAACGGAGACGAACCCATTTCAAACAAGCTATCTGATCTCCCTCGACTGTTGGAAGAGGCCTCTTCCCGGGCGGGTCGACCATAACATCACGCAAGGCAAATTCTTACTCCGGGAAAGCGGGGTGAGCTACATAAGCAAACTAGAAATACCGCTTCCCAGAAAAGCGACGGCCCTGGCGCGCCCCGCGACTTTCGTCCGGGCGTGACAGGGCCGATGAGGGCGTGGCGATGGCCGCGCGCCGCGCAGCGAGATGCTGCTAGCGGTTCAGCGCAGTAGCCGAATGGTGACCGCCGCCAGGATGCTGCTGGCGGCGAGGTATGCCGTGAGGTACGCGCTCGACCGCTTGCGGGGCGAGCGGACGTATCTGCTGGCTGGTGCTGACATGTTCGCTGATGGCCTGCAGCCTTTTCAGGATGCCCTGCCATTGCGTCCAATCGAGCTGGCGCAAAAACGGCCGCAAGCCCTGAATGAACGGGTCTTCTAGCACCGTCTCGCCATTCGTCTCGGGAACGAAGAAGCGGTTCAGGCCGACCCCCAACGCTTCGGCGATCTTCTCGAGCGTGCCGAGGCTGGGAGTCATCTGCCCACTTTCGATCCGGGACAGGTACGAACGCGAGACGCGCGAGCGAGCTTGCAGCTGGCTCTGCGTCATGCCTCGAGATTCGCGCAATTGCCTGATGCGCTGGCCGATGTTCTCGACGGTTTCGCGATTCGGCCAGTTCTCAAACAGTTGGCGGTCATCCCCCGGTAGATCTGTGGGCGACGGCGTCGGAATGACGAACGTCACTTTAGGGGGCAGCAGACGAAGGCAGCGTCGGCAGTTGCCAGTGCGTGTACGGTATTGGACTAGTCCGCAAACACCACAGCGGATCACTTCCCGATCGAGTTCCATGCTGGCTGCTATACCTTCTTTTTCCGCCACCGGTTCTCCTCGCAGACTTTTCCGGCGATGCGAAGGGGAGGAACAGTACGACGATCAGGGGGAAGGCAGGAACTAGGCGCGCGAGTGATTCTCCACAGGGTGCCAATTCTTGTCAAGCCCTTTTTTGTCTGCAACGACATATTTTAGCCCCGGGCGACAGACGATGGCAACCACTTGAGACGGATAGATGCGAGGCGTGTCTCTTTTTGCTACGATTCCCTGGGGGCATCTTTGATCTCGAAGATAATCAGAAATTTGCTTGCGCTTCTTGTGATGGCGCTGTGCGCGGCACCGATCGGCAGCTTCGTGATGGCGGGCCAGGGCCACGGCTCGTGGTCGCTCGAGAGCATTTTGAAGCAACTAGACGAGGAAGCCAAAGATTTCCACAGCCTCGCGGCGGATGTGGAGCGCACCAAGGTTACCGTGGTCGTGGACGACCGCTCGACCGAGATCGGCACGATCCTGGTCCGCGGCGACAAGATGCTGCTCGACATGAAGACGCCCGACCCGCGCATGATCCTACGCACAGGCGACACGTTGTACGTCTACACGCCGGGGCTGAAGCGCGTTGAGGAGTACAACCTGGGGAAGAATAAGCAGGCCGTGGAGCAGTTCCTGCTGCTCGGATTCGGCACGGCAGGCGCCGAGCTGCGCAAGGGCTACCTGATCACCGTGATGCCGGAAGTGACCATCGGCGATCACCGGACAGTGGAACTTGAGCTCACGCCCAAGTTGGATGCGGTCCGCGCACAGATATCGAAGATTCAGATCTGGCTCGATGAATCCACTTGGCTGCCGGTGCAGCAGCAGTTCTACGAGACGGGCTCGGGTGACTACTCGATCGTGAAGTACTCGAAGATCGTCCGCAACGCGCCCGTACCGGAATCGAACTTCAAGCCGCACTGGCCCAAGGGCACCGAGAAGATCAAGCCGCAGGGGTACTAGAGCCGGGCGGCAGGTTGTTGGTAGTAGGTGCCAGTGTCACACCATGTCCATGCCCAGCAAGAACGCCCGCTCGTGCGCGTTTCGCTGGCCGTGAGCCTCGACGGCTATATCGCCGACAAGAACGACGTCGTCGACTGGCTTAATCCGTTCTTCTCCGACGAAATGGACTTTGCTGGGTTCATGAAGGGCATCGGCGCGGCGGTGATGGGACGCAAAACCTACGACATCGCCGTGAGCGGCGCGCTTGGCCCAATGCCGCCAACGAACTACCCCACGTACGTGCTCACGAGACGACCGACACCAAATCCTCCCGCCCGCTACGAGCCCTTCGGCGGCAGACCGGGAGAATTGGTCGAGCGCCTGCGCGCCCAGCTGGCCAAGAGCGGCAAAGACATCTGGCACATGGGCGGCGGCGAATCGATTGAGGCTTTCCGGGCTGCGGGGCTGGTCGACCGGCTCGAGCTGAGGGTGATTCCCGTGCTGCTCGGCGATGGCGTGCCGCTTTTGCCGCGCCATACTCGCGGCGAGGAACGGTGGAAGCTCACCAACAATCGCACCTTCAAGAACGGCGTCGTCGAGTTGTGGTACGAACGTCCGGCCACTGGGTAAGGCATTCGTCAGAAAGACACAGCTGATCGCGTGCACGGCTCCTCGAATCAAATCATGGTCCCTCAATGGTCCCTTAATTCGAATGCAACATAGGCGGAACATCCTCCACTGCCAGCCTTACCGCCGAAGACTGTCACCAGACCATCGGAGGAAAGAACATGATACGTGTGTCTGAACGAAGGACTTGGCGCGAGCAAGCGATTGCAGCCGTTCTCTGTGC
>JBAPOM010000118.1:0-30054 GCA_049279635.1 Candidatus Acidiferrales bacterium
CGGACGAACGACGCGACAAAAGAAAATTTCGACGCCTCATCGTTTCAGTCGCGCCTTTCCGCATTGCCGCGGCGCGCTCGGTTCACCGTTAGCCAGGCGCTGGCAGCGCTCGCCGCGCAGGCGCCCACTGAAACTTCGGACAAGCCTACCCTGCTGAAGCTGGCCGAAAACATCGCCGTGCGGTTCGCGATGGAACGCTATCAGAAAGGGGACGTGAAGGTCGACGCCGTGCGGCAGTTGCTGGACGAAATGAGCGGCGAACTTGACGGACTCCGCAAGATCCTGGGTGTTTATGAGCAGCGGATGAAGCGCGCCGGCCTCGACGTTGGGTCTCATGCCGACGGCATGGCCCAGGAGTTTTGGTCTCTCATTTCGGACGATAAGCGGAAGGCCATCATTGAGTCGGGCGATATCTGGTGCGTTCCGGCCCCCAAAATCCGCGAACACGTGGAACAACTGATGGCGCGTGGCGAAAATGCCGCGGCCGAGAAGGTTCTAAGCCGGTATATGAGTTGCCTCTCGGACAAGTCCACCGAGGCCCGCCGCCAGACCGTCATCGGCATTGCCGAGCTTGCGCCCATCTACGCGAAGTGCGACGAAAAGCTGTTCATGAGCGCGATGCGCGAAATTGGGCTGCGGCTCGTCGACGAAAAGGACTCCGAACTCCAAAGCCTCATCGGGGCGGCGTTCGTTCGTTTGTCGCAGGAAGCGCAGAAGCACCGGTCTTATGCGGTGATTCAACGTTCGGTTGAAATGTTGAACTACATCGAGTCGGAGCGGCCGGGAGCGTCAAAGAATCTGCGGCCGCGCATCGGAATCGAAAACCACCTGCCCGAATTCATCGACGAATCGATGCGAGCGGGCAACATCCCGGCCGGGCTGAAAGATCTGCTGAGGCGGCTGCCCCAGCAAGCGTCGGAGCAGATCGCCTCGCGATTCGGGCGCGTGGGTTTCCGCGAGGACTGCGAACTTCTGGTTTCCATGATGGAGGTCCTAGGCCCCGAGGGTCTCGATCATTTGCGCGCCCAGCTTCGGAACGGCAACCCCGGTGATGCGATCGACACCGTGGGTATTCTGGTTCGATTGGATCGGGAAACCGTCGAGCGCGTTTTGCCGGACCGCATGAAGCAGTGGAAGCGGATTGCGCATGACCGGGTCGTTCGTCAAATTGCGGTTAGCGGCGCGCCGGATTACGGCCGGCTGCTCATCCAGATTTTCGATCTTCTGGACTCGCTCGTGCAGCCGCTGGCGATTGATGAAATTGGTATGAGCGGAGAAATATCGGCGGATATGCGGCTCCTCAGATTCGCGGAAGGCGACTTGCCCGGTGGATCGACCGAATACTTGCGCCTCAAAGCCATCGAGGCTCTCGGGCGTCTGCGCACGTCGAATGCGGAAGCAGTCCTGAGAAAAGTTGCCGAGTCGAAGAAAGCCTGGCGCTGGGCCAATCCGCCAGAGCTGCGCCTGGTGGCCGCGCAGGCTCTCGAGAAGATCGATCCCGACTGGGCGCGCCATTTCATTCCTCAAAGCGACTTGAGCGTTGCGGACCTTTCGATCGAAATTCTCGATCGCGACCCCAATTCGTCCGCCATCCGCCAGCGGCGCTACCCACGGCTGCGTCTGGAGCGACCGGTGCCGGCGACGACGGTCAACCTCAAGGAGAATTTCCGAATGGAAATTCCAGAAATGGCTCTCGGCGGCGGCGTCGCGCTCTGCGAACAGAGCCTGCACCCGGGCAGCGTCGTCGAGATGCGCTTGAACGCCGGCACGAAAATCGTCAGGGCGCAGGCGATCGTGCGCGACGCCAACACGCAGGCTCGTGCCTTCGAGGTGGTCGATATGGAACTTGAGGAGCGTTCCAAGCTGCGCAAGCTGCTTGTACAGTTGGGCAACGCTCTGAAACAGACGACCTCACAAGAACGCAACCGCCGCGGCGTGCGAACGATCTTCACAAGCAGCACCTAGCCGGCCTCGTTATTGGCTTGGTTCCGCCAGCGCTTTTCGCCCTTGTTGTATCCGTTCTTTATCCAGCCGCAAAGCGCCCATTCGAATTGCCGTCACCAGCAATGCTCCGACGCCGCTGCTTGCCAGGATAAAGAAATAGGCAGGTTTCGCGCGCACCCCAACAAATCCGATCAGTCCGAGCAACGCCGTTGCGGCATAACACACCAGGGCAACCATGCGCGCCGATGCCCCGCGCGCGGCTAACAGATCGTGCGAAATTATCTGCTGAAAGTTTTCGATAAGCTGGGCGTCTCGACGCGCGTCGAACTCGTTCTCTACTGCCTCCAGGACCGCCAACGGACGCCCGTCGCAACGCCATGAGTGGCCTCTTGTTTCTCGCTGCGGCCGCCCATATCCTCCGAATCCATCCCCGTTTTGCAGCACTCGAGTCAACCAGTCCCATTGCAGCAAAGCCCTTGATACGATAGCTTTGCACGATGTCGCCCGGGTGGCGGAATGGCATACGCGGGGGACTTAAAATCCCCTGACGCTCACGCGTCGTGTGGGTTCGACCCCCACCCCGGGCACCAACGTTGCGAAAACACACTTTCAAGGGCTTCCGCCACCGCCCTCAGGTCTGATTTTCCGTGTATCATGTTGGCGCATGAGTGATGATCCCAAGAATTCGAATCGGCCAATCACCTACTGGATCGGCGAAGGGGCTGGCTGGCTGCTGAAACATGTGGTGAGCGCGCTCGCCGCGACGGGCCTCACCCCGAACATGTTCACATTCCTCGGGTTGGGCGTAAACGCGTGGGCAGCGGCGTGGTTCGCCACGGGGCGTTTTCGTGGAGCGGCGGCGGTGCTCTTCCTCGCGGGCTTTCTCGACATGGCGGATGGCCAGGTGGCGCGCCGTGTCGGCCGCGTCACAGCCTTTGGAGCCTTCCTCGATTCCACACTCGACCGCTATTCCGACCTCGCCCTCTACATGGGGCTGATCGTCTATTACACGCTCATCGGGCGCACGTTCTACATGGCGCTTGCAGCGATCGCCATGGCGAGTTCCTTTATGGTCAGCTATTCCCGCGCGCGTGCCGAGTCCTTAATTCCATCCTGCAAGGTGGGGTTCATGGAGCGGCCCGAGCGCCTCGTTCTCCTCATCATCGGCGGCGTAGCGCGGCGCATGGGCCCCGTCCTCTGGGTGATCGCCACCATCTCCACGATCACCGTGATCCATCGCGTCGTCTACACGTGGCGAGAGTTGCGCGCCGGCCGTGCCCTCCCCGACGCAAGTGTCGAGCAATTGTCGTAGTTAGGGTTGCTGGCGCGCTTTGAGCGCTTCTTCCACCCGAGCCGACACGATCTCCTGCACGCGCTGCCGCAGCTCATCTACCTCCGAGCGCCCGACCTTCGACGTCTCGATCGTATCGTGCAGGTAGACCGTGATTTCTCCAGGGGTCAGCATCCAGCTGCCCGTACGAAAGAACTCATAGGATCCGACGATGCTCGTCGGCACAATCGGCACGCCGAATTTCTGCGCGAGACTGAAAATCCCTTTCTTGAATTCGTGAACGTGCCCATCGCGCGTGCGCGATCCCTCGGCAAACGCGATCAGGCTGGTGCCTGAATCGAACGCCGCCTTCGCGCGCTCGGTCATAATCGCGAGCCCTTCGCGACTCGGGACGTCGGGCACGGGAATATTCCCGAACCATCCCATCATCCACCCGTAGATGGGCAGCTTGAAATGAGATTCCAGCTCAAACCCGCGCAGAAATTGCGGGATCGCCGAATAAACGACGAACGGATCGAAAATATTTACGTGGTTGCAAATGAAAAGGCTCGTGCGCGCCGGATCGAAGCCCGGCGCGACGCGAACTTCCAGTTTCGCTCCGGCAAGCCGCAGAATATTGCGAAAGAAGAGGCGCTGCGGCCAGTCATTGTTTCGAGGGTCGATGCACAGCCCAAGGAAAACAAGGAATGTGCCGACCACCGCGAAATGGACTCCGCTCACCGCCCACAGCAGGGCCGAACGCACGGTCCGCAATGCCTTGCTCATACCACCACGTCCAGCGCGGCCGGGAGAATCTCGATCGAGCGGCATTTCAGGCGAACAATTTCGCCGTCGACCATCACATTCACTGGCTCCGCGAGATCGAGCTCGATGCGTTCGGCCGCCGCCCGCGAAGCAAGCGGATGTTCGATATGCGTTCCTGTGAACAATCGGGGGAACGTCGACAGCAGCCCTAGCCGGCCAATCGGTCCCCAGCGCACGTACTCGATCCGCGCGTCCGATGGATCCGCTTTGGGCGCGATCATCATTTTTCCGCCGGTAAATTTGCTGTTGCTGAACGTCAAGAAAAGACAGGGACGGCGGTCCCACTCCTCGGCGCCGTCGACGCGATGCGGAAATGCGAGATGTCGCAGCCCGGCGAGCCGCGCCACCACCCCAAGAATGTAGCCAAGTTCCCCGAGCCCCTTGAATCGCCGATTCGCGAGCTCGCCCACGTCGGCAGGGAAGCCGAGGCTCAGTAAGTTAATGAAATAGATGTCGTCGCCCGAGTGCCGCAGACGCAGCACGTCGCACGGCCGCCGGCTGCGATTTCGCAGCTTCTCGATCGTATGCTCGACTCCACGCGTCGTGAAATCGCGTAAGAACGAATTGCCGGTGCCCAGCGGCAGAAACCCGAGGACCGGTCGGCCCTGCGTCTGCGCCTCGGGAAAAAGGCCGTTCACGATTTCAAATGCCGTGCCGTCTCCGCCGACCGCCAGAAAATTGCGATGGCCCTTCGCATACGCGGCGCGCGCAAGCGCGGTCGCCTCGCCGGCTTTCGTGGTCCGCGCCACTTCAAGTTCGATTCCCGCTTGCCGCACGCGATCGAGCGCCTTCGGAGCAAGCCTGCCGCAGCGCCCGCCTCCCGCAGCCGGATTCACGATCGCGAAAAATTGTTCCTTCGGCGCTTCCGAAATCACAGAGGCACCACCGATTCGCGGCCGGCGCCCTTGCGAATTTGTTCCGCAAGCTCCATTCGCTTCACTTTCAGCGAAGCCGTGCGCGGGAAATCCGCGTTCCACACCAGATACCCGCTCACGCGCTTGTAATTCGCCAGCCGCCGGTTTCGCTCGGAAAGATTCGCGATCGTGTCGCCGCCGATCGTCTGTCCCGGCTCGGCATGAAGCACCAGTACGAGTTTCTCGCCCACCATCGTCCGCTCGGGCCACAGATAATTTTCCGCGAAAACGCAAAACTCCTTCACCGGGAGCCCTTCGAAAACATTCTCGATGTCTTCAGGATAGATATTTTTGCCTTCTTCGGTGACAATCATGTTTTTCTTGCGCCCGAAGAGCTGCAGATGCCCGCTCGCGTCCACGCGCCCCAGATCCCCGGTCATGAGCCAGCCATCGACAATCGTCTCCGAAGTCATCTCCGGATCATCGAGATAATGCGACATCACCGTCTTGCTGCGCACCGCAACTTCACCGATTCCTTCGGCATCCGGATTCACGACGCGAATTTCCATTCCGGGCAGCGGTTTGCCCACGGTGTCGGATCGAAACGGCTTGAAGTCGTTTACGCTGATTACGGTGCCCGCCTCAGTGCAGCCGTAGCCATTGCCAACCAGAATTCCCAAATCGTAGAAAAATTGCAGCGTCGCCGGCTCGGTAAAAGCGCCGCCCACAAAGAACGCCCGCAGCTCGCCTCCAAACGCATCATGCACCTGCGCCAGCAGCGCCCGGCTGATCACCCGATTCGGCCGCCGCCGCGTCAGCGCCCGATTGATGCCGATCAGCGAGTCCAGCAGCTTGCGCCGGGCCGGTGAAAGCTCTTCGAATCGTTGCCGCAGGCCGCGCTCCAGATTTTTCAAGACCATCGGCACGAGGCTCATGTAGGTGATCTTGTATTTTGTGAACGCCTCGCGAATGTATTCCGGCCGTAGCGTCCGCAGATGCACCACCGTCGCGCCGCACACGAACGGCCCGATGAATCCGACCATGAAATCGATAGCGTGGTTCGTCGGCAGAATGCTGAGGTATCGAACGCCGGGCCAGAAAGGGTAGAGCGACGTCAGCGCTACGCACTGCTCGAGATAATTCTCGTGCGTCAGGACACATCCCTTCGGCTGCCCGCCCGTCCCTGATGAATACACGATGCACGCCGCATCGCCGCGCGTCCGAGCCACAAACACCGGCTCGCGGGAATCGCGAAACTCCTCCCACCGTTTCGCTCCCGCGAGATCGGCCCCGGGCGGCGCCTCAGTCACGAGCGCAACACGCGTCGCGAGTGTCGCGAATCCTTCCGATTTGGTGATCGCCCGCCACAGATGATATTCGACGATCAGCACATCGGCCTTCGAGTGCGCGAGCAGTTTCAGTTGCTCTTCCGGCGTCAGCTTGTAATCGATCGGAACCAGCACGCCGCCGCCAAAAAAAATCGCGTGCGCCGTAATCAGCCATTTCGACTGGTTCGTCATGATAATCGCGCCGCGCGAGCCCTTGACGAATTCCGCATCCTGCAACGCCCGCGCGAGCGGCTGCGCAGTTTCCTTGAATTGCCGGTACGTGAACCGCGCGTTCTCCCGCTCCCGGTCCGCCTCGATCAGGCACACCTCATCCGGCCAGCGATCGAGCGCCGCTCGCAGCGCCTCACCCAAGCAGTTGTATTGGCGGAGATCAAGCATCAAAGGCGGGACTGTATTCGTTCGGCGAGCGTCCGGAAGTCGCTTACGCCCTGCAACTCGTAGTCCGGCAGCTCGATATGAAAGTGCTGCTCGAGCCGCGTCAGCAGATCGAGCGCCTGGAGGCTATTGATCCCGAGCTTCTTAAAGAAGTCATCATCGGGCTGGAGCTGTTCGCGCGGCACCTTGAAATGTGTCGCTGCAAGCCCCAGGACTTCGTCCGTCGTCTTTTCGATTGTGGTCATGTTGTTCCGTTATTCCGCCACATACTGTTTGCGGCCATGATCTCAGATCTGGAATTCGAAATCTGAAATCCCCGCCTACGGCAAATAAGGCAACGCGTCCGTCGATTCCACGAATTTGCGCAGCCCCACCTCGACCGCCGGCCGCATGAACAGCTCGCAGAAAATATCGATCTCGCGTCGCAGCTCTTCTCGCGGGATCGGCTTAATGAAGCGCTTCGCCACGATGGCCGTTTCGCGGTCGAATTTCCCCAGTTGCACTGCCGTCGCGCGCGCCACGCGCAGCGCATCTCCCTCGCCCGCCACCTGGCTCACCAACCCCAGCGATTGCGCCTTCGTCGCGTTGATGCTCCGCCCGGTCAACAGCAGATCTCGCACCGCGGCGTTCCCCAGATCGCGTTTCAGCCGCGGGATGCCGCCGAAGCCGGGAATCAGCCCCAGCCGCAGCTCCGGGAAACAGAATCGCGTCATCTTATCCGCCACAATCAAATCGCACGCCAGCGCCAGCTCGAATCCGCCGCCAAACGTTACGCCGTGCACTGCGGCAATGGTCGTGATCGGCGCCGCATCGAGCGTATTCATCACGGCGTGAATCCGCTCCAGAAAATCGCGCACGCCCGCCAGTCGCGCCGCCGGGCGCAAATCCTGCAGGCCGCGGTACAGCTCGCGTAGATTGGCCCCCGCGCAAAATCCCTCGTTGCGCGCGCTCGAAATAACCAGCGCGTGCGAGTCGCGAGCCAAAGAATCGAGCGCGCCCGCAAACTGCTCGAGCTCTCCGAGAGTCGCCAACCCGATTTCATTGCACGGCGCCCGGTCGAGCGTCAGCTCGATCACGCCGTCCGCCGTTCGCCACGAAAGCGTTTTGCCCGTGAAGCTCTTCATGCGGGCTTCTTCTGGTAAAGCTGCTCGATTTCGCGCGCGAACCGCGCCGCGATCGCATCCCGCTTGAGTTTGCCCATGGTGGTCAGCAAGCCATTCTCCGTGCTGAAAGGCTCGCCGACAATATGAAACGCGCGAATCTGTTTGTAGTGCGGCAAGCCCGCATTCACGCTGTCGAGAGCCGCTCGCACGCGCCTTTCATCCAGGCCATTCGCCGCGCCGTTACTTCCCGCCGCAGTCACGAGCGCCGCTAGAAAACTCCGCTGGTTCCCCAGCAGGACCACTTGCTGCGCCTCGGGTAAGTGCGCCGCGAGCTCGTTCTCGAGCGGCTCGGGCGCCACATTGTGCCCTGAATTCAAAACCAGCAGATTCTTGATCCGTCCCGTGATGCGCCAATTTCCCTTCGCGTCGGCCTCTCCCTGGTCGCCCGTATGGAACCATCCGCCTTCAAGCGCCTTGGCCGTTTCCGCCGGCCGCTGCCAGTATCCCGGGAACACATTCGGCCCGCGCACCAGGATCTCGCCGCTCTCCGCCATCGTCATTTCGATTCCCGGCACGGCCGGCCCCACGCGCCCCGGCTCGACGTGCGCCGGATCGTCCATCGTGCAGATCGCGGTGGTTTCCGTAAGCCCATAAACCTGCAGCACCGGAATCCCGAGCATCATGTAGAAAAGCTGCGTTTCGACGGCCAGCGGCGCCGATCCGCAAATCAGCGCCTTCAGATTCGGTCCAATGTTTTTGCGAATCGCGGGAAACAGAGCCGCGTTGGCGAGCCGCAAGCACAAAGATTCCGCCAGCGAAACGTTCGCTCCGCCATGCCGCCGCACGTAGGCTCGCTGGGCGCGCACGAAAATTGCTGCCGCCGCGCCGCCGCGCTTCTGAATCGACTCCTCGACCTTCCGGCGGACGCGCTCGAGAAACAACGGCACATTCACAAAATAATTCGGCGCCGCGATTTTCAGGTCGTCGGCCAGCTTCGTCAGGTCCGTCGAAAGCGTCAGAAAGCTGTTGCGCGAAAGCGACGTGAGCAACAGGATTCGAGCCGCGCCGAAACAAAATGGCGCGTACTGGAAAACGCGGTCGGGCGCCCCGCTCTGCCCCATCAGCTGATCGAGGCGCGCATTCGTGCGGCTCAGCATGAATGTCACATTCCCCGCGTTCAGCACCACGCCCTTTGGCTCGCCTGACGTTCCCGAGGTGTAGACAATCGTTACCGCGTCGTAATTGGCATGATGATAGGCCGGAGCAGGAAGCTCGCCTCTTGTGTTGTCGCCGCTGAAAATCGCGTCGAACAAAACAACGGGCGGCGGCGCGCTGAAATTCGCCAGCGCCCCATCGGCCAGCGCCGCATCCGATGCGTACAGCAGCGCCGGTGTCGAGTCCTTGATCATCGCCGCGAGTTCGGTGCCCACTTGTCGCGGGTCGAGCGGCACCACGATCAGTCCCTCGGCCATCATGGCCAGATCGAGCGCCGCCCACCGAACGCTATTCGGCGCGAGCAGCGCGCAGCGGTCGCCGCGCTTCAATCCGCGCGCGGCAAGAAATCCTCGCGCCTGCGCGATCATCGCGAGCAGTTCGCCACCAGTAATCGAAGCGATCCGCCCGTCGCGCACTTCGCCGGCCACCGGCGTATCGGCTGCTTCTGTGAGCCGCGCGAAAATTGTCTCGAGAAACGTCAACTTAATGCCCTCGCCTACGATGCAGTGCTACGCCGCTTCGATCGCGTCGCTATGCCGTTCGAGCAATTGCTGCAGCCCGGGGCTCAGCGCCGGCAGATACTCTTCCCATCCCAGCACGCCCGTGCGCACCGGAAATTCCGGATACTGCCGCGCCACCTGCGCCTCGAAATAGACGCCCATGCGCGCCATCAGCTGCAAGTTGCGCACGACGGTCCGCGCCATCGAGTCGCGAATTTCGTCCGCGCCAACGTCAAGCGAGCGCAGCGCCACGAAAATCTTATCGCCCAAATCCTGTTCGTCGACGCGCATCAGCAGATGCCCGTGGCCGCGGTCGCGCATCAGGTTGCGAATGCGCTCGTCCATCGTCACGCCCGCCGAGGGCACGCCCGCAGGCATCGAAGTCACGATCGCGTGAAATCGCGAGGAAAGCATGCGGTCGCACCGCCGCAAAATGCTCACCATCTCGTGCATGTCGAGCTTGTCCGACGAAAAAATCGGTGCGCCGCCAAGCTTTTCGCCCAGCCGCTCGCACGCCTCCCGGTCGAGCATCTCCATCGCGACCAGTACCGGAAACACGCGGCGGCTGTTGCGATACCGCTCGATCCCCGCCGCCATCTCGGTGAGATATTTCTCGAATGCCGCGTCGACGCTCGCTCCCGATTTGTGAAAGTAAATCGACCGGTAGTGGCTCTTCTCGTATTTGCCGGTCAGCGAATGAACCAGCGCCTTTCCAAGCGACGCTTTCACCGGCCAGAAAAATGGATTGATCGGGCAAACGGCCAGCACAGGTGTCGAACCGTCCCATCCGGCATCCAGCAGCATCTTGCGGCCGTATACCGGCCCGGCGTTCGGCTCGAATGTCCACGCGGTGTCGGCGCCCAATTCCGTCGCCACGCCCAGTTTCCCAAGCACTTCCTGCGACTCCACATTTCGCGTGATCACCAGCGAATCGCCGCAATAGCGCCGGCACATTTTCTGCAGCAGCGGGTCCATATCTCCCGCTTCTGCGCCGTAAGCGATGCTGAGCTTGTTCTGCGCCGATGCGATCCCGAGCGCGCCGATCATCATCGCCGTCAGCGCGTTCGCGAATTTGCTTTTGAACATCGACCCTTCGCACGCCACCACGCCGTGGTTCTTCCGCACCTCGGAATGCAGAAACGGCGGGAAAATATCCGGCAGCCGCACCTGCTGCGCGTTTTCGAAATAGCCGCGCGTCAGATCGAAGTCCTGCGTCATCACGCTGAGCGAAAGATTGTCGTCGCCCAGGATCTGCCGAATCTGCCGGACGATTCCTTCCACGCGAATGTCCGAGCCCGTGTTCCGCGTCCCGTTGTAACCCGCCAGCAGCAGCTTCAGCTTTTCGCCCGGCTTCCACGCCTCGCCCACGCCGAGCATCCATTCGAGCTTGTTCAGCTCAATCAGGCTGCTCACCCACGCCTCGAGGCCGAGGTCCATATCCCACATCAGCGTGCATCTCCCGCCGCGCCTGCCGGCAGCGGCGCCGCTTCGGGGGCGCCGCTTGCAGGCAGATCGCGATACTTGTACGTGAAAAGATTTTCCCGGCTGAAACGCAACAGCGGATAGCAGTATTGCGAAAACGGCGCCGGCGCCCGCCCCATTTCCGCCACAACGCGCCGATTGTCGAAAACGGTGTTCCACACGAGGTATGGCAGAAACACTTTCAGCAAGGTCGCGAGCCCCCCGATCTTTCCCGCGCGCCCCGCCAGCGCATGGATCATTTTCGACGATGGCCCTTCGAGGCTCGGCACGTACATCGGCCCGCGCTTGCCCTGCGCTTTCGATAGCGCATCCGTCAATTCCTGAAACGTTTCGGAGCCGGTGCCGGAGGACAGATGATAGATCTCGTATGCCGTCCGTTCCTGCTGGTGCAGTTTCGAAATAGCCCCGGCCACGTAATCCACCGGCACGATATCCACGCGATCGGTGGCGTGGAAGGGAAGCGCCGGCAGCCCGGCGAGAAACACGAACGCGCGCACCATATCGAACTGATTCGTCTCCGGCCTGCGGCTATCCCCGAGAACGATGCTCGGCCGGAAAATCGTTCGCGGCACGTCGGGCAGCAGCTCGCGAACCATGTGCTCGCAGAATTTCTTCGTGCGCGCGTAGGGGTCGTAATCCGAGCGATTCCAGTCGATCGAGGTATCCTCTTCGACCACCTCGTCCGCGCGATGCCCGGCCACCGCCACCGTGCTCACGTGGCTGAACCGCCGCAAGCCGTGATCCTCGCGCGCGCGCCGCGCAAACTGAACCACCTCGAGCGTCCCGCGCAGATTCACATTCAGGCAGCTCTTCTCCGATTTGCGGTTGAGCGAAGCCGCGCAATGAATCACTGAGTCAGTCGAGCACACCATCGCGCGATATTCGTCGTCGGCGAGTCCGAATCGCGCATTCGTCAGATCGCCGAGGAAAATCCGGATGCGGCCGCGCGACATCTCCTCGAACTGCAGCGCATCCATGTGCAGCTGCAGCGAGTGCCACAGCCGCTGGCGCGCCTCCACCTGATCGCGCGCGCGCACCAGCACGTTCAGCGATTCGCCGGATTCGGCGAGCAGGTTCGACGCGATGTGGGCACCGATGTATCCGGTGCTCCCGGTCAGGAGGATAGCCACGATGTTTGCGATTTTAGGGCGTCGTTGCCGGCGTTTCAGCGCGCCCCGCGAGAGGCACATTGCGCTTCGGTGGCCGCGCTTCCGGAGGACGTCCTTCGATCAGAGGATAGCACCACTTGCGCAGCGCCGGAATGTGGACGTTGATCCAGTAGTCCCACCAGTCGAGCGATCGCGCGTCGTATCCGAAAGCCTCGCGCTCGGCCTCCGGCAGCGCCGCGCTGAGCCTTTCGACGTTCGCGGCCTCGAACACGTGATCGTTGTACAAAATGAACGGCTCGAACAGCGCAACCAACTTGATTACTTTTTCAAGCTCGCGCTCCTGCCGCGCCAGCGGAGGCCGCACGAACCGCAACGGCTCGACGCTTCTATTGATCGCCTGCACGATCATTTTCTGCGCAGGCGCCGAAAGCCGGTCGTAGCGCGCCTTCGACACCGGAATCGCATCAAATTTTAGGCGCACGCGGTGATTCAGCCCGTTCTGCGCGCGATAGAACTTACGATGTCCGAGGCCCGTCAACTCGATCGAGCGCCGCATGTCGCACGGATTCGCCACGGAGGTCGCCAGGTGATACAGCCGTTCGTGCCGCCGCGTCACGAGCGCGGCCGCGATCAGCGTCATCCCGCGCGCCACCAAATCGACCGGAATCAGATCGAGGCACTTGCTCGCATTCGTCGGCAGTTGCCGGAAAAAAGTCCCGAGTAGGTAGGAAAGCGAAGCGGACGTATTGATTCCTTCATTCCATCCAAGGAATGGCTTCTCGATCGACGACTCCACGATGGAGGGCCGCACCACGGCGATCGCCGCACCCGGCGTTTCGTCAAGGAAATTCCGGATCAGCGATTCCGACAAGCTCTTCGTCAGAGTGTAGGTGTTCGGCCAGCCGTACTCGTTGGCGCGCCGCGTTCCTGCATCCATCATCGCCACGCGCAGCCAGCGGACGCGATTCTTGCGAATCTGGTTTTCGAGCGCGGCGCCTTCCAGATTCTTCGCTGCGTGTTTCTTTTCGAGCGCCTGCTGCCGCAGCTCCTTCGTCACTTCTTCGGAATCCGCGCGCTTTTCTGTTTCCTGCGCCAGCTCTTGCAGCGCCTTCCATTCCTTCACGGCTTCGAAATTCGGCACGTCTCGCGGCGTATAGTTTTTCGGCAGATATTCGATGATGCGGCCGTCGCGCCGGCCCACCGCGTAGCAGGTAGAGAGATGCATCAGCGCCGCGTGGTTGCAGTTGCGCAGGAAATCGAGCAGGTACTCGGTCGATTGCACGTTAGCCGCGAGCGCATCGCGCAAATCGGGGTTGAAATCCGTCAGTCCGCCGCTATTCACGATCACGTCGACAGTCTTCGACAGCCGGTCGCGCTCGTCCGGCGTGAGCCCGAGCCCCGGCTTGCTCGCGTCTCCGCTCAGCACCTCGACGCGCTCCCGCAGGAAATCCGCGAATTTGTCTCCGTGCCGCTCGGCTAGTCGGTCGTACACCGGCGATTCCTCGACCATGCGCTCGAATCGCTCCAGCGCGCTGGCCGACCGGTTCCCGCGCACGATCAAATGAACGCGCCCGATCTCCGGCAAATCCGTCAGCAGGCTCGCGAGCCACACTTTACCGATGAAACCCGTCCCGCCAATCAGCAAAATGTGCTTGCGGCGCAGCGCCTCGCGCACCGAGAGCGGCGCGCCCTTATATTTCGTGTCGAAGCGGACAACCGGCAGGTTCGCCTTCGGCAAGGTCCGTTCGGCCGGGCGAATCGCTTCGTCCAGCACGCCGGGATTTTTCGTGAAGCCGAGATCGCTCACCAATTGACGGCGCGTTACACTGCCGTCCGGGCCGTTTTCCTGAAACCTCGCCATCGGGCCGCGAGGGCGAATCACCGGATCGAGCAGGCGTCCCGTGGAGAGCCCATCGCGAAAATCCAGACGGTTGCAGAGGATCCGCCGCACGCCGAAATGCTTCGCGAGCGGCCGCATGATGTGATCGAGCCCCTGGCTCACGAGCACCACGTCGCTGCCCGCCGCGAGTAGTGCCTGGAGTTTCTCCGTGCCGGTGGATTTCAGTCGCGGTTTCAGGAAGTAGTGGAAGAATTCTTCGCCGAGCAAATCGAGGCGGTCGCGGCTTTCCCCGCGCAGCACGGTGTGCAGCACGCGCGTGGCGAAATGCCGGTCGACGATGTAGAAGAACGGCCGCGCCAGGGCCAGCACGCCCATCGTCCCGCGCCGCGCCCAGCGCTCCGCAAAACTCTGCGCGTTCCAGGTGAAGAAGCCAACGGGCCGCACGGCGGTGAGGGCGAGCAGGCTGCCTTCGACGCGCCAAAAAACAGGTTCGCCCGCGGACGCGACAGGGCCCGCGTCGTTTGTGGTTGTCGTCAGATGTGATCGGGCCGCGTCAGATAGGGACATATTTCGAGTAGACAACTTGCCAATCGCCGATACTCGAATTTACACGTTCCCTGGCCGCTAAATCAAGACGTGCGGGCCCGCCGTTTCGTATCTTCACCTGGCGCTGCTTGCGCCGGCGTGCGAATGAACCGCTCCGACGGGCGCAATGTGAAACACGCGCTCCGCGTTCTCGTGGTAGATCTTGTGCCTGTCGGCATCCGAAATCGGCGCCGAATCCATGAACGCGACAGCGGGCGTGGTCGGCTGATACGGATAGTCGATTGCCCACAGCACGTTCTCCGCCCCCAGCGCCTTGATCGAAAAATCGAGCGCCAGATGCGATTCCACGCCGCTCGTCGTGATCACGAAATTGCGCTTGAAATATTCGCTCGGCTTCAGTTTCAATTTCGGCGCGGAACCGCGATTCTGCGCGTTCTTGTTCATGTAGTCGAGCCGCCACGCCCAGAAATGAACGGCCTCGCCCATGTGCCCGAGGCAAATCTTCAGTTTCGGGAAGCGATCGAATACGCCGCTCACGATCATGCGCACCGCGTGCGTCGACGTCTCGATGCCGTAGCCCCACTGCGCGCTATCGAGTCCGTAGTGCCGGAAAGGCGCGGCCAGGCCGTCCGATGGTGCGCGCGGGTGGATGTAGATACACGCGTCGAGCGCTTCGGCCGCTTCGAGGCACGGCCAGTACTTCTGGTCGTCGAAATATTCGCTGTTCGTGTGCGAGTTGACCACGAATCCATTCAGCTTGAGCGTTTTGATCGCCCGGTCCATCTCTTTTGCCGCGCGCTTCGGAGATTGCGGAGCGAAACTCCCGATGCCCGCGAAACGGGTCGGGTGCCGCTTGATCACTTCGGCGAGGCGGTCGTTGGCCATCGTCGCCAGTTCGGTCGCCGTGTCCGCATCGAACATCTGCACGCCCGGCGCGGTCAGCGACAGCAGATGGACGTCCACGCCATTCGCATCCATGTCGCGCATGCGCTCGCCTTCCAGATCGATCAGCCGCCCCAGCAGGCCTGCCATCGCGTCATTCGTCTTCGCGTCATAGATTCGCTCGACCAGCTTCATGTCGAGGCTGTTGCTCGGGCTTCGCGCCACGTCGCGCAGCGCTGCCGCCACTTCGGGAATTGAAAACGCTTCTTCCGTCGCAATGCGGCGGATTTTCAGTTCGGGAGCCATCGCGTATCTCCTTTCACCGGAATTCATTCCATTTGGTTCGAGCTCATTTGGGAGCGCCAGGATTAGCGCCGCCTGTGCTTCCTTTGATCGAGAGCAACTCTACTTGAAAAATCAGCGTCGAGTTGGGAGGAATCGGTCCGCGGCCCTGTGGGCCGTAGGCAAGATCAGATGGAATAAAGAGTTGCCACTTCGATCCCACGGGCATCAGCTGCAGCGCCTCGGTCCATCCCTTGATCACGCCCTTCAACGGAAACTCGGCCGGTTGTCCTCGCTTGTACGAGCTGTCAAATTCTTTGCCGTCGAGCAATGTGCCGCTGTAGTTGCAGACCACGGTATCGTCTGCCGTGGGCTTCGGTCCCGTGCCTGGCGTGATGATTTTGTACTGCAATCCGCTCGGCAGAGTCACGACGCCGTCCTTCGTTTTGTTCGCCGCCAAGAATTCTTGGCCTTCCTTCATATTGGCCTCTCCCATCTTCTGCAGTTCGGCGTCCTGTTTCGCTTTCACGACGTCCTCGAGTTGCTTGAGTGCGGCTTCCGCTTCGTCGTCCGTCAAGAGAGGCTTGGCACCCGAGAGAGTGTCGCGCAACCCCCGCGCCATCGCGGCCGCGTCGACGTCGGCACCCTGCCGGCTGATGCCGCGCGCGACATTCATTCCGAGCGCGTAGCTCTGCTTTTGCTTGTCGGTGGTCAGCGCGGGACCGGGCGCGTTGCTCGGCGTCGTGGGCGCGGCTTTCGTCCCGGTAGTTCCGGTCGATTTCTTGGCGCTGGTTGCTGGAGCCGTTGTCGTGGTGCTTTGCTGTGCGCCGGTGGCGCCGGCGATGGCGAGGGCCAGGACGCATGCTGCAAGTACGGTTACCACAATCGTTGCTGTTTTTCGCATCCGGGTATCCTCACACAACTCGAGACATTCCGCAAATTACGTCTTCACGAACGTCGCACGGCAGTTTCCTCCTGCCCATTTGTGGTGCAATTTTTTCTGCTGAATCAGGGGACTGCTCAAGCCCCCTAGCGGGAGGTTAAACGGGCCTTAAATGGCGCGGAAAGGCGATTTTGCCTGCTGTTTGCGACGCCAGGCGGCAACGACCCACGTTCGCGGCGCCGCTCGACTGAATATGGCCATCCGCGATAGGCTTTTGCCCATGGACATCGACTGGGTTCGCGAGTTTTGCCTCTCGCTGCCGCACACGACGGAGAAACTCCAGTGGGGGGACGCTCTCGTCTTCAAAGTGGGAGACAAGATGTACACCGTGGTCTCGCTCGAGCCCGGCGAGACCTGGATTTCGTTCAAATGCGCGAAGGAGGAATTTGCGGATTTAATAGAGCGGCCGGGAGTGATTCCGGCACCGTACCTGGCGCGCGCGCAATGGGTGGCCCTCGAAACCGAAGATGCGCTCTCGCGCGACGACATCCGCCGTCTGCTCGCCGCGGCGCATTCGCTGATCTTCGCGAAGCTACCGAAAAGGGTGCAGGAGAAATTGTCGGCAGCTCCCACGAGGAAGCGCCGCGCCAAAAGCTCGAAGAGCCCCAAAGCCTCGAACGATCGCAACCGGCACGCCAACCGCAAACGGAAGTAGCGATCCCGGGGCTAGAGCAGGTCGATGAATTGTTCGATAGTGAGTCCGGCTTGCTCGATGATCGACGAGAGGGTTTTGCGCTTCAGATCTTTGTTGTGGTAGGGGCAGGGTGACGCGGAGATGCGGTTTATCCGGATGCTTGAGAATATAATGGCTGCCCGAGGTGTGATGGATGAAGAAGCCTGCTTTACGGAGAGCCCGCAAAACTTCCCTGGGCTTCGCAGCGGGCAAGCGCTTGCTCATGCCGGGATGGCGACTTTGATCTTCTCTTTGACAGGTTCTGCAGTAAGCCGGGGATCGCTGGGAATTGGCTCGCCGTCTCTGCGCAAGCTTTCGAGATACGCTTGAATTGCGTCGCGCGCCATGCGTCTCGCTTCAGCCAACGTGTCGCCTTCCGTGACGAGGCCCGGCAGCGCAGGACAGGTGACCACGTAGCCGCCTTCGACGGCGGGTTCGAAGAACACCGTGAAGTTATACTCGACGATCGTCTCCGGTTTTGATCCGTTGCGTTTTTGGCGTTTGGCCATTTTCCTTGCTCAAAGCCTACCACGCACGCGGGGGATTTCAAGATCACGAATTTGGCGCGAGGTGATTCTCTGGACCTAGCGTCGAAACGTAGGACGCCAATGTCAGATCTTCCGGCTGAGTGTGGCGCGTGTTTCGCGCCTACAGCGCTTGGCTTCGTTTGTATCATGCGGCCCCAGTCCTCCCTGACATGGGCTAACTTTTGACGCACCTCCGGTGCTCGGGAATAGCGTTCCGCTATCCGCGCAAGCGCTCTTCGCGAATCGGGCCGGCTGCGGTGGTAAGGAGTAACGAAACCAAATACTCCACGATATTCACGATATTATAGTTGACGAATCTAGGTAGCAGCATCACTATGCTCACTGCCACGAGCGTGACCTGCGTCACAGAATCACTCACAGCGCTTCGGAGAAGATTCGTTTCGAAGCTAGGCAATTCCCCCGGCGGTCGGTAACGAACCCAGGCCAAGACTCAAGAGTTCTGCAGAGAGGAGCATCCACATGGGCGACTTGAACTTGATCGTATTGACTACGGATTCGAAAGATGGAGCGGCCAAAGCTCTCGATGTGGCGAAAGGGCTCGACCGAGATGGTTGGATCGAGCTGACGGATTACGTTGTTCTCTCGAAAGATGAGAAGGGCCATGGCTCGAAACGAGAGATGGACGATGAGTTTTCGGAGAAAGCGGTCGCCGCGACAGTAGGCGTGGCCGGCGGCGTGATTGGTGCGGCTATCAGCGGCCCAGTGGGAGCTGCTGCTGGAGTCGCCGCGGGGGCGCTGGCCGGAGCAGGATCGATGCGGCTCATGGAAAGAGTTGTTAACGATACCGAACTAAAGGGATTCCCCCAGGGCCTTGAACCTGACAGCTCCGTGCTCGCGGTCGTTGTAGAGGAGCGCTACGTGGAACGACTCGACGAAGAGCTCCAGAAACTGGGGCGGACCGCTCGCCGGGAACTGAAACGGGATGAGCGCGAGGCTGAATTCGATGCCTACGTAGAGCGGTCGAAACGCAAGCTCCAATCCATTCAGGATGACATTCACGCACAGATGGCGAAGGCCCAGGCTGCCACAGAAGCCGAGAAGGCCAAGATTGTGGCGGATGTGGCCGCCAAGCGGGCTGAACTGGAATCCCGGCGCGAAAAGCTCGAAGATCACATTCGGGCGATGAACTCCGGTTTGAAGTCCGAAATTCG
This sequence comes from Candidatus Acidiferrales bacterium, assembly GCA_049279635.1. GTDB lineage: Bacteria > Acidobacteriota > Terriglobia > Acidiferrales > UBA7541 > Palsa-295. The sequence continues at coordinate 18,892 of JBAPOM010000118.1, forward strand.
AGAACTGAATTTTCGATTGGAATTGGCCGGGCTCGCGGCAAAGTCCGGAATCGCAACAAGCATCGATAATCTTCACCGCCAACTCAACCACTACAACGACGAACTGGAGACTCTTATTGAGGACCAGATCGAGACGTTGAAACGGGAAACTACCGAGTTGAAGACGAAGGCGGGCAAGGCGAGCGCCGAGACGAAGGCCGCCCTCGAGAACCATCTTTTGGCGGTGGAATTAAATCTCCGCAAAGAGCGCGCCAAGCTGCAGGACAGTTTCGAGGAGCGCCTGCTGCAAATGAAACAGTGGTTTGAAAATCTGCACGTCCGCTCGGCTTTGGCGCAGGCCGAAGTTCGAGACAAGCTGCAAGCAAGCATCAAGGCGGCCCAGCATTCCTTGGCCGAACTAAAAGCGCACGTACGCATGCGAAAGGGCGAGGACGAACGGGCTTGGAAAGATATCCAGCAGGGCTTCAACAAGGCCTGGCGGGATCTCGAGAGTGCGTTTGACCAAGCGAATCGCGAGCGGGCCTAGAAACTCTGGCGCAATCCCCGGGCCAAACGAAGGACGAATGATCCATTGAAGGAGAAGCTTATGAGTGCTACATCAGCGGCGACGTTTGTAAAGAAGTCGGTCGGGTGGTCCATCGGGCTCAGTGTGCTCATGATTGTGGCAGGGATTCTGGCAATCGCTTCACCGCTGGCTGCCGGAATCGCCATCAACCTGTTGGTTGCCTGGCTGTTGGTTTTCAGCGGATGCACGCATCTGGTGTTTGCGTGGTATAGACGAAGCGCCGGGGGCTTTGTGTGGGAGTTACTCATCGGGGCTCTTTACATTTTCATCGGGGCATATTTGCTCGTACATCCAGTGGCAGGGCTGAAGGCACTGACGATTGCCCTGGCGATTTATCTGCTCCTGGAGGCGATCTTGGAATTTGCCTTGGGATTCCAGCTCCGGCCGCTTCCGGGATCAGGTTGGCTCCTATTTGATGGGGTGCTCACTCTAATCCTCGCCGTGATGATTTGGAGGGCGTGGCCGTCGAGCAGCGAATGGGCAATCGGCATACTGGTGGGAGTCAGCATGCTGTTTAGCGGTACGTCTCGGCTGATGCTGTCTTTAGCCGCGCGTAGCGTCACGAGTAAGTTGGCCTAGGCCTCGAAAGACGGAGCCAGATGCGCGGCCGTGCATGGATTTCTGCGTGCGCGGCCGACCCCATTTTGAATAGAGGGAGGTAGTGTGGGCGGCCTGATCCCATTAACCGATGCATCTCGGCGACCGGTGCGTGTTCCGATCGTTACGGCCTGCATCATTCTGACGAACTTCGTCGTTTTTGCCTTTGAACTGAGGGGCGGCGATGCATTTGTACTCAAGTGGTCGGCGATCGCGGCGCACATCACTGCCGGCCATGATTGGATCACCATCGTGACCGCCATGTTCATGCACGGCAGTTGGTCGCACATTCTGGGCAACATGGTGTTCTTGTGGGCGTTTGGCCCCGAGATCGAAGACGCGATGGGTGCATTGCGGTATTTGGCGTTCTATCTCGTCGGAGGAGTGGTGGCGATGCTGGCCCAGATTGCGGTCAGCCCCCATTCCACGGTTCCGAACCTGGGCGCCAGCGGGGCGATTGCCGCCGTCATGGGCGCATTTCTGGTGACATACCCTCGCGATCAGATTCGCTCGATTCTAATCATATTCATATTCGTGCGGATCACGCTCGTCCCGGCCGCGCTACTCATTGGGTTCTGGTTTCTCACCCAACTCATCAACGCCGGGTCGGTGGCAGCAGTGCAGACGGGTGGAGTGGCCTACATGGCGCACGTTGGCGGTTTTATTTTTGGGGCGGCTACCGCGCGTCTTCTTGAGGACCCGCAACGGCTCGCCGACTAGGAAAGACAGCGAGGGTGGAGTTGCCATGATCCGGCGAGTGGTGAGTGTTGTTGCATTGTTGGGTTTGATTGCCGTGGCCTCCACGGCCGGCAGTTCGCAGTCGAATCCAGACCTGCAAACATTCTTTCGGCAAAGCATCGGACTGAGTCAGGATCAGATCGACGCCATCCGAAGCGGACAGCCGGTCGCGAAGACAATGCCGTCCCGTACGCCGGCCGAAGTCTTCCTGGTTGGCGCGATCTACATCCATGCTGCTCCGGAAAGCTACCTCAAGTTTGCCCTCGATTTCGACCGGCTTCGCAAGCTTCCTGACTATCTGGCGCTCGGGGTTTTCAGCAACCCTCCGCAGCTTTCCGACTTGAACGGTTTTTCATTCGACGACGATGACATTAAGGCGCTGAAAAACTGCAAGCCCGGCGACTGTCTGATTCAGATGCCCGCCAGTTCCATCGAAGAGCTTCACCGATCCATCGATTGGTCCGCCGCCGATGTGAATGATCAAGTGAATCAACTGCTACAGAAGACGGTGCTGCAACGTTTGCTTGAATACCAGCGCGAAGGCAATCAGGTCCTGGGGGTCTATAACGACAAGCACAACGCGACCGAGGTCCCTGAGCAGTTTGCCTATATGCTTAGCTACAGCAAAGCCTTGCCGGAGTACCTGCCGGATTTCTACCAATATCTGCTCGCTTATCCCAATGCGAAGCCTGCGAACGTCGAAGATACGTTTTATTGGGCAAGGGTGAAGTTTGGATTGAAGCCAACGCTGCGTGTCGTACAGGTGGTGACGATGCGCGGGAACCCTGCCGACCAGGTAGCATATGCCATCGCCGAAAAACAGCTCTACGCGAGCCACTACTTCGAGACGGCCTTGGATCTCTCCTTCTGTGTTCGCGGCAGCGACCCTAGGACGCCCGGCTTCTATCTGATCATGGCCATGGGCTCCGAGCAGACGGGCCTGACCGGCGTCAAGGGGTCGATCGTTCGAAAGGTCGCCGTCGGACGGTCGGTTTCAAATCTCCAAAATGCGCTCATGACCATCAGAGACACGCTGGAAGGAAGCCAATAGAGTCTACGTGTCGTTAACTGACGCCATGTTACAATTTGCCCGCGCCCAATGTTAATCCGCAGGATCATTCGGGGTCACGCGCCTCGGTTTGTTGGGAGCTGGGCCTCGCTGCTTTTTGCGGTGGCGTTTGTTTGTGCGTCGGGTACGGCTCAAAATCAGCCGACATCATGGAGGGAGCCGGTTGACCGCATCATCATCCTGAAATCGGCACACACGATGACTCTGATGAGGGATTCCCATGTCGTCAAGACTTATATGGTTGCCTTGGGCAGGCAACCCGTGGGAGCGAAGGATCGAGAGGGTGACCACAAGACGCCGGAGGGCGAATACATCATCGATTCGAAGATCGCTGACAGTCGATTCCACCTTGCTCTTCATATCTCCTACCCGAACGCAGCTGACCGGGCGCGCGCTCTCAAGCTCGGTGTAAACCCCGGCGGCGCTGTTGAAATCCATGGACTCGAATCTCGATATGCGTGGCTCGGTTCCCTCCATCGTCAGATCGACTGGACGGACGGATGCGTTGCAGTAACTAACTCGGAGATCGACGAAATCTGGCCCTTGGTTCCGGTTGGGACTCCTGTGGATATACGCCCTTAAACGGCTTGGCATTTCCCGCTTCTATTTGCCGCCCTGATCGCGTTCGACGATTGTCGTGCGCTGGTCGCCGGGGATTTGCATTTCGTTCTGGCGCGCGCCGGTGGGCCAGCGGAGGCGGAGGACGTCGGCGGCGTCTTCTTCGTCGCCGAGGCCGGTGAAGATTTCGGCGGGGGACTGGCCGAGGTAGCCGGAGGCGCCGGGGACTTCGAGAAACTGCTTGCGCGCACCGGAGAGAATTTCGACGCGTGTGCCGATGCCGTCGCGATTGTCGACGTCACCACTGAGAGCGAGCTGCAGCCAATCGTTTTCGTTGCCGCCGACATTTTTCAGAAGTACAGGAGGCAAGCCGTTCTGCGTGATGAGCAGATCGGCGGAGCCATCGCCTTCGGGATCGAAGGCGATCACGCTGCGCGGATTGTGCAGGGCGATTTTGTCGAGGCCGGTCGCGTGCGTGACGTCGCGGAAGCGGATTTTGCCGTCCGCACCGATGCCTTCATTGCGCAGCAGCAGGATTTGGCCCTTGCCCGCGAATGTTTCGCCGACCGCGACGAGGTCGGTCCAGCCATCATTGTCGTAATCGAATGCGGCGATCCCCCAGGCGCGCATCCATCCGGGATCGGGGATCGGCACGCGCTCGAACGACGGGGCGCCCTGCGATCCTTTGCGGTCCGTATTGCGCCAGAGACTCAGGCCGGGCGGCGCCCAGTGCGTGAAGGCGAGGTCGATGCGGCCGTCGCGATCGAAATCGAGCGCGACGGCGCCCGCGGCGCGAGGAGGCGTTTCGCCCACCCACGGAGCGGCGGATTGGAATGGCCCTTCGAGCGCATTCACGAAAATCTCGGGTAATTTTTCCCATCCGGTGACGACCAGATCGATGGTGCCATCATTATTAAGGTCGCTTTCAAGCGCGGCGACCGATGCGGCGCTGCCACCGAGCCCCGTTTGCTTCGTGTAATCGCCGAACGTGCCGCCACCGAGATTTCGCCAAAGGATATTCCCGGGTGGCCGGGCATCATCGGGAAACGTAAACGGCTGCGCGGAATTGTCGAGCGGGAAATTATTGAAGCGCGTGACGTAGATGTCGAGGTCGCCATCGTGGTCGTAATCGACGAAGGTGACGCCGAGTGCGAGGCCGATGGTGCGCACGCCGGCCGCGTCGGTGACATCTTTGAACGTGCCGTCGCCTTCGTTGTGAAACAACGCGATGCCGTCGCCGGAGCTGATGACGAGATCGGGCTTGCCGTCGTTGTCGTAATCGCCGACGGCGCAGCCGGTGCCTTCGCCGAGGAATTGGAGCTTTGCGGATTTGGTGACGTCGACGAAGCGGCCGTGGCCGACATTGTGGAGCAGCGCGGCGTTTCCTTTGCCGTCGGCGTTGACGAGGAAAATGTCGGGCTTGCCGTCGCCATCGTAATCGAAGACGCATGCGCCGCTGCCGAGGAAGCTCGCGAGGCTGGCGGGCGCGGCTTCGGGAGGTGCTTCCGATTTTACTTTGCTGCGCGCGACGCTTTGGGCCAGGAACGGCGCGCGAGGCAAGCCTAACTGACTGGAAATATCCACGAAGTGCACCGGAATTTTGGGCGGCGCGGGACCGGGCGGCGGGCCGGGAATTTCTCCCGCGAGCGAATACTGGCCCTGCCCGCCGTAGACAAACGCGATCGGCTTGCCGAGGCCTTGCCCGGTGATGTGGCTGAAACGTTCGAAATGCGCCTTCGCGCCGGTGGCGTCTCCCGAATCGTGCGCCAGCTCCGCAAGGCCATATTCCGCCGACGCCTGGAACGGATCGATTTCGATCGCACGTTGAAATTCGGCGCGGGCTTCATCGAGATGGCCCGCCTCGGCGTCGAGAAAGCCAAGGAAATAGTGGGTAACGGCGTCGTCGGGATCGAGCGCTGCAACTTTTTGGAAATCGGCGAGAGCGGCGTCGCGATGACTGGTGACGCGTTCGAGCAGCGCGAGATTGAACCACGCGCGCGGGCTTTGCGGATCGCGCTCGGCGGATTTTTCGAGAATCTGGCGCGCGTCGTCGTAGCGGCCCATGTTGAGAAAGGCGATGCCGGTGTTGAGGCAGCCAACGTCGGACTGCGGATCGAGGATGCAGGCGGTCTGGAATTTGCCGAGGGCCTGGGCGAACTGGCGGCGGTCCATCAGCACGAGACCGACGTTGTTGGCGCGAATCGCTTCGGTGTAGGGGAAGGGCTGAGGCTGTGGCGGCGAAGCAGGCGCGGCGGTTTTCGACTTGGGCGCCGTTTTCTGCGCGGCTTTCGAGACAGGCTCATGAACGTGCTTCGCCACCTGGCTGCGAGCGAAGGCGACGTATGCGAGCGCGCAGGCGAGCGTGATGGATGCCAACGCGAGACGGCAGCCGAGGCGCGTCATCCGTGCGACTGGTGAGCTTGCGTGAATTGGCCGGCCTGGAGGCGCGTCTGTAGGACGCGGAGAATCGTGTCGCGCCCGATCATGCCGATGATGTGGCCGCCGGAGAGGACAGGCATCTGGTTGATGTCCTCTTTCTGCATGCGCTCGAGGATTTGCAGCACGGGTTCTTCGGGCAGTGCGGAATGGACCCGATCGATCGGGACCATCACGGCCTGGATCGAGGTGTTGTTCCATTCATCGCGCGGGACGGCGCGCGCGGAATGCAGAGTGACGAGGCCGACAGGAGTGCCCGCGCCCGTGACGATGTGCGAGCGGCGGCCGGTGCGCAGGACTTCGTGGATGTAATCGTCGAGTGAGATGTCGCGCGCGACGGTCGGGATCTCGGGCGTCATGATGTCTTCGGCGCGGACGCCGGTGAGCGTGCTGCGGAGCGCGACCTGCGCGAAGCTTTCCTTCGCCGCCTCGAGCAGGAACCAGCCAATGAAGGCAAACCAGAGGCCGTTCACCCAGTCGCCTGTGAGCGCCCTCCAGATTCCAAGAAAGATCAATAGATAAGCGAAGGCGCGGCCGGAGGTGGAGGCGATTTGCGAGGCGCGCGTGAAACTCTTGGTGATGCCCCACACGATGCCGCGAAGAACGCGGCCGCCGTCCAGCGGAAATCCCGGGACGAGATTGAAGACGCCGAGAATGAAATTAATCCACGCCAGCCATCCGCTCGCCGCCGTAAGCATTTCCGAGATGTGGACAAACCGCCAAACCAGCGCGAAGCAGCCCGCAAGGAACAGGCTCGAAAGCGGCCCGGCGATCGCGATGTTGAACTCCTGAAGCGCGCTATCAGGATCGCGCTCGATGTGCGAAAGGCCGCCGAAGACGAAGAGCGTGATCGAGCCGACAGGAATGCGGTAATGGCGAGCCACGATGCTATGGGCGAGCTCATGAAAAATCACCGAGGCAAAAAACAGGAGGCTCGTGATGATGCCAAGCATCCAGCGCTGTTGGGGACCCCAGTGCGGGTGGGAGGCGGTGAACTGCGTTGCGAGGGAAAGCGTGATCAGCGCAAAGATGATGAACCAGCTGGAGTGCAAGTAGATCGGGATGCCGAAGATGCGTCCGATGCGGAGTCCCGAGGGTGGGGGTGCTTGCGGCATCCGTGTGCCTCCCGAGGAATTCTAGCAGACAAGATGAGGTGCGAGGTGACAGCGGGCTGGTGCCGGGACGCGGCTGCCGTCCTTTATGGGGCGCGGGAGAGATGTGCCGTGCATGGCGCTTGGGCGTTTTGTGCACAACGACCGGCAGTTCTGCCGGATAGGCTGACTGCCGTAACTGCATCGCGGGGAGATGACGGGATCACGTACATGGCAACGCAAGAAATCCGAAGGTGAGAGGAAGCGCCCGCTCACGTCGCGCGAATCAATGAGAGAGCCTCATCATCGAGTCCTCCGAAGTGAAGCTGGGCCCGGCTCCAATCTACAAATGCGTACCTATGGCGGTACTGCTGCTGATGCTCCGGGGACGTTCGAAAGTCGATCAACAGGAGCGGGGTTTTCTTATGATTTAACTCGCCGTGCTCCCAGTAGTTCTCCTGATAGTTTGTCACCGGCCGGTAGAGAACCTGTCGCGCGTAATCGTCCTGCTGCGGCATTGAAAATCCGATGATTACCATTCCAAAATTCAGGATGCCGCTTGCTCCGAGTCCCCACCAAAAGTCTCTCAGCATCTTCGAATAAAGTATCTTCACGGAAGAGGGATTAAGAAGGGAAGGCGTGGCATGAAAAAGAATCCCCTTATCGTAGAGCTTCTCAATGTCTAGCACGCGATACATCTGGCGAAGCGGATCGTTCTTGAAGCACGGGCCATCGATTAGAGGGGCAATGTTCAAAGGGCTCGAGGGATTGAAGACTGGATGCGTCGGATGATGCGAGGATCCCTGCTGCAGAAAATTGGCGTCCAACGTGCTGTAAAAACTCCGGTCAAACCAGTCGACGGAGCCGTGCAATTTCAGAAGGACCAACTCTTCCTTCGTCATGTCAACCGAGGCGAAATCGCGAGAATCGTCAACAGATCCGAGCCTAGATGGAAAAAGTCGAAACGGCAGCCGGATAGACTCTAGTGCACGCTCAAGTAAGACGTCGTAGTTGAAAGTGAGTACAATGTCGGTCGGTTGGAGTAGCCTTGCAAACTTCAAATAGAGTTCGGGGATTTCGTCCCGTGCCGGAGTCCGCTCCGTTAGGATCTCACCTATCAAGGTCTTGACAACGACTTGACCCTCATTTCCATCTGTGCTCCATGTGTCCTTCCCTCGCAGACCTAGGTAGTGTTCGACGTCCAGGAAAGCCATGAAGTCCTCGAAGTCGACCTGATTGGGATCTAGAGTGTCTCCATAACAGCGCCTTCGAAACTCTATATATTCATTCAGGTCATCGACAAAAAAGCTTGCGCGGCCCGACATTCCCCTCGCTCGTCGCAGCACCTCCTCCCAGAGCTCAGAAGCAAGCGGCAGACCCGCTGGCCGCGAAAATCCGGCTCCGAGAATGAATATCCGAAATCGTTTGGAGAGGAATTCGGAGCGCATGGTGTCTTCCACGAGACAGTACTTTAGCACCCAAACAGCGGGATGTTGGCGCGGGGGCGGAAAACGCCCACGGTATTTCATTGTGGCAGCCGAGCAGCTGAGCTTCTCGAAGGCGACGGAAGGAGTTGCAACGTATTGCTGCCGCCGCTGAGGGATCCTCAGCGGTTGACATAGCTATCCTAGATAGCTATGATCGGATCATGAAAGTGAGCGTGGCGAACGCCAAGAACAAGCTTCCGGAATTGATTAAGGCGGTCGAGGACGGTGAATCGGTGACGATTTGCCGCCGCGGGACGCCGGTGGTCGATATCGTTCGGACGGCGGAGGCAAGCTCCGAAAAGCCGAAGTTCGGCACCCTGAAGGGCAGGGTGACGATCCACGATCCGGGGTGGTGGAAGCCGATGACCGAAGAAGAAGCAGACGCTTTCATCGAAGGCCGCTAGATGCGGCTCCTGCTCGACACAGCTACCTTTATCTGGGCGGTGAACTCCCCCGAGAAGATTTCGCGCGCGGCAATGTCGGCGCTGCAGAGCGATGATGCGGTGCGTGAGATCAGCACGATCTCGCTATCCGAAATCGCGATCAAGCAGGCGCGCGGCAAGCTGACCTTCAGCAGAGAAGATGTCGCGACGGGCATGGCCGATTTGAGGCTGCGAGTGCTGCCGTACACAGAAGACCACGCCCTGCGGCTGTTCGACCTGCCCCTCCACCATCCCGATCCGTTCGACCGCCAAATCATCGCGCAGGCTTTGGCTGAGAATGTTGCGGTGGTGACGCCGGATCGAGAATTCCGGCTCTACAAAGGACTCAAAACCATTTGGTGAACGCCTGTGCTTGCCGCGCAGGTGTGATTGTCCTTCCACGACGTGTTTGGGCCACCACGAGGCCGAGAGACCTCCCCCCTGTAAGTCCTTTTTCTTCAATCATTCATTGCTGGCCATGAGACTGCATTCCCTCACTCGCGTAAGGCGGAACTCAGCCCCGCGGACTTTAGGAGAACGGCCATGGACAGCTTTATCGGATTTGCGGAAGTGACGGGAGCAATTCTCGGGGCGCTGGGGCTGGCGTTGGGGCTCGAGTGGGCCACGCTGAATGGGTTGTTTCGGTTGATGCCGGCGCGGGTGAAGAAGGACGAGAGCCAGACGACAGGCCACAGGTAGCAGGTTGTAGGTTGTAGGTTGCGAGCGAGAGAAGAGAGATCCTTCGCTCGGGATGACGCTCTTCGCATTAGCAAGGGAGGCGCACATGTTGTTCTTGAGGTTTTTGCTGTTTGCGGGGTGCTTTGGGTTGGGGGCGTTGGCGGCGGGGATGGTGCTGTACGACATTTTCCTGGCGTATGAGCTTGATCGCATTTTGCGACGCGGAGCGCGTCCTGAGGATTCGACGCCTCCGAGTGGTACACCGGCGCCGGCGCTCGTTCCGAGGCGCACGCGACGCGTGATCCGGATCGCCTCGGCGGCGAAACTTGTGGCGATCGCGGCGGTGATGGGGCTGGCGGCGTCGAGCATCGTGGTGGTGCCTGACGGCGAGGGCGCGGTGCGCATCAGCCAGATTTCGGGCGTGCGGCCAGGGACGCTCTACGCGGGAACGCACTTCGTGGTGCCGCTGATCGATCGCATCCAGCTCTACGACATCCGCGATCGAGTGTTTGCGACATCCTCGCTCGAAAATCGCAACGAGAAGCTTCCCGTGCTGACGGTCGAGGCCCATGAGGGACTGGAGCTGGGGCTGGCCGTGAATGTCCGTTACCGGATCAATGGACAGAAACTCGATTACATCCAGGCGAATCTGCCGCAGCCGATCGAGGATGAGATTGTGGAGCCGACGGTGATGAGCGCGTTTCGCGAAGTGGCGCCGGATTACATCGTGCGCGACGTGTTTTCGACGAAGCGCGAGGAGTTCCGCCAGCGCGTGACCGCGCTAATCACGAAGCGGCTGGCTGGCGACGCGATCGAGGTGAAGGAAGTCCAGCTGCGGAAGGTCGAGCTGCCCGAGGAGTATGCGAAGGGGCTCGAGGATTTGCTGCTGAAGGAGCAGGAGGACGACCGCACGTCGGTGCAGGCGGAGATAGAGAAGAAAATGGTGGGGATCGCGGATTCGCAGGCCGAGGCGGAAAAAGCTCGCGAGATCAAGCGCGCGGAAGCCAATGCCCAATCGCAAGTCATTATGGCGAAGGCGGAATCGGACGCGATGCAGTACACGCTGCCGCTGAAGCAGAAGCAGATCGAGCAGTCGCGCCTGGAGGCCGAGGCGCGCAAGGAAGCGACGATTCAGAATGCCGAGGCGGACGCGCAGGCCAAAGTGATCGACGGCAAGGCGGAGCAGCAGCGCGCCGAGTTGCTGGCGGATTCGGAAGCGAACCGGATTCGCGTGACGTCCAAGGCCGAAGAGGAGCGCGCGAATTTGCTGGCTCAGTCGGACGCCAACCATATTCGGCTGACGTCGCAGGCGCAGGCTGAGGAGATGCAATTGCAGGCCGCCGCGCTGAAGCAGAATCCGCTGCTCGTGCAGTACACGGTGGCGGAGAAGCTTTCGGACAAGGTGCAGATCATGCTGGTCCCGAACGACGGGAAATTCTTTTTCACGAACGACGTGCTGAAGTCGGCGGCGGAGAATGATGTGGCTGATCCGCCGGCAGCGAAGCGGTGACGATTTCCGGCC
>JBAPOM010000119.1:0-3653 GCA_049279635.1 Candidatus Acidiferrales bacterium
GCCCGAAGTTATCTATTACTAAAAATGCCAGTTTTCTAGGAAAGTTTTAAAACACTATATACGCGAAAAATTCCTGGAAATAGGCCCAATTTAGTAATAGATAACTTTCGGAGCGGCCTAAAACGCCATTTCCTCCTGGTCGCGAGGCGCGGAGCGTGCTTCCATCTCCTTCTTCGCCTCATCACTGAGCACCAAATTGAGGAATACACGATTGGCGGTTCCGCGTCGTTCGATCACACCATCGACCTTTTCAAGCCGTTGTGTGACCTTGCGCTTACTCCAAGCATATTTTCCAAATTGCGACCATGAGGTGAACGCCTCGTGAATTAGACCGGAGTTGGTTCCGTGCTCAGGTCGCTGCAAGAATCGTACGATTTCCTGCTCGCTTAAGTTTTCGGGAACGCTCGTTATCGTGCACCAATCCTTCACGAACCGGCCCACCACGTCCTCATCGGCGAAGTAATTGTCGGTGGCGCACGTGATCGACGCGGGCGGATCGAGGCGCAGGCCGCGCGTGATAAAATCCCGGGCACCGGCCAGCATCCACAGTAGAATGCCGTCGCTCTCTTCGAGCAATAAGGTCATCAGCCGCTCGAACGGCATCCGCGGCCCGCGGCGCAGATGATCCATGATCACACTGGGATCGGCCTCCGTTGGAAGCAGCATCTCGATGCCGTCCACCTTTTCAGGAATCGTCACCTCCCAAGGGACGAGTAGAAAGCGGCGTCGTACGGCCTCGTCGAGCTCGTTCAATCGCGGTTTGTTGTTGGCCGCCGCGATGATACGGGCCGTGGGCACGAAGCTGAAGGACTCGCAATACTTGCGGCACGCATTCAGTTCTTGCCCACCCAACAGTCGTTTGATGAACTCGATGTTCCACTCCGAACCCTCGTTTTTCTCGTTCGTCGTCAGTAGGCGCATGCCGTGAATGTCGGCGACGTAGTTGCGCGGCACGTCTTGATTGCCCTTGAAGAACAACTCCTCATTCGGTGTGGCGGCGTAGTCGTTGCCCATCACGCGGCGCAACACCTCCGAATACGCCGTCTTGAAGTTGGCGCCCTTGCCCCAGTTGAAGACGAAACCGTGCTCGGTCTGCATACCCAACAAGCACGATCCGGCGAGTCGTTGTAGAAAGGCGCGGACCCCGGCATTCGGCTGCGCGCGCTCCAAGCACGCGAGCCAGCGCGGGCAAGTCGCCTGCGGATCGTACGCGGCCTGCACCTGCCGCGACACGAGATGCTCGCGCGCGCCCTCCTCGAGGCGATCGCGCTGTAGATCGTAGACGCCGTTCTGGAGGCCGATCAACCACGGGTTGGCGTCGAAGACGTTGCTCGGCGTTGAGATTTCCGGGTACCAGTTGAGGCGATTTAACGCGGCGACGACGCCGGGAACGTTCATGAGTTCGCGGCGCACCTTTTCGATGAACCTCGCATCGCGCGAGGTCGCCGTCAGCTGCTCGGCCTTTTTCTTGAGCGTAACGGCGGCGAGATGTTCGACGTAGCTCAGGCGATCGCGCTGCCAGATCACGTCGTTCCAGAAGACCCACAGCCCACCCTTGCCCTCGGTCGGTAGATAACGAAGATCTTCGCCCTGTTCGACAAAGATCGCGTGCGCGTTGCTGTCATCATCGAGGTCGAGCGGGTCGAACTTCGCGCGTCGCAAATCGAGCCATTGGGCGAGTTTGCGAATGATCGGCTTGGACAGATGCTCTTCGAGCTTCTTGAGACCAGCTAGTTCGGTCTTTCCCTCCTCGTACGAACTCGCGACCGCGCCGTGGCGATCGTTCTCCTCCTCATCGCGCATGGCCTTAGTAACGATATCAACGAAGTAGAGAGCCTCCTCCTTCTTCCATTCGGCGCGGCACATCGCGCCGCCCAGGTAAAACCAGACCCAGTGCCGGTTGCCTTTGAGGTGGCGAATCAGCAGGACGGCAGCGGCGATCTTACCCATCGCACGCCGAAGTTCGGGGAAGGCCCACCTCTCGGGCACCGGCGACGTGCTCGCCTCCCAACGAACCAATTCTCCGTTCGGATGCACCGACGGCGGCAGCATCGACTGGTGACCGTGACCGTGGCGAATTTCAACGATCATTTTCTGGTTCTCATCCTCTGCCAACGGATCGACGAACGCCTCATAGCGGCTATTTTCGATCTCGTAGAGGTGATGCGAGTGACGCGCCGAATCGCGGCCCCAACGTGCGGCGGTCTGCTTGAGGAAGTGCGGCGCGAGCATGATCGCCTCGGGCGCGTCCAAATCGGCGTCCGTCAACTTATCGAGGCGCAGGCCGATGTTGCAGCCCTCGGTGAAAAGTTCGTCGATGCCGTCGATGTTGATCGTGGCCGTCTGCCACCCGTCGAGCAACGGGCGCTTCTGTCCGTTCGGAAGCGGCAGCGGCACGAGGCCCTTGGTCAACAGCCAACGGGCCATGTCGCGCACGTCCTTGAGGTTTGGTTTGGGGGCGCGGGGCGCGGCGCTAGCGACTTCGTGTTTCGACTCGGCCATGGGGCATTCCTCCAACGGAATTCAATTTTTGCTGCACGGTCGTACGGAGTTGAACCGCCACGCCGTCCTTCACCTCGACGACGAACTCGCCCCAGCGGTGGGATTTTTCCCACTCGGCTAGGACGTCATCGAGATGCTTGATGAGGGTTGCTCGATCCATGCTTCCTCCCTTTCTTCGCCACCGCTACTGCCTTCCGGTGCTCGCTCGCGTCGATCAGCGCCCGGCAATCCTCGCAGACGACGATACTCCACGGCTTGCCGTCGGTGTCCGTGACCGGACAGGTGCCGACCGCGCGCACCTCGTCGAGCGGCCGCAAGCAGAGGGCGCACGCGTGCGTTGCGAGGTCGATGATCGGCGGGTCAGGCGCGGTGACCTCGTGAATGCGTGGGAGGTAGAAGGGATTGATGACCGCGAGGCCGCCGCGCGCGATGATGACGGGAGGCGCGCTCATCGCGCCACCTCACGCTGTTCCTTCGCCCGTAGAAATTTCTCCAGCGCCTCGCGGCGAATGACGTATTGCCCGCGTTTGCCGTTTTGAATGAAAGCCAACTCACCGTCGCGGATCGCGAAGCGGAGCTGATACATCTTGAGTCCCGACAGCGCGCAGCACTCCGCTAGCGTCAACGCGAGACGTTGCGCGAGGGGAACCTCAATCCTTAATTGTTGATTCTTTTTTTCTTCGGCGGCAACTTGCATCGCGAGTCTCCAATGGATGGAGTGGGGCGCGCCACTTTGGGGAAAGAGGCACGCCCCAGCTCGCGACGAGGACCGCCAATTAAGGCAAGTCCCTTCGCACATGGTGCCGCCATGCGCGAATCTCGAATGATTTCGTTGTTAAGGAAAAGCGGCACGGACGTCGCGACTCCAACTTCAGATTCGCTTTTGCGTCCGGCACTAAGGCAGGCAGCGCGAGGAGAACCAGCGGTTCCGCGTTCCTCAACTCGTAGCGATTATACCAGGACCGGCTTCTCATCCTGGTATCAAAACACCTGGTACCTGGGTAACCTTTTTCAGATAGTACTTCAGGCGCGGACTGTCCCCATTTCTGGCCCTATTGGCGTACAAATTCTTGAAAGTCGATTGTAGCCGATTGCAAGCCGCCTCGACGGATCGAAAAGGTTTACCCGCAACCTGTTGGTTCGATTGGTGG
>JBAPOM010000120.1:0-4135 GCA_049279635.1 Candidatus Acidiferrales bacterium
CCGTAGATTCTCTGTTGAGTTTCAACCTAAATTTTGTGACGAAGCGAGAATGGTTTCAGGTTGCGGCAGACGGAACACGCGGCTTCCTTGGTAAGGGGAGTTCGTTCGGAACATGCCGTAGATCGCGTGGAGCAGCTTGCGTGCCACTGCCAGGAGGGCCTGTTTTTTTCTTTTTCCCCGCTGCACCAGGTGCTCGTAAAAGCCACGCAGATGCGGTTCCCATCGGATAGCCGTCAAGGCGGGCATATAGAGCGCCGTCCGCAGATGCCGATTCCCCGTTCGGCTCAGCCGGGTCCTTTTGCGCACCGACGCTCCCGAGCTGTACTCGGTGGGATCCAGACCCGCATAAGCCACCCATTGGCGGATGTCCCGATCCTCGGGCAGCATCGCTAACTCGCCCAGGATTTGCAGCGCACTGCTTTCGGCGATTCCGGGCACGCTCACCAACAGCCGGTACTCCCGCTCGAGCTCGGCTTCGACCGCGACGCACTTCCGGGCCTGCAGCCGCAGCTGTTTCAAGGCTCGTTGTTGGGATCGCAGGTTGCGCTCCACATCTCGCCGCACACAGGCCGGCGTTGTCTGCGAGATCTGCGCTGCGTGTTGCCGGTTCTTTTCTCCTCCGCACATCTCGGTCAGCGCTTGGATGCGCCGCGTAATGGCCCACAGCGCCAAACGGTTTTCACTGGGCCGACGCCACGCTCGAAAGGGCATGCGCTTCCCGTACTCCCCCAGCACCACCGCGTCCAGGGGATCATTCTTGCTGCGCTGCATGAGGGCTTTGGCAAAGTCTCGCACCGATCGTGGATTGGCCACCATCACCTCGATTCCCTCGGCCCGGCTTAACGCCAACGCCGCATCCAGCCCATAGATCCCCGTCGCTTCTAAGACCACTCTCACGCGCTTTCCCCCGCGCGTGAGAGTCTCCACCAACTTCCGATGCCCGGCCGCGGTATTCGCATACCGTTGCACCGGCTTGGTGCCCTCCGCCACCACCAACTCCCGCGCACTTACCTCCAGCCCACACACCTCCCACTTGTCCATTTCTTCTCCTCGGAGTAGGCTGTGCTCTGGCTCCCCGACCCTGCGCTGTTTCCAACTGACCTTGCATGCAGGCTCTGCCGCCTGTGATTCTCTTCAGTTTCAGGAAACATAGGGCGGGGGGCCGATCTACGGACAGGCTCGAAGAATCGACTTCGGCCTCGGCGCGACCCGGCCTCCTCGCCAGAGCGACTCGCTGCACTCCTGCAGTCAAGTCTCTCTCCGACGTCAACATACAAGGTGCGGCACAAAACCATTGACCTGGTACCGGCCCGCCATCGAAAGCCGTCCAGTCGCCGCGCCCCTGCCCGAAATCTGTACTCGCGTACAGGTGATCCTCGCGCCGTAATCTGCCACCGTGGATGTGGCGGCCATAGCTGTCCGCCCTCTCGACGAGGGCCGAACGCTCTTTGAAAATTCGCGATTGCGTGCAGGCATTTCGCCCGCGGAATTGTTTATCTAGCTTGCCGCTGTCTTCGCGATGAGTTTTCCCGCTGAGCGACTCCGCTCCAGCGCCTCCTCTGCGTTCTCTGCGTCTTCTCTGCGTAATGTTTAGGTTTGTTTCGGCGCTCATTTCTAATCGACACTATGGCGATTAGAAATCGCTGTAACTCGCAGAAAACACACGATGGAGGTCAGCTCTAATCGACACACTTGCGGCGGGCCACCCGGAGCGGGATTTCACCTCGAACGAGCTCCGGGTTCCGGTACGAAAACCTGCGAAAGAAGGGCCGGATCAACTGCCGGCTAGGCGGCGTGCGGTAACCGCGAGGCGTTCGAGCTCTCCCTTTGATATTACGGCGTCGATACCGAGGCTGCGGGCCGTCCGCTCAACGTCGGGATCGCCGTAGAGGGTAAACAGGATGACGCGCACGTCATTGACGGCGCGCTTGATGGCCGACGCGGCTTCTAGGCCGTTCATCACCGGCATGCCGAGATCGAGAATCACGAGGTCGGGCTGGAGCTGTTTTGCCTTCTGAATCGCCTCGCGGCCGTTTTCGCCCTCACCCACAATCTTGAAACCCGATTCAGACTCCAAAATGTCGCACACCATGCGGCGCATCAGAGGAGAGTCGTCGACCACTAGCACGTGGGCTGGGGATGGAAACATTTATCCTGGCAATCATTTTTGCTGGGTCGAATCGTTCGGCACCGACGCCGGATATCCCATAGTTTCGATTTGCAGGCGTCGCAGGTTGCGTATCCCATCGGCAATAGCGGCGCGCTCGATGTGGCCGTTGGTGCTGGTCCTCAACGCCTGCAGACGGTTGACGATGGCGATCTCGGCGACGTACAGGCTTTCGCGGCGTTTCTGCTGGTCGATCTCGAAGAGAGCGGCTTGGTATTCCGGCTGCCAGTCCGGAAATATGATTTCATCTCTGCATCGCATCAGGCAAACTCCCAACTGCGGAGGTGGCGCAATGAATTGTAAAGACGCCCGTAGGATACAAAATTCGCAAAAAAAATGTCAAGCGCGTCTATCGAGCGCGGCGGCGCGGGAAATTTTCGTGGTAGCTTGTAAAGCTCGCGATGACGCCAAATCCTGATCACGCCGCGATGCTCGAGATTGCGCTCGCCGAGGCCCGCAAGGGGCTCGCCGAGGGCGGGCTGCCGATCGGCGCGGCGATCTTCGATGCCACCGGGAACCTCGTCGGCGCAGGGCACAATCGCCGCGTCCAGGATGGCGACCCCTCGATGCACGCCGAGACGAACGCCTTTCGCAACGCCGGGCGGCAGCACAGCTATCGCAACCTGATTATGGTCACCACGCTCGCTCCGTGCTGGTATTGCAGCGGGCTGGTGCGGCAATTCGGATTTGGGACGCTCGTGGTCGGCGAAAGCCGCAATTTTCAGGGCGGCGTCGAATGGCTGCGCTCGCTCGGCGTCAACGTCATCGACCTCGATTCGCAGGAGTGCTCCGCGCTGCTCTCCGCCTACATCGAAAAGCACCCCAAAATCTGGCACGAGGATATCGGGCAGGAGTGAAGTGGTTGCAGGTTGGAAAGCTTTTCTCTGCGTTCTCTGCGTCTCTGCGGTGAGCCCGTATTTCCGGGCCTTCTGTCACCTGCGACCAGCCACCTATTTCACTTTCCTTGCACGAATTGCAGCGTATACGCAGTCGATGGATCGAGCTGCTTGTCGATCACTTTCAGGTCGATGAGCTGGTCGTACATCGTTTGCCATCGCGCGGGATCCATCTGCCCGATCTGGGCGCCGCTCGCATCGCTGCCCGTGACGAAGTTGCCGTCGCGCAGCGCCTGCCACGTGAAGTGCATCCACGCCGCATTGAGCGCGGGATTCAGCTTCGCGATGGCCGCATTCGCAGCAGTAGGATCTCGGAGGTACTCGCGCCAGCCTTTGATCGACGCGCGCACGAATCCCGCGACCGCCTCGGGATGCTGCGCCAGAAATGAGCGCGACGTGAACATCACGCGGTACGGGTTGTAGCCCGCGTCGCTCGTCAGCAGGACGCGCGTCGCGATTCCCGCCTGCTGCGCGAAAAACGGCTCGGATGTCGCGAACGCCTGCTGGACGTAATTCGGGTCGGCGACGAAATTTGCCACGTTCATCATGGCGGGCACTTCGTGGACGTTGTTGAGGTTGTAGCGCTTGGCGATGAACTCCCACCACGTCGAGCCCGTCTTGATCGCGACCGTGTGGCCGTTGAGGTCGGCGAAGGATCGGATCGGCGAATCCTTGCGAACCATGATGCCCTGCGGGTCGTGCTGCATCGTCGCGGCGACGGCGATCAGCGGCTGGCCGTCCGCGATCGACTCGAGGATCTTGTCGGACGAGCTCATCCCGAACTGCGCTGAGCCCACGGACACCTGCTGCTCCACGGAAACATACGGCCCGCCCGGCACGATCGTTACGTCGAGCCCCTCTCCCTTATAGTAGCCGTCGACCAGCGCCGTGTAGAAGCCGCCGTGCTCCGGCTGCGGATACCAATCCGCCTGCAAGATAACCTTCATCAGCCCGTTTCCGCTTGTGGAGTGATGGCAGCCGGCAAAAGCCAGCATGGTGGAAACGGCCAGGAGGGACAACACGCCTACCGAGAGGGCCTTGCGCATAGCGTAGGGTAGCACGCGTCACTAGG
>JBAPOM010000121.1:0-3041 GCA_049279635.1 Candidatus Acidiferrales bacterium
TCACGATTCTACGGTCGTCGGGCGCGATCACCCTGGCGCTGAATTTCGGACGGATGCGGGTGCAACTGCCGCCGAAAACGTCGCTGCGCGTGTTCACTCCGACGGTGATTGGAACGCCACTCGACATCAGCGGCGGTGCGCGGGACGTGACGATGGGGCTGAATCTGGATGATTCAATGTGCGTGCTCGCGAAGAGCGGCGCGATCCAGCTCGCGAATCAGTTCACCGACCAAACGCTGATCGTGCCGCAATCGGGGGAGTTCTTCCTCAGCGCCGGGCAACTGCAACCGGTCGCGGGCAAGCCCGGAAGCTGCCAATGCGCGGCAACGAAGCAGCAACCGCCGCCCCCGCCCGCCGAGATACCGGAATTCGCGCAGGCGGAACCGCCTGCGTCTGCACCGCAAGCTCCGGGCAACGTCGCGCCGCTTACACCTCCTCCCGTGACCGCACCGCAATTCGTGCAAGCGACACCGGCGGCGCCGCTGCCGCGACATTCGGCCGCTAACGCGACGCCGACCGCACCTCCGGTGTTTGCGGAACGGCAACTCGCGGCCGTGATACCGGCACCCCGTCCAGGCGAGCCTTCTCCGCCGCCAATCGAATACAGCGTGCCGGCGAGTGTGAGCGAAGCGCACCCGGTAGTCCCACCTGCGAAACAGACGCCAACCAACCCGCCGTCCGGACCGCCGCCGACATACACGGCAGTGCTGCCGGCGCTGACGTTCTCGGCGTCGTCTCCCCTGCCGCCCGGGGATCTCACGCCCGACATGACGCTGCTGATCCGAATAGCGCGCGTCGAGCCCGAATGGGCGTTCACGGGAACCGTGGCGGCACCGGAGTTTGTATCGGCGATGAGGCAATCTCTGGGCGTCGATGCAGGAAAGCAGCCTCCTGCAGCAGATTCGACCGCGCCGAAACAGAAGGGCGGATTCTGGGCAGCGCTGAAGCGATTGTTTGGCGGGAAGTAGCCGCGCGGAATTTTCGACGTCAGCACAACCAAACCGACAAACTAGAAGAGTTTGCTGGAATCGAGGAGGATGGTGACGGGACCATCGTTGACGAGGTCGACGGACATGTGCGCCTGAAAGACGCCTGTCTCGACGCGCACGCCGAGCGCCCGTAGAGCGGCGACGAATTCTTCGTAGAGCGTTTTGCCAAGCTCGGGCGGAGCGGCGAGAACGAAGCTGGGG
The DNA here is from genome assembly GCA_049279635.1 of Candidatus Acidiferrales bacterium. Taxonomy (GTDB): domain Bacteria; phylum Acidobacteriota; class Terriglobia; order Acidiferrales; family UBA7541; genus Palsa-295. Next base: position 1,191 of record JBAPOM010000121.1, read on the forward strand.
CGGCGGCCGCCGCGCGCGTCGGCGTAGAGAGTGAACTGGGAAACGGCGAGAGTGGCGCCGCCCATATCGAGGAGCGAGCGATTCATCTTGCCCTGCTCGTCGTTGAAGATGCGCAGATTTACGATTTTTTCGGCCATCGAAACGGCAGTGGCTGAGGAATCTTCACGTCCCACGGCTAAGAGAACGACGAGGCCCGGGCCTATTTCGCCTGTGACGCGATCGTCGACTGTGACGCTCGCGCGCGTGACTCGCTGGAGTACGATTCGCATGTGTCGAGGCGGATGATTCTACATCGCGAAGCTGGCGATTTGGTCTTCGTTTCGGCGAGGGGAAAATCCAAAGCTGAACGCAAAGGACGCAGAGCAGGCGCAGAGGGCACGGAGAATGCCCGGCTCGACGAGTCCGTGCCCCTCTCTTGCGCTTGTAACGTTTCCGACCCACACATACGATAACGGGACTCGTCGCCGACCATGAGCGAAACTCGCACAGCACTTCCCCTGGAGCCTTCGGGCAAGCAGCCGTGGCTGGCGCGTGGCGTGCTCGGAATCGGGCTCGCGAGCCTGTTTTCGGACTGGGGGCACGAGGCAGCGACGGCGATTCTGCCGGTCTTTCTCGCGAGCCTTGGCGCACCGGCGGTCGCTCTCGGGATTATCGAGGGCGTGTCCGACGGGCTATCGAGTTTCGCGAAGCTTGCAGGCGGCTTCGTGGCGGACCACGCGCCATGGCGGAAGCCGACCGGGATCATCGGTTATTGCGCGACGGCGGTGACGACGTTCGGCTACGCGTTCGCGCAGAGCTGGCCGGCCGTGCTGCTGTTGCGGGCAGTTGGATGGATGGGACGCGGCAGCCGCGGGCCTTCGCGCGACGCGCTGCTGGCGGATTGCGTCGTGCTGGGACAGGAGGGCCGCGCTTTCGGATTCGAGCGCGCGATGGACACGCTCGGCGCGGTGCTGGGGCCGCTCTGCGCAACGCTGCTGATTGGCGTCCTCGGCACTCGTGGCGTCCTGCGGTGGACGCTGTTGCCGGGATTGACGGCGGCGGTCTGCTTCGCGCTGCTCGCGCCCGGCGCGAAGAAAGTGGATGGACAGCACGCGCCTGCGCTTTCGTCCTTTGGCGCGCGGCTCGCGCAGTTGCCCAAAGGCTACTGGCATTTTCTTGGCGGCGTGTTCGCGCATGGGATCGGTGATTTTGCGCCGACGCTGCTGATCCTGCGCGCGGGTCAGATTCTGACGCCGCGATACGGAGGCGCGCGGGCCGCGACGATTGCCGTGGGGCTGTACACGTTTTTCAACGTGGTGAACGCAGCGGCGGCGTATCCGGCGGGCGCGCTGGCGGACCGGATCGGCAAGCGTGGACTGCTGGCGGCAGGTTACGCGGTGGGCGCGACGACCTACATCGGATTCATTTTCGAGCAACCGACAATTCCGGTGCTGGCCATTCTCTTCGGGCTCGCCGGGGTGCACGGGGCGGTGCAGCAATCGCTCGAGAAATCGGTGGCGGCCGAGCTGCTGCCGAAGGCGGTGCGAGGGTCTGGTTTCGGCGTGCTTGCGACGGCGAACGGCGTGGGCGATCTTATTTCGAGCATCGCGGTGGGCGCATTGTGGTCAAGCGTGAGCCCCGGCGCAGGATTTCTGTATGCCGGAGTTTTCGCGGCGATTGGGGCAGCTCTGGTGTATTCGTCGCGGGCGCAATAGTAGCTATAGCTGGAGCTGTAGGGGCGTACCACGCTCCTCGTTGACGCGCATGGTCGTTTCCGAGTCGAGGTCGGCGAGAGCGATGGTGCGACGGCTGCCGTCGGCGGTGATGTAGACGATGTTCCCGTTCGAACCAGTGAAGGCTACAGCATGAATC
>JBAPOM010000122.1:0-7622 GCA_049279635.1 Candidatus Acidiferrales bacterium
AACATGCCGAACGCAGCCTCGTAGAACTTCGCCAAGGCGGCAGTGTCCGGCCCGCCCACGCGCGCCGAGTTCAGCGTCACCTGCGCGTGCGCGGCGCTCGCGAGCAGCAGCGCAGCGGTAACCGCCAACACAGTTGCGTAGATTCTCTTCATCGAAGTCTCCTGTGGCGCGCCTCATTCACGGTGGATCGCGCCGGGATCAGCAGCTCACCTATCGGTCGCCAAACCTCTGAGTGCGGTGAGATCGTATCCGGCAAAGCTTGAAAGTTCAACCAGGTTTCAATGGGATTCGATGGCAAAGGCTCGCCCGGCAACCCGAGGCCGGGGCGCGATTCCTTGGTGAGCCTAGTGGAGGCGGAAACGCTTGATATGTTCCTTGAGGATACAGGTGTTCATGATGACGAAAAGGCCGGCGCGGCGCGCGCGTTCGGCGGCTTCGGCGTGAATCACGCCCTCCTGCATCCAGACGCCGCGCGCGCCGATGTGGATGGCCGACTCGACGATCGCGGGCACAAACTCCGAGCGGCGGAAGATATCGACAATATCGACGCGCTCGGGAATGTCCTCAAGGCGCGCATAGGATTTCTCTCCGAGAACTTCCGTCTCGGTAGGATTCACGGGAATTATGTGGTAGCCGGCGGATTGCAGGTACTGCGCCACGCCGTAGCTTGGGCGATGCGGGCGGTTGGAAAGCCCCACGATGGCGATGGTGCGGCTGGTCTTGAGAATCTCACTCGCGGGATCGATCGCCCCGGATTCTGACGGGCGGCCCGCTCCCACGTTCGGATTCTCGATGGGTCCGGACATACACATCCTTTCAGTGCGTTTCGATTGTGCCGCCAGTGAGACGGCGCCCCAGGGTGTCTGCCAAAGCGGTGCCAATGCCCTGCGGCAAAAGCCCGCCGGCCGCGCGTTCGCCCAGGCGAACGCACTTTCGCCGCTCGAGCCTGTACTTGGTCCTTGAAACCCTAACGAAGGGAATCCCCGCCCAAGGGTGGCTTCATAATACCCGAAATCCGGCAAAAGAAAAGCGCCGTGCCTGGTGAGCAAGTGTCATTTTGATCGCATCGTGGATTTGAACGCCCGGCTAAACACAGAGTTCACAGAGAGGAGCCAAGTACACGGAGGCCCGTAAGAAGCTTTCTCCGTGCCCTCTTGATCTCCTCTGTGCTCTCTGTGTTGAGACGGGCTTGAACCGAAGCCGCGCTTGTCGAATAGCGCCAGTAGCGACTAGCGCGAGGGCTTTCGGCTGCGGATCTTTGGCCTTCGCTTGGTCTTGGGCTTGGGCGCCGCCGGGTGCCGGCCGTCAAGGGCTTGCTTGAGTCCAACAAGCTCGCCCGGGGAAAGCTCGCGGTGGCGGCCTGGGCCAAGTGCGCCGAGCTCGATATTGGCGATGCCAACGCGCTTCATCTTCTCGACGGGATGGCCGGTCTGGAAAAGCTTGTTGCGCAGAGCGTCGCTGCGAGCTTCCGAAAGGGTGACCTCGTACCACGGAGCGTCCTTGCCTCGCAGGCGCGAGATGCGCGCGCCGGTGGTGCGTGAAAGGCTTTCGATCTCGGCAAAGGTGAGCAGCGTCTTGAGCTTGAGGTTGTAAACCTGCGGCAGGTGGTGAGCCTTCAGGACGCGATTCGCGAGGTCGCCGTCGTTGGTGAGCAGCACAAGCCCGTGCGCGTGGTATTCGAGCCGCCCCACCGGGAAGACTCGCTCGCTGATGCCATACAGGAAATCGCGAAGCGAGCGCCGCCCTTCAGGATCGCTCATCGTGGCTACCACTTCGGGCGGCTTGTTCAGCGCGATATAGACGTGCTTGGCCTCAGCGCGAATGAGCTTGCCGGCTACTTTGATGTGATCGCGCGAGGCGTCGGCCTTCGTGCCAAGCTCGGTGATCGTCTGGCCATTCACGGTGACGAGCCCCGAAGCAATCATTTCCTCGGCGCGGCGCCGCGAAGCGAGCCCTGCGCGCGCGATAATCTTCTGCAAGCGTTCTTCCATGTAGAGAGAGTAGCGGAAAAGGCGCTGGCGGCGAAGGGCTATGGCGCCTGGCAGTGGGCAAGCTTCCAGACCTGCGCGAAGAATGCGCGGGCGTCCGGATCGACCGGCAGGTCGCCCGTATATTGCGGATCGGCGCCCGTCAAATCGATCAGGACGGCGGGCCCAGTCGCGCCTCGCAGGACGAGCGCGAGCCTGGGCGGCGGCGTGGCTTTCGGATCGTTGGAAACGAGAGTCCCAGCCTCGCAATGATACTGCCCGGCGAAAAACTTCTGAAAGAATCCTTGCGCGCCGAGTTCGACGCCGAGATCACCCTGATAGGTGACCTTCCCCGCTCCCCAATCGAGCTTGCTGACATTGCCCGAGCTTGACCGGAAGGTGAGAGCCGTCGTCACCGACACTTGGGCGGGAGCGGCTGGCGCGGCCGTCAGCGGCGCGACGGCCTGCGATATTTGCGACGGCGGCGGTGCACCACCGCTCGCGGGCGCAGCGGCAGGCACCGGTGCTCCCGGTATCGCGCCGAAATCGCGTGGATGCGCCGGCACATCCACCGAGCCGACAATGCCGGTCGGCACGTCGAGCACGGCGAAGCGCAGCCGGGGATTCTCGGGCTTCGCGCCGTAGTCGAAAATGTCCCGAATTCCGTGTTGCTGCCAGCTCTTCAGCGTGGCGTCATTCACAGGCCGCGAAAGATCGCGCGGGAAGAATTCGAACTTGTCGCCCTTGGGGTCGTATTCGCAGATCGCCATCCGAAGGCCCAACTGCCGCGCCCCGTCCATGGGAGCAAGGCTCAGCGCGCTCAGCGAAACCGTCAGCAGGTAACGCGGTTCGGCTGGCTGGCCGGGAGTTTCGCTCGGCGCGAGTGGCTCTACCGTCATGTCGATCGAGGTCGAGGGCAGCGGATCGATGCACGCTTGCTTGAGAAGTTGATCGGGCTGTCCCGGATTGGCGAGCATCTCCGTGCTCGCCGCGAAGAAACCGCGCCGGTAGGCAAGTTTCACCCCGCGGCGCGGCGTCTTCACCATAATCTTCTGGAAGTGGCCGTCCCACTTGATGTTTTCCGGGTAGTACGCCAATTCGTAGTAGGCCGATCCCTCGTTCAGGGCTTCTTGGACGCAACCGGCCAGGCCGTTGGTGTTCTTGCAGGTCTTCCCGCCGGTTTCCTCGGCGATCGCATCCATCGTCGCTTGCGAGTTGATGCGCAAGCTGTCTTCGCGGCTAAGCGCCCCGCCGATGTTCGTGCCCGGGTTTGTCGGGCTGGCTGCCGAGAAAGCCTCGGGACCCTCGAGGCCGCGCGCATCCACCGGATAGACGGCCACCTGCGCGTCGGTCAGTGCGTCTGCCGCCTCTCGAACTTTGCCCGTGTAGGTGGTCGAGCCGATGAACGGATCGTTGCCAAAATCGGTGGTCGGCTCGATCCAGATCGGAAACGACTCGGAGAACCAGACCAGATTCTTGCGCCCCGGATAGCCGCCGAGGTATTTCGCGATCGCCCGCATCGTATCGGCCGTCTCGCTCACCCGCTGGTCCATGAGCTCGAGATACTCCTGGCTCTCGAAATTCTGGAGAGACTGAATCACATTCGCGGGCGTGTTGGGCGACATCTCCTCCAGCGTCGCCGACGCGCTATTCGCATCATCCTGCGGATTCTGCTCCTGCAGGACGTTGTCCGGCCGGCGCGCCTGATCCACGGCCGCGCGCAAAAGCTTGGGGTCGGTCGTGAAATTCTGCACGATGTGCACTTCATGCCCCAGCAGGAACACGGCGACCGGCGTGTCCGGCGGCAGATTCTTGAGGAACAAAATCATGTCGCGGCGGACCTGCATCTGCCGATAGATCGACGTGTTGAGCGCGTCCATCAAAATCGCCGTAGGCGGCACCCTGAGCCGCGCGGCTTGCAGATTCGAGTAGATGTGCGGGCCAATGGGCAGCGCTCCCGGCATCGGGCCCGCGGGAGCCACCGACGTATCGATGAACTCGAACCGGGCGATCTTCTGCTGCCCGCCACGTTCGTCGAAAACCTGCAAATCACTTTGCTTGAGATCGCGGACCGCATTGCCATGCGAATCCGTGGCTACCACGTCGACCGTGATCAGCCGCGTCACCGACTTTACCGTGCCGGGGGGAACTGCAGATTGCGAGGCAGCAGGCACAGGCCGCCGGGGGGAGTCCTGCAGCCCCGGCGGCCGCTGCTGCGACACACCTGTGCCGATTGCCAGGAAAAACGCGGCAGTCGCGACAACGGCAGCCTTGCCCGCTCGAATCACGCCTAGCTTTTTAACATATTTGTCAATCAATGAGACGGTGATGTAGTTAAATTGTGCCACGGACGCGCGGTCTTGTTGAGGAGGGCCTATGGTTGCGGATTCAGCGGCGGGAGCTTCGTTGCACTGTTCGATTGCGCCTTGGCTATCGGTTCGGGGCGGCGCGCGGGCGGTCGCCTTCTACAGATCGGCATTTGGAGCGACGGAGGTGTTTCGTCTCGACGGGCCGGGCGGCAGCGTGGTGGCCAGGCTCTCCGTCTACGGCGCGGAATTTTGGCTGGGCGATGAATCGCCAGAGCACGGCAACTTCAGCCCCGAATCGCTCGGCGGCGGTTCTGTTCGGATGATTTTGACGGTCGCGGATCCCGATGGGGTCTTCGCGCGTGCGGTAGCGGCGGGCGCAACACAGGTGCATGCCGTCAGCGAGGGCCACGGATGGCGCGTGGGCCGCGTGGTCGATCCCTTCGGCCACCATTGGGAGATTGCCCGCCAGCTCTCCACTTAGCAGCTCCCACGACTGGAAGCTAGGATTGCTCGGATGAACCCGCCGCAGCGGCGCGCGGCTCGCCGGGCGATTCTTCCGGCGTGTCCTCGCCAAGTTCCCCCAGATCATTTGTTTCGCCTGATGCGAGAATTGCGGCGGCTTCGGGAGATTCAGGCGCTGCCTGCGGAGCTATCGCCATGTCTTCCGGTTCGGTCGGAGCGATGCCAGCATCGGAATCGAGCGCGGCCTGCGCTAGCTGCTCGAATTCCTTGAGGCTCGGCAGCTCATCGAGATCGGAGAGTCCGAAGCGCATCATGAACTGCTTCGACGTGCGATAGAGGATCGGCCGCCCGATCACTTCCTTGCGCCCGGCAGTGGTGATGAGCCGCTTTTCGAGCAGCGTCTTGATCACGCCGCCCACGTTCACGCCGCGAATCTCATTGATCTCGGGCACGGTCGCCGGCTGCTTGTAGGCGATCACCGCGAGCGTTTCGAGCGCCGGCATCGTAAGCCGCAGCGGCGGCTGCAGGCTCTTGATGAATTTGCGCACCACGTCGTGATGCTGCGCCTTGGTGTAAAACTTCCACCCGCCCGCCACCTTGCGCACTTCGATCCCACGGTCGTCCGTCTGATACGCGGCGACCAGCAGATCGAGCCCCGCGCGCGCTTCGGCTTTCTCCACGCCCAGCGCGTGCGCGATCTGATCGAGCGTGGCGGGCTCGTCCGCGGCATAGATGATGGCTTCGAGCGCAGCCTGAATTTCCTGTGGCGTCATCTCACTTCCTTTACTTGCTGCGACAGCCTGCGATCTGCGACCTTTTGACGGAGCCAACCCCACGCAAACCAGAAAGCGCTCGCGATCAATGCCAGAAACGAGAGGCCAAACACCCACGAAACCCCGTCCAAAAAATTCTCATCGATAGGAACGAAGTCACGCCCGAGATATGGCGGCCATCGCAACCCCCAAGGATAAATTAGCCAACCCCCATTTGGGTCTTCTGAAGGCCGCGTCACGTCCAAAAGGGCCAGAAAGCTGATCACACACGCACAGGCGATGACCAAGACAACGAATCTGTCCCGTTTCATGGCAGTGTCATCCCCTACAAATATTGCTCCTCGATTTTCGACATCGCCTCGGGGCCGGCGAACACCGCGTCGAACATCTGATGCTTGCGAATCCGAATATCCTCGAATGAATCCGACTGAACGAGAATGATCGCCTGCATGCGCACCATTTCGAGCACCGCCAGCAGCGCGACGATCATGGCGTTGCGCGTCTCGCAAATATCGAAAAACTCGATCAGCGACACGGCCTCCTCGCTCTGCGTCAGCCGGCGCCGCAGCCGGTCCATCATCTGCGCGATGGTCACCGACTCGTGCCGCAGCTCGAATTTCGTCACTTCCTTGCGCCGCTCGAGGATCTGCTGAAACGTCTTCACCAGATCGACGAGCGAAACGACCATCTCCCCCTCGATGGCATCGCCCGTGTAGAGCGCGCGGTCCGGCCGCGACCAGACGTGATCCTCAATCTGCTGCTTCTGATACAACAACTGCGCCGCGTTCTTGAATTTCTCGTGTTCGAGCAGCCGGTGGACCAGCTCGTCCCGGGGATCTTCCAGCGCATCGGGACCGGCGAGCGGATCGGCCGGCAGCAGCATCTTCGATTTGATGTGGATCAGCGTCGCGGCCATGTAGATGAAATCCGCGGAGACGTCGATATCGAGCTTTTCGAGCTGGTGGAGGTAATCGAGATACTGCTCGGTGACTTTCGCGATCGCAATGTCGTGGACGTCCATCTCCTGCTTGCGAATCAGATCGAGCAGGAGATCGAGCGGTCCTTCGTACACCGGCAAATTGATGCGATAAGATGACGCCATTCGCCGCCTATGTTATAGCGCTCCACGAAATTCCGAAAGCCCCACCTTGCGCCCCGGTTTCGCTAATCCACACTTCCGGTCAGCGCTAATCAACCCGCGACTCATCCCGATACATCGCCTTGTGCCGCGTCTCTTTGATCCACTGATCGATCTGCTCGATAGTCATGAAATTCGCCGGATTGAACTTACCCCAGTTCAAAATCTGGCTCAGCGAACGCTTCCACCGCTTGTACGACGGCTTCGCGGGCGGCCCGAAGCACATGATGTCGATCACCGCCAGTTCCTCCGGGACGCCGAGCAGCGGCTTGATCTTCTCCTGAATCTCTTCCTGGCCGATCGCGGTGATCCACCACACGGCGTAGCCCAGCGCGGCGGCCGCCAGATGCGCCGACATCGTCGAAGCGGCCACCGATTGCAGCAGGATTCGCTCCGCATTCTGGCGATACTTCTGATCCAGCTCCGAGCCGTCATTCAGCACGGGAAACGCCCGGATGAAACGAAAATCCGCCGCCACCACGATAAGCCCTGGCGCTGTTTTCACGCCGCTGTAGTTGGGCGTTGGAAAACCCATGTGCAGCTTGGCGCGGCGCTGCTGCTCGTCCATGAAGCACTGCCCGATCGTTTCCTTCACCGCCGCGTCGGTGACGACGATGTAGTGCCACGGCTGCGCGTTGGCGCCCGAAGGCGCGTGGCGCGCAGCCTCGAGAATCATCTCGAAATGCTCGCGCGGCACGTCGTACGCGGCGAACGCGCGATTGGTCATGCGGTTGCGCACCACCTGCATGAGCGCTTCGTACCGCTCGACATTATTAAAAAGGCCGGGGTCCACCGTTGTGCTGTTCATAATTCACATCCTTTGCTCTGACGATCCGACGAGGATCGTCATCCTGAAGCCCGCGTTTTGATTTATTGCGGGCTGAAGGATCTCTCCTTCCTAGCTTCATCCCACTTGAATATCGCGTTGCGCACCCGCTTCATCGTGCGCCGCGCGGCCGCATGGGCTTTCTTC
>JBAPOM010000123.1:0-16949 GCA_049279635.1 Candidatus Acidiferrales bacterium
GGAATTGCCGAATAACTTGCCGCGATTTTTTCGTTCTGCAAGATTTCCAATAGATTTCCGCCGGGCAATCCCGTTGCCGTCCTCATCGCCCAAATCGTCAAGCTGAACCACTACCGGCGGGTGCCCCGGAAACCGCTCCCCGATTCTGTATTTCGGGAGTGGTCGACCGGGAATCTCGATCTTCCAAATTCCCCGTTCGCGATAAAAAACAGAGGGTGCCCCGGGTTCGGTTTCGGAACCTGGGTCTTGGGGTGGACGTTTTTGCTTTGCGACTGGCAGCTGGCCGAGTTCTAATTCCCGCGGCCCGGGAGTTTGAGGGGATTTTGGCCGACCACGACCGTTGACGCCGTCAACGTCGGCGATGGGCCGGGATCCTTTCCGCTTACCAGGTTGTCCTTCTTGGCGGGCAAACTATTGAGACTATCGAGATACGCCGCAATGCCGCGGTAGAGGCTTTCAGCGACGCGCTGTCGCTGGCTGCTCTCAAGCAGCAGGCTCTCGTCGCTCGCATTGCTGATGAACGAAATCTCCGACAGCACCGCAGGCATGCTGGCCCCGGTCAGCACGACGAAGGGCGCGCGCTTCACGCCGCGATTCGTCTCGCCCCGGTTCACCAGCTCGAGCCGCGTCGCGAGCGCGCTCTGGATATCCTGCGCGAGCACCTTCGATTCAGCGACCTTCGCGTTGCGCGCGATCATCTGAACCAGCTCGGGCAGATCATGCAGCGATGATTGCGCGAGCGCATTTTCTCGCGCCGCAAGCCTCATCGATTCGGGCGATCCCAATAGACTCAGGTAGTACGTTTCGACGCCGCGCGCCGAGGGACTATCGCTCGAATTCGCATGGATCGAAATGAAGAGGTCGGCGTTGGCGCGGTTGGCGATCGCCGTGCGATCTTCGAGTGAAACGAATTTGTCGGTCGTGCGGGTATAGATCACTTCGGCGCCGGGAATGTCCTGCTGGATCAGCCGGCCCAGGCGCAGCGCCACGTCGAGGCAAAGATTCTTTTCCATCAGGCCGTGCGGACCCATCGCGCCCGTGTCAAAGCCGCCATGCCCCGGATCGATCGCGATGCGGCTGATCTTCAGCCCCAGCGCCTGCGTGAGCGAAAGGCGATTTGCGTGGCTCGCGCTTGCATCCGGCGGAAGGTTGGCCGCGTTTTCCTGCGCCGCCGCCAAACTCGCACCGCTCTTTGCGGCGCCGCCCGGCTGCGCGGAAACATCGATCACCAACCGGTACGGGTCGGAAAGCAGTTGCGCGGAATAATCCTTCGCCTTGCCCGCGTCGAGGACCAGCCGCACCACATCATCCGTATTTTGCGCTGCGCGCACCCACTTCAGCAGCCCATCCCCGGCGGGAACCATCTTCTGCGGCACGGATGAATCCAGCCGCGCGCCGTGCAAATCGAAATAGATTCGCTCGGGCCCGGTGATGCGTGCCGAGTCGTACCGGACTGCATTGTCCAGCATTACGACGATCCGCGCGTCGCTCTGCGTGCTCGACACCTGAATGTCGGTCACGTCGGGCATGCCTCCGTCGCCGAGCCGCGGTTCGGCGATCGGATCGGTCGTCGTCACTTTCTGGGCCACTTCCTGGGCCACATCCTGAAAGCCCTGTGTTTGGAGACGATCATCGATTTCGTCGATTTGTACCGGGCTCTTCGGCAACGCCGCGGTTTTCGTCATCGCTCCGCTTCTCGCGCTCGCCGCCTCGACAATGCTGCTATTCCGGTGGCTGAGGAGCGAAGCGAACGTCGCCGCCATTCGGCCATGCAGCGCTTGCAGCATTTCTCCCGGGAGCTTGCGCGGCAGCGTGAAGCCCGCGGTCAGCAGGACCGCAACGAGTGCCGTCATCCAAACGTGCCACCCGCGCGATTTCGACCCGCTTACCGGTTTGTACGTAAGCTGCGGCACCACCGAAGCACCCGCCGCCTTCATGGATTCATTGCCGGCGGGACCCATTGGCCCCGGCGTCGATCCCGAATGTACGCCCGGCGCGATTTTCAGCTTGCGATCTGCCCGCTCGACAATCTCCGCCGACACAGTGGCACGCCCTTCGCCGTGCGCTTCGAGCAGAGCCTGGTAGCAGATCCGGTTGATGTTTCGCGGAATGCCCTGGCTGCGCTCGGCGATCAACGCCAGCGCCTCCGGCTCGAACAGGTCTCCGGTACTGTGCCCCGACACCTTCAGCCGGTGCCGGATGTACCCGGCGGTTTCCTCCGGCGGAAAAGCTTCGAGGCGCTGGACCACGGCGATGCGCTGCTCGAGTTGCGCCAGTTGCGGCTGGCCGAGTTTCGTCCCGAGTTGCGGCTGGCCCGCGAGAACGATTTGCAGCAGCTTCGTGTTCGACGTCTCGAAATTCGAAAGCAGGCGAATGGTTTCGAGCACCGAATCGTCCAGGTTTTGCGCCTCATCGACGATCAGTACGAATCGCTTGCCCTTCATCAGCTCCGAAAACAGCATGTCGTTCAACTTGTTGTGCATTTGCACGAGGCCCATGCCGGTGGAGTCGACGCGGAGCTCGCTCAAAAGGTATTGGAAAAATTCGCGCGAGGTGCACTGCGTCTGAAACAGAAACGCGGTCTTCGCCTTGTCGCGCAGCGCATCGAGCACCTGATAGAGCAGCGTCGTCTTGCCCATGCCGGGATCGGCGATCAGCGTGAGGAATCCGCGGCCGCTCATGATCCCTTCGGTGAGCGCGTCGAGCGCCTGGCAGTGCGTCTGGCTCGGGTAGAGGTAGGCCGGATCGGGCGTCACGCCAAACGGCTGCTGGCGCAATTTATAGAATTCGAGAAACATGGGCACAACCTCCGTCGCCATCCGCGAAGGCAACTCGCCCTACCAGCTCCCGTAGCGTGGGATTCCAGCAAGGCTTCGAGTCATAGTACGGCTGTGCCGGGACCTGGCGCTTCGCTGCCGAGGGTGGGATGGCAACCGCGCAAATATCAGCCTGAATTCGGTTTTGGGTACCCGGCTGGCTAATACTGTACTTCCGAGGGTGCCGGGCGCGCAATCCTTTGGCTGGATTGGGCGATAATTTGTTGCCGATCAGGTATCAGGTAAACGGGCACACGGCGCAGGCTACCCCGCTCGATCCGGGAGCTCAACCGGAAGCGCAGCTGCCTGGGCGGGGCTCGCGACCTGCTTGCACGGCGCCGATTCGTGCGCTGCGATCATGGCGCCGAGGCCGATGGTCAACGCCACGATCCAATACCAGGCGGGCGCAAGCGGGTTTCCGGTCACCTTGATCAGCCAGGTGACGGAGTATTGGGTCGATCCGCCGAATATCGCGATCGAAAAGGCATACACGATGGCGACGCCGCCGGAGCGGATCGCCGCCGGAAGAGATTCCGTCAGCCAGACAATGGTCGGGCAGCCGGACAGATTCAACAAGGAGGTCAACACGGCGGTCGCCCCCAGCAGCGTAGCGGTGGTGCGATAGTGCGAGATGATGTAAAAGGCGGGCAGAATCGAGACGAGCAGCAGGACGCCAGGGATGATCATCATCGGCTTGCGGCCGATGCGGTCCGAGAGCGCGCCGCTCACGAGATCGAACATCACGCCGCACAGCCCGACGACCACCGTCGCCGCAAAGGCGACATTCGCATGCATGTGCAGCGTCGCAATCGCATAGGTGGTCATGTAGCTAGCGATATACATTCCGATGGTTGAGCTGGCAAGCAGCATTAAGCCGAGCACTGCTATCGACAGCAGGGGGCGCAACGGAACGCGTTCGCTCTTGCCTCTTTCAGGGGCGTGAAACGTCTCCGGCAGGCTGCGCCGCAACATCAGCCCGAAAGGCACGATCGCTGCACCCAGCAGGAATGCGATGCGCCATCCGAAATCCTGCAGTTGCTGCTCGCTGAGCATGCTCGCGAGCCCGAAACCCACAAGCCCGGAGATCAGGACCGAAAAATCCTGAGTCCACGCCTGGAACGCCGTGTAGAAACCTCGCCGCTCCGGCGGCGCCGCCTCCAGCAAAAACGCCGTCGTCGGCCCCACTTCCCCACCCAGCGCGAAGCCCTGCACCATGCGGAAGAAAATCACGAGCACAGGCGCCGCCGCGCCGATCATCGCATGCGAAGGCGTCAGCGCAAGACCCGTGATCGCGATGCCCATCAGCGAAAACGACAGAATCATCGCGGGCTTGCGTCCCACTCGATCGCCCATCCTGCCGATTACGATGCCGCCGATGGGCCGCGTGACGAATCCCACCGCGAATGTGCCAAGCGAGGCCAGCAAACTCGCCGTGGGAGAGTTGGAAGGGAAAAACGTCCTGCCGATGTACACCGCGAAAAACGCGTAGGTGAGGAAATCGTAAAATTCGAGGGCGTTGCCAACAACGACCGCAGCAACATGGCGTGCGGGCACCGATCCGCGCGTCTGCGGCGTCTCGGTCATCGTTTCATTACTCGCGCGCCCCTCGCAGATCGCCCGAAACCATGGGTGGGGATTCTAACTGAAAGGGCGAGGGAAACCTAAGGCTTCAGCTCGATCAAGGCCAGATTGAATTGAGCAGCGCTGCGAGGCGAAGGCCGGCCTTCGCCAACTGCTCCTGGACGACCGGGGCGGTTGCCTGTTCGTAGGGATCCGCGAGATGTTCGTCCAGTTTCAGCATGCGCGTCGAAATGTGATCGGCGTCCGCGCAGCTGTCGACCGGGCGCAGCGGCTCGATCGGAATCGCGTGCGGCAGTTTTCCGTAGGCCACCTTCTCCGCGAGCGCGTGGCTTTCCCACGCCCACGCAGCGAAGTCGATCGGCCCTGGCTGCCACGAAGGAAATCTCGCGCGAAAATCGCGATCGAGTTTTTCCGCCTCGCCGAGCTCGGCGGCCACTTGGTCGGGCGTCGGCGCCTGCGCGTCCTGCGGCGGCGCGAAATGCTCGATGATCCCTACGTCCCAAATTCCGTGCAGATTCGGAGAATAGCTCTCGCGCTCCAGATTCGTCTCCATCGGCGCGCGGTCGAAAAATGTCACCGGGACGCAATTGCCGCCCATATCGCCGTTCGTCGTGGCGTGCAGCGGCTGGTGAATGTCGCCAACAAAATGAATCACGTAGCGCAAGGCATCCGCGCGCGCCTGACCGCTCGCCGTGCGGTCGCGAAGCACGCGAACCTGCGCGGCCAGCTCGGAAACCACGCACCCCGTCGACGCCGGACAATATCGCGCAATATCGCCCTTCGGCGCCCCGCGCGGTATGTCGATGAAATGCCACGGCCCTGTGTCCGGCTTGATGCTGCGCTCGTCGTCCGCCCACGTGGAAGCATCGACAAACGCATCAAGCCCCTTTTGCTTGCAATACCGAGCAAGCGCGGCATCAATCGGGCTGTCGGCCAAAATTTGCCGCGACATTTTCGCCGCACGCGCGTTGAGATGTTTTTCGGCGATTGACGCGACCATCTGATGCCCTTCGCAGCCCCACGCCCATGCGCAGGGAGTCGCAATCAAGAAACCGAAGATGAAAAGCAAAATGCAGCCGAATCGGCGGGAGCTCATGACAACGCTAGTCTCTCATATGAATTTGGCGCACGCCTAGCCCGGACTCGAACTCGCTCCTGAAACCAAGCGGCTGTGTCATTTCGGGCCAACTGACCAACACGCGTCATCGCAAGATTCTGATCTAGCTCTTTTCCTTCGCTCGCGTATCCTTTATATTGCGTAGTCGCAGCACGGGGAGAATGCGCGGGAATGTGCGTACGAATTGTTTTGGCCGATGATCATGAGGTAGTACGCCAGGGCGTGCGGCGCTTCCTCGAGACGCAACCGTCTCTCGAGATTTGTGCCGAAGCCGCCAACGGGCAGGAGGCGGTGGAAAAAACGCTCAGCCTCAAGCCCGACATCGTGATTCTCGATCTCAGCATGCCGGTGATGAACGGCGTGGAAGCCACGAAACAAATCCGCCGGCTCGTGCCTTCGGCCAAGATCATCATTTTCTCCATGCACGATTTCGCACAGTTGGCGGAAACCGTGAAGCAGGCCGGCGCCCACGCTTACGTCTCCAAATCGAATCGGGTCGACAAGCTCTACGAAGCCATCCGCGACGTCCTGAATACCAACGGCAGCCCTGCCTGACCTCGCCTCTCGCGCAAAAATAGAAGCCATCTCACAAATGCGTGTTAGGGAGCCGGAGCTTTAGGAGGCCGCTGAAAAAGCCCCGAACTGTCATTCCGAGGGCGGGGTTTGCCCGAGGAATCTGCTCTTTCTTCAGATTTCGCGAGAGCAGATCCCTCGCTTCGCTCGGGATGACAGGTCGGGGAGTTTTTCAGCAGACTGTTAGCCCCTGAGGACACTCTTCGCATCCAACGCAAGCATTTTCGGGGCAGCTTCTAGTCTCCGCTCCGCCCCGGAAAATAGTTAACGACGGGCGTATACTCTCGGGCGATTGGAGGCGGCGATGAAACGCACATTTTTCTGCTTTTTCTTTTTGCTCGCAGGCGCGGCGCTCGCGCAGCAGCAAGCGACCGTGCCCGAAATTCCCTACCGGTCGGTTCCTGATTTCCTGAAGCTGCCGCCCGACCTCTATTTCGGCGAGGTCTCCGGCGTGGCCGTGAATTCCGCCGGACACGTGTTCGTCTTCTCGCGCGGCAATACGACGGGCCCGGCCTACGGCGCGGCCGCAGCGCAGCTCCTCGAGTTTGATGCGCACGGCAATTTCGTACGCCAGATCGGCCACAATCTCTACGCTTGGTCCTTCGCGCACACGGTGAAGGTCGATCCCTGGGGCAACATCTGGGCCACGGACAAAGGCTCGGACATGGTGATCAAGTTCAATCCGGCGGGCCGCGTCGTCATGGTTTTCGGCCGCAAGCAGGAAGCGTCGGATGAAGGCACCGGCCCGCTGAAGCACGTGCACCCGCCGCTGCCGCCCGTCGATGGAATGTTCCGCCAGGTCACCGACGTCGCCTGGGACGCCGAGGGCAACACCTACATCAGCGACGGCTACATCAACTCGCGCGTCGCGAAGGTCGACAAAAACGGCGACTGGATCAAGTCCTGGGGCGAGCCCGGCGCTGGCCCCGGGCAATTCAACACGCCGCACAGCATCGCCGTCGACGCGCAGGGCAACGTCTACGTCGCCGACCGCGGCAACCGCCGCATCCAAGTCTTTGACGGCGACGGAAATTTCCTGCGGCAAATCACCATCGACGTTCCCGCGCCGCCCAACGCCCGCCCCGCGATCGGCCCCAAGCCCACCGCCACCACCGGCGCCATCGCGCCTGGCGCTCCCTGGGCAATCTGCATCACTCCCGGACCGCACCAGTTCCTCTACAGCGCGGATGCGTATCCGGGACGAATTTACAAGCTGAGCCTCGATGGAAAAGTCCTCGGCATGCTCGGCGAATCGGGCAAGCAGCTCAAACAGTTCGGCTGGATCCACGAAATCGCCTGCCCATCCGAAAACGAACTGTACGTCGCGGAGCTATTGAACTGGCGCGTCCAAAAATTAATCCTCGCGCCAACGCACTAGCAGCCATCGCATGAGCCTGGTTTTGTTATTTCCGGTTCGAAAATCTACTTCGCGCCGGTGATCTTGCGGAAGAGCATCGTCAGCGGATCGTAGAACTGATCCACCACGCGCTCCTTGAGCGGAATGATTGCGTTGTCGGTGATGTGAATTTCTTCGGGGCAGACTTCGGTGCAGCACTTCGTGATGTTGCACAATCCCAGGCCCAGTTCGTCTTTCAGCAGGCCCATGCGATTCACGCCATCTAGCGGATGCATCTCGAGCCCGGCCGTGCGGACGAAAAAGCGCGGCCCGCCGAACTGCTCCTTCTTATCGTGCTCGCGCAGCACGTGGCACACGTTCTGGCACAGGAAGCATTCGATGCACTTGCGGAATTCCTGCACGCGATCCACGTCGCGCTGGTACATCTTCCATTCGACGCCCGGGCGCGGCTCGAACGCCGGGATCTTCTTGTTCACCTTGTAATTCCACGAGACGTCCGTCGCGAGGTCCTTGATCAGCGGAAACGATTTCATCGGATACACGACGACCGGCTGATCGAGCGGCAGCGCATCCATGCGCGTCTTGCACATTAGCCGCGGCTTGCCGTTCACCTCCGCCGAGCAAGATCCGCACTTGGCGGCCTTGCAGTTCCAGCGCACCGCCAGGTCCGGCGCCTGGTTCGCCTGAATCGAGTGAATCGCGTCGAGCACGACCATGCCCTCGGTCAGCGGCACGTTGTAGTCGACGGGCTTCCCCGTTTCGCTGTCGCCTCGAAATACCCGGACGGTTACTTCCGCCATTCCGTTTGCCTCCACTACTTGACTTCTACTTGTCGTCCGCCAGAATTTTCTGCAGCTCTTCCGGCATCGGCGGGCGCGGCACTTCGAAAATATTCATCGCGCCGTCCTTCTTCACGATCACGTGGTTCTTCGTGCCCCACGCATCCTCGGTCTTGGGATAATCCAGCCGGCTGTGTGCGCCGCGGCTTTCCTTGCGCGCGAGCGCGGCATGCGTGCAAGCTGCGGAAACCGTCAGCATGCATTGCAAATCGATGGAGAGATGCCAGCCCGGATTGTAGGTGCGCGAACCTTCCACGCGAACGTTCGCCGCGCGCGCTTTGAGCTTCTCGATCTCGGCGAGCGCCTTCAGAAGATCCGTTTCAGTGCGGAAGATTCCGACGAGCGTCTGCATCAGTTCCTGCAAATCCTCGTGAATCTTGTATGGATTCTCGCCGCCCGTGCGCTGGAATGGCGCCAAAAGAAGCCGCTCGGCCTGCTCGATCTGCCCGCTATCGAGGCTCGCCGCCGCTTTCTTCGCGTCTTGCGCCGCTGCCAATCCCGCGCGCCTGCCGAACACCACCAAATCCGAAAGCGAGTTCCCACCCAGACGATTTGCCCCGTGCATTCCGCCGGCTGCCTCACCCGCCGCGAATAGTCCCGGCACCGACGATTGCCCCGTCTCCGCCTCCACGCGAATGCCGCCCATCATGTAGTGGCAGGTCGGGCCTACTTCCATCGGCCCCTTCGTGATATCGACGTCCGCCAGTTCCTTGAACTGGTGGTACATGCTGGGCAGCTTGCGCTTCACGTACTCGGCCGGCTTGTGCGAAATATCGAGAAACGCGCCGCCGTGCGGCGTCCCGCGGCCCTCGCGCACTTCGGTGTAGATCGACCGCGCCACGATGTCGCGCGTCGAAAGCTCCATGCGCTTCGGATCGTACTTCTCCATGAAGCGCTCGCCGTTCTTGTTGCGCAGGATGCCGCCTTCGCCGCGCACCGCTTCGGTCACCAGCAGTCCCTTCACGCCCGGCGGCCACACCATCCCGGTCGGATGAAACTGGACGAACTCCATGTCCAGCAACTCGGCGCCCGCCTCATACGCCAGCGCCATTCCGTCGCCGGTGCACTCCCACGAATTCGAAGTGATCTTCCACGATTTTCCGATGCCGCCCGTCGCGATCACGATCGACTTCGCCTTGAACACGACGAAGTTCCCCGTCTCGCGCCAGTAGCCGAACGCGCCCACCACGCGGTTGCCGTCGGTCAAAAGCTTCGTGATCGTGCACTCCATGTACACATCGAAGCCGAGCTGCACGCCGCGGTCCTGCAGCGTGCGGATCATTTCGAGGCCGGTGCGGTCGCCCACGTGGCAGAGGCGCCTGTACGTGTGCCCGCCGAAGGCGCGCTGCAAAATTTGGCCATCCGCCGTGCGATCGAAGAGCGCGCCCCACTGCTCCAGTTCCCGGGCGCGGTCCGGCGCCTCCTGCGCGTGCAGCTGAGCCATGCGCCAGTTGTTGAGCATCTTGCCGCCGCGCATTGTGTCGCGGAAATGCGGCTGCCAGCCATCTTCCTTGTCGAGATTCGCCAGAGCCGCCGCGAGGCCGCCTTCGGCCATTACGGTGTGCGCCTTGCCCAGGAGCGATTTGCAGACGACGCCGACGCTCGCTCCCTGCGCGAGCGCCTCGATGGCGGCTCGCAGCCCTGCGCCGCCCGCGCCGATAATCAGCACATCGTGTTCGTGAGTTTCATACGTGGGAGTCACAGGAGTCGGATGTCCTTGATTGCGCCAGAGGCAACTAGGCGGATGTACAAGTCGGTAAGCCCGACGGCAATCATGCTCACCCAGGCCCAGAACATGTGGTGCTCGTTGAGCTTCGTCACGCCCTGCCAGGCCGAATGCCGCGGCACGCCGAGCGTGGCGCACGAGAAGCAATCGAGCTTGCCGCCCACCAGGCTTCGCAGCGAATGGCAGGAAAATGTGTAGATCGTCAGCAGGATGATGTTCACCAGCATCACCAGCGTGCCCACGCCGATGCCGAACTTCCCGCCGAAATCAAAGGCCACGATCGCGTCGTACCAGAGGAACGCCACGAAGATCACCGCGATGTAAAAGAAATAGCGGTGCACATTCTGCAGGATGAACGGGAACGCCGTCTCGCCCTTATACTTGCGATGGCCGCCCTCGCCCACCGCACACGCCGGTGGATCGAGGAAGAATCCTCGGTAGTAGGCTTTGCGGTAGTAGTAACAGGTCAGGCGAAAGCCGAGCGGCCCGCCGAGAATCAGGATCGCCGGGGAAAATGGCCACCAGTGGTGCTGCGGATCGATTAGTGGCGAATAAAAGGGCGAAAGGTACGGCGCGGCCCAATAATATGTCCCTTCGAATGCGCGCCACGTGGTGTAAATGCCAAAGGCGCTCAGGACGATGATAAAAGGCAGGTTCTCGATCCACCATGCGTCACGACGAAGCGTACTTCCGAAACCGCTCGCGGGCTTTGCCGCAGATATTTCCGCCACCTAGTATAGTCCCCCATGGCGACCACGACGCGTCGCCCAAACACGGTAGAATATTCGAGAACGGCGCTTTTGAAAAGGTATTTTTCCAGAGATCGAAATCTCTGGAATGCCGCGAGTCACCTGATCGGTTGCTTGCAACCTTTCGCGCACCAGGGAAATCGCATACCCAGCCACGACGTGATGAGCTTTCGCCGAAAATTCGTGCTTCGATATGCTCTCGCATTGTCGCTTGGCGTAGCTGGCGAAGCCGGCTACGCAGGCCCAGGCGCCGCAGGTCGAGCCGCCGGCTTCTAAGAACCGCCTCCGCGTCGTCACCAACGAAGTGGTTGTTCCCGTCACCGTCACGGATTCCAGCGGGGAATTCGACCTCGATCTCCTGCCGCAGGATTTTCACGTATTCGACGATGGCGTGCCGCAGAAGATCGATCATTGGGATCTCGGCGGCGATCCGCTCGCGGTTGTCCTCGTGCTTCAGACCACCGATCGCGCGCAATCGATGATCCCCGCGATTCACAGCCTGGGAAGCATTTTCACCGAAACGGTGATGGCTCTCCACGGCGAAGCAGCGGTGATCACCTACGATTCGACGGTCGATGTGCGCCAAACATTCACGATGGATCACGACGCGGTCGAAAGCGCCATTACAAACGCCGAGTTTGATGATCCGGGAATGCACCTGTACGATGCGATGGCGAAGGCCGTCGAGATGTTAAAGAATGAAGCCCCGATGCGGCGGCGCATCATGCTCGTTGTGGGCGAATCCCGCGATCATGGCAGCACAGCGAACTTCGCCGCGGTCGTCCGCGACGCCGAGCACGACAACATCTCCATCTACGCGATCGGGCCGAGCAGCGTGACGCGAGATCTTCTGCAGGACGCTCCCGCACTCTGGGCGGCTCCCGCAATTTTCCTCCTGCAGCAAGGAAGGAATCGGTCGAAGAAGCACGACCTCGAAGTCGCCGCGGCCGCCACGGGAGGCGTCCACTACGGTGCGGTCCGCTCCGAGACGCTCCGGGAAGCGCTCGACGACATCGGCGGCGAGCTCCACGCGCAGTACATCATCAGCTACAAGCCAAATGGGGAACGCGCGCCGGGCTTTCACTCGATCAGGGTAGCGATCTCGCGGGGCGATGTATCGGTTCGCACGCGCCCGGGCTACTACGTCGCGGCGCCGGCGGAGTGAAGTACCCTGTGCCTGCTGGAGGGCCCCGAGATTCCTTGTCCGGCTGTGCGACTTTCCACGACCTGACCGCCGGCTCGTGATAGATTTGGTTCGGCACGTCGATCCAGACGAAAGGCTTAACCGAAGAAGTGAACGGCTCGCGAAATGACCTCTGACGCTAGGAAGTCCCGAAGATTGGCCCCAATGTGGAGAGCGGTCATTGAGGTCGGTTTCATAATCTTCCTGTTTTATTCCAATCTTTTGATGGGGGAGTTTACTCGCGCAAATAGCCACGGGAAAACGTGGATTTTCGCCATTGAAGATATTTTCACGGAAGCCAATCTGGCCGTCGCCATCGTTTCCGGCCTGGTGGGCTACGTCGTCTTTGAATATCTTCGGAAGAAACTCTAGATTCTGGACGTAATCTTCAGTTCTTACCGGACTTCAGGTAGTCGTCGCGATAGATCACACGAGCATCCGCCCGCCATCGACCGCCAAAATTTGCCCGGTGACGAAATCCGCGCTCACCAGATACGCGACGGCGCCCGCGATGTCGTCGCCCGTGCCCGTGCGATGCACCGGGACGCGCCGGATGTACTCCTCGTCGGGCGGCTCGCCGGGAAACTGGATCGTACCGGGCGCCACGCTATTCACCAGAATTTCCGGCGCGAGCGCGCGCGCCAGGCAACGCGTCAGCATGATCGAGCCCGCCTTCGAAACGCAGTAGTGCGTGAAGCTCGGCCACGGCAGCAGCCCGCCCAGCGACGAAATGTTGATGATCCGCCCGCGGCCCTGCCTCTTCATGATCGGAGCCGCCGCCTGCGAGCACAAGAACTGCGATTTCAGGTTGATGTCGAGGATGCCGTCCCACTGCTCGTCGGTAAGCTCTTCGAATTTCGCCTCGAAAAAAGCGCCTGCATTATTCACCAAAATATCGAGCCGCCCAAATTCCTTCTCGACCGCTGCGAACATCTTCTCCACATCCGCGCGCTTCGACACATCCGCCTGCATCGCCGCCGCCCGCGGCCCGCTCGCGGCAATCTCGCGCACCAGCGCCTCCGCATCGCCCTTCGACGTAGCATAGTTGATGATGATCGCCGCGCCCTCCGCCGCCAGTCGCAGCGCGATGCTGCGCCCCATGCGCTTCGCCGCGCCGGTAATCAGCGCCACCTGCCCTTCCAGCGGTTTCCCTGCCATCGTGTTCCCCTTTGCTTTCTCCGATACACCTTAACAAAGCTTGCGCCTGAAAACACGGTCGCGCGGTACGCTTTAGCCATGGCAAATATACTGGAGTGGGTGGTCCTCTTCCTCGCGTTTTTCCAAGGAGCTTGCTCGACCGCTTCAGCGCAATCGCTTGCCGCAGCGGCGCCATCCGTTGGAAGCGTGATTGCCGTAAACCCAGTTACGAACAAAATCTACGCCGGGAATCAGACCCTGCATTCCGTAAGTGTGATTGATGGAGTGACCAATCAATTGACCACCATAGTGATTGGAGGAACGCCGGGACCTATTGCCGTAAATCCGGTGACGAATAAAATCTACATCGGCTTCCTCGCTGCCCTCCAAGGACGAGCCGTGGCAGTAATTGATGGGGACACAAACCAAACCACCAAAATCACCGTGCCGGCCAGCCCGTATGGGCTGGCTGTGAACCCCATCACGAACAAAGTGTACGTTGCCGACTACTACGGGGGGAAGGTAACAGTCATCGACGGAGCAACGAACCGCACATTTCCGGTTCTGACCGGTCTGAATCCAGTGTACCTGGCGGTTAATCCAGTGACCAACAAAGTCTACGTCGCAAATTGGGACAGCAGACAAATGACCATCGTCAACGGAGCGACGAACCGCACGCACAAGGTAGCGATCGCAGGTGAAAGCGAGGCCCACTCCATCGTCGTGAATACAAAGACGAACAAAATCTATGTAGCTTCGGACTGGGAAAGCAGGGACATCACTGTGATTGACGGAACGACCAGCCAAACGACAGCCATCACAACCGCAGGGTATGTCTCAGATCTCGCTTTGAATCCAGTCACAAACACAATCTACGCCGCAAACAGCTATATCGGGAAGCTCTCCGTGATCGACGGTTTCACGAACAGCGTGACAGCAGTCGCAGTCGGCGGCTATCCCGTATCGATTGCCGTGAATCCCGTTACGAACAACATCTATGTAGCGAACGGCGACTTGTGTGGTGGGGTCACCATAATAGATGGACGAACGAGCCGGATAACGAGGATCAAGGCTGGCACTCTATTGCAAGAAGTGATCGTAAACCCTAGGACCAACCAAATCTATGCCTACGATCCCGAGACCGTGACTATCATCGACGGCCAGACGAACACAACCAATAGCGTGCTCCTCCCTATCCCGCCGAACCTGCCCCGCTACGAACGTCGCTGCCCGTGAAGCGATTCTTGACGCGCTCCCCAGAAGGATGCTATTGCCCTACATCGGCTGTGAAGACGGGGGGACTGATATGACTTCCATTCGCTCGTGGTGGCTTGCCACCGCGATTCCCATCATCTGTGCTGCGGCGATTGCGACGGGCGCGAATTCCGCGCATGCCGCCGCTCGCCAGGATTCGCAAACCGCAAAGCCCGAGGAACAATCGCCCGGCAAGCAGCTCTTCGAGCAGCGCTGCTCGACGTGCCACGGCCTCGATGCGGGCGGCGCAATGGGCCCCAATATCCAAGGCGTTCCGTTTCGCCTGGGCGCTGATCCCGTCAAAGCCGTCATCAAGAACGGCATGGGTGGGGGCGGCATGCCCGCCTTCGCCGGGCAGCTCGACGACACGCAGATCCAGCAGATCGTCGATTATCTCCTCACGCTCCAGCGCAAGGATTCCGCCCCGATCACCGGCGATCCGGCCAAGGGTAAAGATGTTTACGACGCGAGCGGCTGCGCCTCCTGCCACACGATCGACGGGCAAGGCGGAGATGCGGGGCCTGAGCTGACGACGGTCGGTTCCCTCCGCGGCGCGGGCTACCTGCGCACCGCGGTTCTCTATCCCGGCACGGATTTGCCGCAGGAGCACGTGTTCGTCGAATCCGGCGGACAGCTCGACTACCTGTTCATTCATCTCGTCACCAAAGACGGCAAAGCTTACGATGGCACGCGCGTGGTCGAAGACTCCTTTCGCATCGTGATCGAAGACGTTCACGGCAACTTCCTCTCGTTCCGCAAAGCCGATTTGCGCAAATTGGACAAGGAACCGGGCAAGAGCGTGATGCCCAGCGTTAAGGGCAAGCTCAGCGACGAGCAGGTGAACGATCTCGTCGCCTATCTCGCGAGTCTGAAGGAGGCGAAATGAGAATCGCCAAATACGCGCTTCTTTTGTCTCTTCTCTCCTGCGCCGCCACCTCCGCTCCCGCCACTCTTGCCCAGGACGTGCCCTACGAACGCATCCTGCACTCGCAAAGCGAGCCGCAAAACTGGCTCACCTATGGCGGCAGCTACAACTCGCAGCAATTTTCGCTGCTCAAACAGATCGACAAGCAGAATGTCTCGCAGTTGAAAGTTGCGTGGATCTATCAGACAAGCCATTTCGCATCCAACATCGAGGCCTCGCCGATCGTCGTCGATGGCGTGATGTACATTGTCGAGCCGCCCAGCACCGTCGTCGCGCTCGACGTACGTACGGGCTTGAGGCTTTGGAGTTATTCGCCCAAGCTGCCGGAGCACGTGGTCGCGATCGGCCTCCAGGCCACCAGCCGCGGCGTCGCCCTCCTCGACCACACTGTTTACATCGGCACCGTCGATTCCCACCTCATCGCGCTCGACGATAAAACCGGCGCCGTCCGCTGGAACGTTCACGTCGCCGATAACGCCATGGGCTACGCGATGACCGGCCCGGCGCTGGCGCTCAACGGCAAAATCATCGTCGGCGTTGCGGGAAGCGAGGCCGCGGTTCGAGGATTTCTCGATGCGTACGATGCGAAAACCGGGAAGCGCCTCTGGCGTTTCTGGACCACTCCCCGCCCGGGCGATCCGGGCGCCGATAGCTGGGGGCCGGGCGCGCCCGAAAGCGCCGGCGGAACTACATGGAACAATGGCTCCTACGATCCGGATCTGAATCTCATTTATTGGGGCACCGGAAATCCCGCTCCGGATTTCAACGACGACGAGCGCCCCGGCGATAATCTCTACACCTGCTCGTTGATCGCCATTGATCCCGACACCGGCAAACTCAAATGGTATTTCCAATACTCCCCGCACGAAAATCATGATTGGGATTCGGATGAGCCGCCCGTTCTTTTCAACGCGAAGATCGATGGGAAGGAGCGCAAGCTCGTGGGCCTCGCCAATCGCAACGGTTTCTATTACGTCCTCGATCGAACCAACGGCAAATTCATCACCGGCGTTCCCTTCGTGAAAGAAACCTGGGCCAAGGGACTCGATGCGAACGGCCGCCCGATCCTCGCGCCCAATCAGCAGCCGACCCTCGGCGCCGGAACGCTGGTGTACCCCAGCCTCACGGGCGGCGTCGATTGGACGGCCCCGTCGTACAGTCCCATCACGGGGCTTTTCTACGTGAGCGCGCATGAAACGGGCGCATATTTCATCAAAGGCACGGGCGAGATCGAGCCGGGCCCGCCGAAAGGAATCGTCGGCGGAGGAGGAATTCGCGCTCTTGTCGGCGAGCAATCCTACGGCGCGATTCGCGCGCTCGATGCCACCACGGGAAAATTGCGCTGGCAATTCAAGCTGCTCGCGCCTGCGTGGGTGCCCGTGCTCTCAACGGCGGGCGGATTGGTTTTCAGCGGCAGCGAAGAGGGTAACTTTTTCGCGCTCGATGCCGATACTGGGAAGCCGCTGTGGCAGTTTTACATGGGGCACGCAGCGCGTTCGAATCCGACGACCTACGAGGTGGATGGCAAGCAGTACATCTTCGTGTCGGCGGGCACCGTCTTCATCGCTTTCAGCCTGCCCTGATCGCGGCGGCCTTCCCGATTTTGGCGTGCAAATACTGCTGCAACTACAGCAAGGTCCTTGCTACCGTTAGCAGGTTTAAGGGCCTTAAGTAGTCGCCAAAAGCCATTTT
>JBAPOM010000124.1:0-9634 GCA_049279635.1 Candidatus Acidiferrales bacterium
ACGCTGAGCGGCGCTCCTCCCGTTGAGCCGCCGGCGGGGAACCAAAGAGTCTCTCCGGGGATTCCGCTGATTTTTATCCTCTTCGTGATTTTCTTCATCTTCGGCGCGATACGTCGCGCGCTGAGCCCGGCCGGTTCGCGCTATCACCGCGGCGGAGGCTGGTGGATCGGCCCAATGATCGGCGGCATGATGGGCGGGGGATTTGGCGGCGGTGGTTTCGGCGGAGGCGGTGGTGGCGGAGGAGGATTCGGGGGCTTCGGCGGAGGAGGATTCGGCGGAGGCGGCGCCAGCGGCAGCTGGTAGCGGTGGAAGCGTGGGCCTTCAGGCCCTCGAAAAGCGTCGCCTATAAATTAGGGCTTTAGCCCCGGGAACTTTGCACCGAGATAGCGGACCACTTCTTGCAACGTCGGCCAACGAGGAAATCAATAGCATGGAAGAAAAATTCAGCGAACTCATCGACTGGCTCAAAGGCACAGCCGCGGCTAATTTGAGGGCGGTCGTCCTCTACGGCTCCGCCGTCGCGGGCGATTTTCACGAACACCACTCCGACCTGAATATCCTCTGCGTCCTCGATCACGTCACCTCGGCCGACCTCGAGAAGTTGCACCCGATCGCCGAATGGTGGGCGAAAAAGGGAAACCCTCCGCCGATCGTGTTCACGATGGACGAGCTCGTGCGCTCCGCCGATGTCTTCGCCATCGAGCTCCTCGATATGAAACGCCACCACCGCATGCTCTTCGGCGCCGACTTCCTCGAATCGCTCGAAGTTCCGATGAACTTGCACCGTCTCCAGGTGGAGCGCGAACTTCGCACCGCGTGGCTTCATCTGCGCCAGGCCATTCTCACGGCGCCGCGCAAAAATGAAGTTCATCTCCAACTGATGGTTCGCTCGGTTTCGTCCTTTTGCGTGCTGTTTCGCCACGCCTTGCTCGTTCTCCAGCACGGTGAAGCTCATGGCAAGCGTGAGGCGGTCGAGGCGATGGCGACGATCGCGGGCTCGAACCCAGCCGGTTTTCAGACGATTCTCGATTTCAGGGAAGGGAAGATCAAAGAGAAAGAGATCGACGTCGAGGTCACGTTGCAGACGTATCTCGAATTCGTCGAGGTCGTGACCAACGAAGTCGACCGGCGTCTCGATGTCGCGTAGCACAGACAATGCTGTGGCAGTAAGTGGCACAGACAATCCTGTCTGTGCTCCCGGGGGTCTTTTCAGGTAACTTTCATCCCCCGGTAGCCGTATCGATTTGTAGGATCAGGCTGAATGGCTGGCTGTGCACTGGTCGCCGCAAGGGCTGTGTGCTAGATTTTCCCCGGAGGCGCTTCATGAAGACAGGCGTCATCGTTCTCATCGTCATCGTTGTCCTCGCGCTCATCGTCGGAGGAGCCTTCATTTCCGCTCGCAACCACATGGTCCAGCTCAATGAGGCGGTCAAGTCCGATTGGGCGCAGGTCTCGGTCGTCCTCGAGCGCCGTGCCGATTTGATTCCGAACCTCGTCCAAACCGTGCAGGGATTCGCGGCCCACGAGACAGCCGTGTTCGATGATGTGGCCAAGGCGCGGACTCAATATCTGAACGCTCAGACTCCCGCGGACAAAATTGCCGCCAGCAACCAACTCTATGGGATGGAAGTGAAGGTTCTCGCCCTCCAAGAGAACTATCCGCAGCTGAAATCGAATGAAAATTTCCTCCAGCTTCAGGACGAGCTTGCCGGAACGGAAAACCGCATCGCGGTCGAGCGCAAGCGCTACGACGACGCGATCCAGGCCTACAACACCTACATCGGCTTGTTCCCGCAGAGCATCGTCGCCGGCTGGTCCGGCTTCAAGCGCAACGACGCCTATTTCAACGCGCCTCCCGCGGCGCAGCAGGTCCCGAAAGTCCAGTTCCCGGGCGCCGGCACGCCGTAATTTTGAGCGTGCTCCGTGGCAGCACTCGATCCCGCTTTTCCGGGTGCCCTACCATCGTAGTTTGGGGGTGGGGCGCCCCGCAGTAAGACTCGCAAAACCACTGTCGCTGCGCCCCGGATTCTCCGCGCGCGGTTCGCGTTTGAAATTTCAAATCTGAAATTTCAAATCCTATTTCGGTCCCGTCTGCGTTGAGCCGAATGAAACACCCGCCGCACGCCCGACGGCAATTCCCGGTGTTGAGGTCTGAATGTAGCGCCGCGGTCTTTAGCGCGGCATCTTCGGCGCCCACTACGCGCGAATCAGCCGATCCGGGCGCGAGCGAGAATCTCATTCACTGCCGTATACGGATCCCGTTTCCGCGAAGCAACCTCCGCAGCGAGCCCTTCGAATTCCGCCTGAGTCACGTGGCCGGAGGCTACGCGTTCGAGCAGCCGCGCCTGGAGCAGTCGCAGCAGCCATTCTTTCCAGTAAGCGACTTCGCGCGCCCGCCGGTTCGGAGCATTCGCCGCATGCGCCCGGAAAAGCTCGATCTGCCGCGCCAGATCGCTGACGCCCTTGTCCTCGGTGGCAATCGTCCGGACAATCGGCGGCTTCCACCCATCGTGATCCGGCACCAGTTCCAGAATCGCGCTCAGCTGCTGCTCGAAGCGCCCCGCGCCCTCGCGATCCGATTTGTTTACCACGAAAATATCGCCAATCTCCATCAGCCCAGCCTTGAGATTCTGCACCTCGTCGCCCATTCCTGGGACGAGTACCACGACGGTACAGTCG
The DNA here is from genome assembly GCA_049279635.1 of Candidatus Acidiferrales bacterium. Lineage (GTDB taxonomy): Bacteria > Acidobacteriota > Terriglobia > Acidiferrales > UBA7541 > Palsa-295. Next base: position 2,680 of record JBAPOM010000124.1, read on the forward strand.
GCGAGCCGCACGATCTCGATTTCGCCCTGGCCCACTCCAACCGTCTCGATCACGATCATCTCTTTCCCGGCCGCATCGAGCAGTAGCGCCACATCGCCGCTCGCCTGCGCGAGCCCGCCCAGATACCCGCGCGTGGCCATCGACCGGATGAAGATGCCTTCATCCGTCGCATGCCCTTGCATGCGGATCCGATCGCCCAGAATCGCGCCTCCGGTGAACGGGCTCGACGGATCGATCGCGATCACGCCAACGGTTTTTTTCTCGGCGCGATAGTGCGCGGCGAGCCGGTCGACCAGCGTGCTCTTCCCCGTTCCCGGGGCGCCGGTAACGCCGATGCGGCAAGCTCGCCCCGTAAACGGAAAAAGCTGCCGCAATAGCTGCTCGGCTTCCGGCGCGCGATTCTCGATCGCGGAAACGGCGCGCGAAATCGCGCGCACGTCGCCCGCGCGAACCTGCGAAGCCCAATTTTCAAGCGTCGTGGTCATAAGCAATTTGGCCGAACGCAGAACGGAAGGGGCGAGTGTACCCCGAGAGGCTAAACAGCAGCTCATAAATGTCGAAGGGAAGGAGCGAGCTGTCATCCCGAACGGAGTCGCGCGTCTTTGCCTTTCCCGCGCTTTCTGCGGGCGCGCGACGCAGCGAGGGAACTGCTTTTTGCTTTTTTCTTTGCAAACGCGACGACTAACTTTCGCTCGACGACGTTGGCGTGTCGTTCGCCGAGGTTTTGCGTGGCGCAGGCGACGCGCTGGTGCCCGGCTGGGCGCCCGTGTATTCGTCGTATGCCTTGATGATGCGCTGGACGAGGTTGTGCCGGACGACGTCGCGCTCGTCGAAATAGACCAGCGCGATACCTTCGATTTTTCCCACCACCTCGATGGCCTCGACCAGCCCCGAACGGCGCCGGTCAGGAAGATCGATCTGCGTCACGTCGCCGGTAATCACGGCCTTGGAATTGAATCCGAGGCGCGTAAGGAACATCTTCATCTGCTCGCTGGTCGTATTCTGCGCTTCGTCGAGGATCACGAACGAATCATTCAGCGTCCGCCCGCGCATGAACGCGAGCGGCGCGACCTCGATAATGTCCTTCTCAAGAAATCGCTCGAGCTTGTCCGCCTCGAGCAGATCGTGCAGCGCGTCGTAAAGCGGGCGCATGTACGGATCGACCTTCTCTTGCAAAGTGCCGGGAAGAAAGCCGAGCCGCTCGCCTGCTTCGACCGCCGGGCGCGCGAGGATGATGCGGTTCACCTGCTTCGAGAGCAGCGCCTGCACCGCCATTGCGACGGCGAGATACGTTTTGCCGGTGCCGCCCGGGCCAATCGCGAAAACCATGTCGTATGTTTCGAGCGCTTCGATGTAGCGGCGCTGGTTCGAGCTCTTCGGCGCGACGCTCTTCTTGCCAAGCGCCTTGGTGCGCGTCGGTGAAAATGTGCCGTTGAGCGCCGAGGTGGGCTCGTGGGCCGCCGTGCGCAGCAGCGACTTCACTTCTTGGCTGCTCGGCACGCGCCCGTCGCGGATGCGGTCGTTGTAGGCGCCAAGAATGCGCGTGGCGCGCTCGACCTGCTCGGGCTCGCCTTCGATTTCGAGGTCGTGATCTTTCAGGTGCGTGGTAACGCGCAGCGAGGACTCAAAGAATTTGAGGTTTTCATCCAGGGTGCCGAAGAGTTCGTTGATGCCTCCGGCGATTCGTACGGTTTGTTTCATCCGGTTGGTTGAGACCGAAAACTAGCCTAGCGCGGGCCCGCGGGCCGGTCAAGGGACGGGGCGAAAATTAGCCGATCTGTAACACACGGCGCCCCGCCGTTCAGTTATGGCGCCAAAAGCTGCCAAAACTGCGCAGGAAGGCTCACTGTAAGCCCCCGCTAGGGGGGTGCTCCAGTCCCCTCTTGTCGCAGACTTCTGGTGGCGAAACCGCAGCGAAGCTAGCCCAAAGCCACGATGGATCAGGGATGCGGCGGCGGGCCTCCGTTGACGACGTCCGGCGGATACGTCGGGAGGTCGGGCGGACGCGCCGGGAGCTTTGGCGGGTGCGCGTTGATCTGCTGCATGACCACCTCGATCGCCTTTTCGAGTTGCGGGTCGTGGCCCTTCATCACCTGATCGGGCGTGTTGTCGACGACGATATCCGGATCGACGCCGTGATTTTCGACGACCCACTGACTCTGATCGCTGTAGCGGGCAAACTCGGGCCGGGTGATGTAGCCGCCGTCGAGCAGCGGAATCTCTCCGCGAATGCCGCGGACGCCGCCCCAGGTGCGCTCGCCGATCAGCGTCCCGATTTTGTAGTACTTGAAAAAGTAGCTGAAGATGTCGCCGTCGGATGCCGCGTAGGCATTCGTGACGCAGGCGATCGGGCCGTTGAAGACGACGTCCGGCACGGTGTTGCTCGCGAAGTTTCGCGTAGCGTCCATGCCGCCGAGGATCCGGCGCAAGCGCTCGAAGATGAGCTGGTCGACGAAGCCGCCGCCGTTGTAGCGGACGTCGATGATCATCCCTTCTTTGCGAATCTGCGGCAGGAACTGCTTCACGAATTCGTTGAGGCCGGCAGCTTCCATATCGGGCAGGTAAACGTAGCCGACGCGGCCGTTGGTGGCTTTGTCGACGATTTCGCGGTTGGTGTTGATCATATCAAGTTGCCGCAAACCGTATTCGCTGGCGAGCGGCTTGACGACGACGCTGCGCGAGCCATCCTCGCTAGGCTTGGAGTTCACGGTGAGCGTGACATTCTGGCCGGCGGTATCGATGAAGAGCTCGTAGGGATTCTGAGGAACGCGCAGAGGGTGTCCGTTGACGGCGAGCAGGTACTCGCCTTCCTTCACGTTGACGCCCGGTTCGGTGAGCGGAGAGCGCAAGGCTGCGTCCCAGTTCTCGCCAGGATAGATTTTCTTAAAGCGGTAGAAGCCGCTGGCTGCATCCGCTTCCAAATCCACGCCTAGCGTTCCCACGTTGATGGGATGGAGATCGGGATAGTCGCCGCCGCCCACGTAGGTGTGGGAATTCGATAGCTCGCCGACCATTTCGCCGAGAACGTAGGTGAGATCGTAGCGGTCGCCCAGATGGGGGAGGAGCTGCGCGTATTTGTCACGCTCCTTGGCCCAGTCGACGCCGTTCATGGAAGGCTCGAAGAAATAATCCCGCTCCTGGCGGTAGGTTTCGTCGAACATCTCCTTCCACTCGGCGAGCGGATCGACTTCGGCGCGCATGCCGCTGAGATTGAGTTCGCCATCTCCCACCTTGTGGGGAGCCGACGCCGGAGGCGCCGCGTCGACGATTCCGTATGTGGCACTCGCTGCGTCTCCTGCGGCGGCAGGCCCTCCTTTGGGCGCGGAATAGAGAAGCTTCTTCCCGTCGAACGACAATGCAAAACCATTCGCGCCGGACACGAGAGCCTGATCCTTCCGTTCTTTCAGGTCAAAGACGTGGATCGAGAAATCTTCGCCCGGCAAGGGGCCGGAAAGGCCAGCCACGGGAGCGCTCACGTAGTAGATGAAGCCTTTTGCGGCTCCGAGCGTTTGGAGATTGCCGGGAGGGATGGGAAGGGCAAAGATGCGGTTGCTGATGCCATCGAGATCGATGCGGAATGGCTCGGTGCTCGCAGGCGTGGTGGTCGCGGCCGCGGCCGTTGCGGCTTCTCCCGTTTTCGGCGGAGTCGCCTGCGGCTTTTCCGACGGCTTCTTTTCGGGAGTTTCCGCCGTGGCATTGCCGGGCGGATTGACCTTGAGAACATCCGGGCTCGCGATCGTGACTTCGTCGCTTTGAGGAGCGAACGGGGAAGGCGTATCCGCTCGCAGGGTGACGGCGTAGACGCGCGTAGCCACCGGGTTCGAAAATTCGAAGTCGTATACGCCGATCACTTCGTTGTAATCGCGGGTCGAGAAGAAATAGAGATATTTGCCTTCGGGATCGAAGATAGGATTCACACTATTTGTGAAGCTCGTGGTGACGGGAGTAATCTTTTTGTCGTCGAGCGAATAGAGGTAGACCACGCCGTACTGATTCTCGGCGTTTTTCGCGAAGGCGATCCATTTGCTGTCGGGCGACCAGGAATAGTCGGTGAGATCGAAGTATTTGCCCTGGTCGATCAGCACCGGCTTCTTTTCGTTGATATCGACGTAGAAGAGGCGCAACGATTTATCGGCGAACGCCAGCTTCTTGCTGTCGGGCGACCAGACGGGCGGCAGGCGGAACATCGTGCCGTCGGTGGTGATGCGGACTTCGTTGCCGACGCCGTCCTGCGGCTTGAGGTACAGCTCGTATTCACCGGAGCGGTCGGAAAGATACGCGATCCAGCGGCCGTCGGGAGACCAGACCGCGTCCATCTCGTTGATTCCGGGCGTCTGCGTGATGTCGCGAGCGCTGCCTTCCTTCGCGGGAACCGTGTAGACGTCGCCCCGGGCGGTAAAGACGGCGCGCTTGCCGTCGGGCGCGATGTCGAAGGCGGTGATGAGCTTGCTGGTGTCAGCCCAGTGCGGGCGGGTGAGGTCGCGGTCGCCCGGCAAGTAGACGGTGATCTTGTGCTCCTTCTCGGTGGCGAGATCGAAGACGTAGAGATAGCCGCCGTTTTCGAAGACGATGGAATCGGGGCCGAGGCTGGGCCAGTTCACATCGAACTCGGTGAAGTGAGTAAGCTCGCGCATCTGCTTGGTCTTGGTGTCGTAGGCCCAGAGATTCATCCGCCTGTCGGAGCCGCGATCGGAGTCGAAATAGACGGTGTCGCCGTGCCACATGGGAAAAGTGTCGTCGCCGGAGAGGTCGGTCACTTCGTCGAAATGGCTGTTCTTGAAATTGTAGAAGGCGATCTGCTGCTGCATGCCGCCGCGATAGCGCTTCCAGGTGCGGAAGTTGCGGAAAATACGATTGTAGGCGATCTCGTCGCCATCGGGCGAGAACGACATCAGGCCGCCCTTGGGGAGGGCCAGTCGAACCGGGAGACCGCCGGTGACGGGAACGGTGAAGGGCTGTCCAAACCAGTCATTGAACGTGGTTCGGCGGGAAAGGAACACGATGCCTTTGCCATCGGGCATCCAGGTGAGGACTTCGTTGTTCGGGCCCATGCGTTCGGGCATGTGAACGGAGTCCGGCAGGTAGGTGAGCTGCTTGGGCTCGCCGCCTTCGGAGGGGATCACGTAGACGTTGAAATTGCCGTCGTACTGGCCGGTGAAGGCGATGGACTTGCCGTCGGGTGAGAATTTCGGGAAGAGCTCGAGTCCGGGATCGGTGGTGATCCGCCGCGCGGTGCCGCCCGTCGTAGGCACGAGCCAGAGATCGCCGGCATAGCTGAAAACGATCGTGTCCTCGGAAATGGCTGGGAAGCGCATCAGGCGGCCTTCCTGCTCCTGCGCGTGCGAAACACTTGTAGCGGCGAATGAAAGCGTAGCGACAAATAAGATTGCTGACAGCACGCGATAGTGGCGGTTCATTTACCCTCCGGGCGAATATTGTATTACCGTAGACGCTCGCACAATCAAAGAGTTAGCGAAAAATAGTGGATTTGAACTTTCGGCGGCCTCCTGATAATTTCGTTCGCTTGCCGGGGTGGGCGCCGCGCAAGTGTTTTCGGGGGCTGGATGAAGCTGGGCGACATCGAATTTCACATTTTCTCGACGGGGCGGCTGCTGCTGGACGGCGGCGCGATGTTTGGCGTGATTCCGCGCACGATGTGGGAGAAGAAGATAGCTCCCGACGCGCGCAACCGGATCACGCTTTCGATGAATTCGCTGCTGATTCGGGCGGGCGGGAAGCGTATTTTGGTTGAAACCGGCGCGGGCGACAAGATGAATCAGAAGTTTCGCGAGATCTACGGGCTCGATGGGCCGCATCTCGTCGAGGGACTGCGCGGCTATGGCCTGCGCCCCGAAGACATCGACATTGTGGTCGACACCCATCTGCACTTCGACCACTGCGGGGGAAACACGCGGGTCGAGAAGGACAAGGTGGTGCCGACGTTTCCTAATGCGCGCTATGTGACGCAGCGCGGTGAATTCGATCACGCCATGCACCCGAACGAGCGCGACCACGCGAGCTATTTCGCCGAGAATTTCGCGCCGATTGAAGCGGCCGGCATGTTCGAACTGCTGGAAGGCGATCGGGCTATCGTTCCCGGTGTGGAACTGATTCGCGCGCCGGGGCATACCGCGGATATGCAGTGCGTGAAGCTGACAGGCGGCGGGAAGACGGCGTTCCTTTTCGCCGACCTTGTGCCGACGACCGCGCATCTCCCGCTTCCGTGGATTATGGGTTACGATCTTTACCCGATGATCACGCTTGAAAACAAGAAGCGCTGGATTCCTGCCGCTATTCAGGAGGGCTGGATTGCGCTTTTCGCGCACGATGCGCGCGTTCCCGCAGCTTACTTGCGCGAGCGAGAGGGGAAGTGGGAAGCTGAGCCGGTGACGATCGACTAGCGGCGGAAGCTCGTTGATTGCTTGTGACAAAGGCCCCACCCTCACAAACCGAGGATGGGGCACCCGGAACTTCAAAGACGAAAGCCGCGAAAGCTCCTCACAAATTTGGGAGAATACCGACTCACGATATGGCCAAGGCATCGAAGAAAAAACCTAAGAACGAGGCTGTGAAGATTGGCATTATCGGAGGCAGCGGGCTGTATTCCATGGCCGGGCTGACGGACGCGCGCGAAGTGCGCGTGAAGACTCCTTTCGGCGATCCGTCGGATGCGCTGATCGTCGGCGCGCTGGAAGGGCGGCGCGTGGCGTTTCTGGCGCGGCACGGGCGCGGGCACATCTTTTCGCCGAGCGAGATCAATTACCGCGCGAACATCTGCGCGATGAAAATTCTGGGCGTCGAGCAGATCATTTCGGTGAGCGCGGTCGGCTCGCTGCGCGAGGATTTTGCTCCGCTCGATTTCGTGGTCCCGGACCAATTTTTTGACCGCACAAAGGGGCGCGCGGCGACGTTTTTCGGCGGCGGGATCGTGGCGCACGTCGGATTCGACAAGCCG
>JBAPOM010000125.1:0-52036 GCA_049279635.1 Candidatus Acidiferrales bacterium
CATTTTCAGAATCGACTACTGATCCGCTTCCACCTTCTTCAGCGAAGGTTTCGGCAGCTGCCAGATCAAGCCAACATCGTCGGCGCCATTCGGATAGAACTGGGCCGACTTCTTGCCTGAGGGCATCAGGATGATGTCCGCGCGGCGGTTGTAGGCCAGCCAGCTCGTCCGCTTCTCCCGCATACGCATCTTGGGCGCCTTGACGGGGTTGGTGTCTTCGAGTTCCTTCACGGTCGCCTCGGGCATCGGCTGATCCTTGCCGTACGCGGCGGTCTCGATCTTGTCGGACGAGATCCCCTGCTCGACGAGGTAGGCCTTGATGCGTTCGACGCGGCGTTCGCTCAGGTCCTGGTTGAAGTTTTTCGAGCCGCGCTCGTCGGCGTGAGCTTCCACCGAAAGCTTGGCATCGGGATCGTATTCGAGATATTTCTTGAAGCCGTCGGCGAGCGTCGAGAGCGCGGCTTGCTGGCTCTTCACGAGTCCGACCTGCGGGTGCTCCTTATCCGGATAGTCCGTGGGATAGAAGACGCTCTGCAGGGTGACCGTGGGAATCGGCTCGACCGATCCGACGATGTGAATCGCGGCCGTCTCGCTGGCGGAGCCGCCGCAGACGTTCGTCGCGCTCAACGCAACGTTCTTGCTCTCGTCGACCGTGCGGGCGGGCTGGCCGTCGGGAACCTGCGACGTGTCGGCGGGCTCGGGCTTGAGGGTTTCGCTGCCGCTGAGGTCAACCTTGTTCCCATCGACCGTTACGGAATCGGCGTTCGAGGTCTGCCACGTCACCGTAGTGGAATCCTGCGTGATGACTTTGTCGCCGATCTTGCGGTAGTGGACTTCCGCGGGATTCGCACTGATGCTCGCGTCCACCTTGGTGTTGACGTTGACCGTGGCGTCACCCTTGACCGTGCCGCCGGGGCCCGCCGCCGTGAAGGGGTAATCCGTGGTGGCGTGCGGCGAAACCGACTGGCTGCCGCTCGGCTGCACCGGCCCAATGCCGCCAATGTTGGCGTCGGCCGTCTCGGCGGTTTGCCAATTCAGCGTGGACGACTGGCCGCAATTGATGTTCGCGGCGGAGGCGCTGAAACTGCCGGTTACCGGAGCCACAGCGACCGTCGCGCTGGCGATGCCCGCCTTGAAGCGCGGCAGGTCCTTCAGCTTCTCACCGCGGCTCCATGCGACCGTCTTCTGAGTGCCGCCGGGCAGACTTACGATTACCTTCTTGCCTGCAGCCACCGTTACGTCGCCGGACCAAATGGTCTTTCCAGCCTGCGTGATGGTCAAATGGTGGGTACCGGCAGGCAGGAGAAGATTCTGGTGCCAGATCCAATCGTTGTCGAATTCATCCACGTGCCCGACGAAATAGCCGGGTGTAGTGCCGTTGGAGAGGACAGCGGCGCGGGGGTCGCCTTTGAATTCGATATCGCCGAAGGGGCCGCTCACGTTTCCGCCGTAGGCATCGAGCTTCACATCGAGCGGCGTGGACTTGCCCGCTTCGATGTTCACATCTTGCGTCGAAATCTTGTAGCCGTAGTTTACGACAACCACGGTGTGTTTCCCCGGGCTCAGGGAGATCGATTGGTTGCCGTCGCGGATAGCATTCCCATCGACAAACACGTACGCCTGTTTCGGCGAAACTTTGATCTTGAGTTTTCCATCCTGCGCGGAGCCGGTAGTCGCGCCTAAGGCGATGGCCAACGCGAGGATGAACAAGTAAGCGAGTCGTCGCATCTGAGATTCTCCATTATTCTGTAGGCGGATTATTTACTGATGATTCGTTCTCTCGCGCCCTGACGAAAGAACCTAGGCTAGGGAGTTATAAAAGTATCGTTCTAAGCCCTATCCTGTCAATCAGATTCAAACAAAAGGCGAATGGTTGCGCGAAATCTTTCCACGGATGAATTTTCCCCTGCCGTATACTGGAATCCGTGTTCAACGAGACAATCCTCGGCCACTTTCGCAGTCCTCATAATGCCGGCGATCTGTTAGATGCAACGGCCACGGTCGAGGTGACGAATCCGGTTTGCGGCGACGTGATGCGGCTCTCGGTGCGGATGGAGGAAGGGCGCATCGCCGCCGCGCGATTCAAGACGCAAGGGTGCGTCGCAGCGATCGCGTCAAGTTCGGCTCTTACCGACATGCTGCTCGGTAAATCTGCTGCGGAGGCTCGGCAGATCACGCCGCAGCAGGTTTCCGAAGCCCTCGGCGGTTTGCCTCCGGCTACCTTCCACGCGGCGCAGCTTTGCGCCGACGCGGTCTCGGCTCTCGCGCGAAAACTCTGAGTTCCTATTGCGGGCGGGAAGTGGATATTGCGTGCTTCAGCGTTTCTGGGTCGTTCAGATTCAGCACGATGCCTTTTTCTTCGGTGGGAACTTCCACTACGTCCGCCTGATGCGCCCAGACGACTTGCCGCGCGCCAACGTCGGGAGACGCTGCGAGCAGCTCGTCGTAGAGCGAAGCGCGAAAAATCACGGGATGGCCGCGGCGGCCGCGATACGTCGGCAGCACGATCGGCTTGCCGGTCGAATCGAACTGTGCGATGAGCTGCGCGACGAGTTCGGCGGAGACGATCGGGTGGTCGACTGGGCAGAGCACGAGGCCCGCGGTGGCGTCTGGCGGGAGGCTGCGAATCGCCGCCTGGATTGACGAGAGCTGGCCACTCGGCCAATCGGGATTCATCACGATTGTGGCGGGATCCAATTGCAAGCGCTCGCGGATTTTGTCCGCGCCCGCGCCGAGCACGACACGGACGATGCCAACGCGCGGATGCTTGACCACATCGAGCAGGTGTCCGGCAAAAGTTGTCCCGCGATAGGGGATCAGGGCTTTCGGGCTGCCCATACGGCGCGATTCGCCTGCTGAGAGAATGGCTGCGGCGAGCGCCTTCTGGTCAATCATTCGAGCGGGCGGCGCGGCGGCCATCGCGCGTCAATCTTGGTGGACGGCGGCGGCTTGCGGGAGTTTGACGGACTTGTGCTGCAGGCCGACGGCGTTGCGGCGCACGGCGATCAATTCGGCGGTGATGCTGACGGCGATCTCTTCGGGCGTGAGCGCGCCGATATCGAGGCCGACGGGCGCATGCACGCGGTCGAATTCCTCCGGCGAGTAGCCTTCTTTTTCGAGCGCCTTATACACCGAAAGAACTTTGCGCTTGCTGCCAATCATTCCGATGTAGCGCGCGCCCGTCCGCACGGCCCACGCGAGCACGCGCATATCGTCGCGATGGCCGCGTGTGACGATGAGGAGATAGCTCGACGCATTTGGCACGATCTTCGCGAAGGCGTCTTCGTAGGTTGTGTAAAGCTTGTCCGCCATCGGGAACCGCTCGGTATTCGAGAAGGCTTCGCGGTCGTCCGCGATAGCGATCGAAAATCCCGAGGCGCTGGCCACCCGCGCGACCGCGGAGGAAATATGCCCGCCACCGAAGATGTAGAGCAGCGGCTGCGGCAGAATCGGCTCGACGAAAATTTCGAGCGTGCCGCCGCAGATTAGGCCCGCATCGTAGGCCGCGTCCTGATTGAGATTGAACGTCATCTTGCGCGGCTGCTCAGCCACGATCACTTCCTTGGCGGCCGCCCAGACCTCGGCCTCGACGCAGCCGCCGCCGATCGTCCCGATTATCGAGCCGTCGTCGCGCACCAGCATCCGCGAGCTTTCGTAGCTCGGGATCGAGCCGTTGGTGTGGACGATCGTCGCCAGGGCGCCCCGCTCGCCGGCGCGGCGCATCCGCACGATCTCTTCGAATAGGTCCGTAGGCATGGATCCTGAGCCTCAGCGTACGTCGGCCCGGCGGGGGATGTCAATTCGATGTCGGCGCGGTTTCCGGCTGATACCCGGGCATGCTACGCTCGCGGCATGGCGGCGGGCGTTACCCGAATCGACCACATCCAGATCGCTGCACCGGCCGGATGCGAAGAGGCCGCGCGCGAATTTTACGGCGGCGTGCTCGGGCTGACGGAGATCGAAAAGCCCGAGGCATTGCGCGCACGCGGCGGCTGCTGGTTCGAGTGCGGCGACCGGCAATTGCATGTCGGCGTGGAGAAGAATTTTCGTCCCGCGAAGAAGGCGCATCCCGCTTTTGCCGTAGCCGATTTCGACCGATTGCGGGAAACACTTGCGCAGCGCGGCATCGTTTTGATGGATGAGAGCATTCCCGGGACGCGCCGCTTCTACGCGGACGATCCTTGGGGCAACCGTCTCGAATTTGTGGAAATGCTGGCATAATTGGGCCACATGCCGCGACAAACGACCAGCGTTTCCCGCGAAGATTATCTCAAGGCGATCTGGGAGATCGTCCAGGAGGAGCAGGCGCCGATCAGCGCGCGGCTTGCGGAGGATCTCGGCGTGACGCCGCCGGCCGTCACGGCCGCGCTGAAGCGCATGGCTCGCGACGGCTATTTGCGCGTGTGGCGCGACGGCCGCATCGAGCTTTCACCGAAAGGGAAGGCGACCGCCCATCATCTGGTCCTGCGGCACCGGCTGGCGGAAAAGCTGCTCACCGAGGTGATCGGGCTCGAATGGTCGCGTGCGCACGAAGAGGCCGAGCGGCTCGAGCACGGAATTTCGCCCGAGGTCGCGCGGTTGCTGCTTGAGCGCTTCGGACGCGACAGCCGTTGCCCGCACGGAGTGCCTCTTTTCGGCGGTATGTCGCGCCTGCGCAAGAAACACGGCGCCGCAAAACTGTCCGAGTCCGCGCCGGGACATTCCTACGAACTGCTGCGCGTCTACGAAAAGGATCCTGCGTTCCTCGCATTTCTCGAGCAGCGCCACCTGCGCCCCGGGGCGCGCATTCGCGTCCTCGAGCGCGAATACGACGAGACGATGGCCATCACCGTCGCCGGGCACGGCGCCGCGCGGATCCATCTCGGCAAGCCCGCCACCGAGCGCATCTGGGTCCGGCGTTTGCCATGACATGCTGAACGCCTTGCGCTATTACTGGATCACCGCCAAGGGCTACCGGCTGCGGCCGTGGAAATCGCCGTACATCCAGTGGCGGCTGGAGACGTTCTTCGGGCACGATGCGGCCGATCTTGATGCGCGCAAGTTCTTCCGGCTGATGTGGCGCGAGCGGGCGCGCATGGAGCGTTTCCTCGACTGGGTCGCAGAGCGCCGTCACGCCTCTTCACTTTTCAGGTGAGCTTCGAGACGGAATGGGAGTAACCTCTGGAGCGTTCGCGCAGGCCGAGACCGGGCATGCGCGAGCAGATGAGTTTAGGAGGTCGCCGTGGGAAAATCCAAGAAGGATTCGGTGAATCGGCGCGATTTCCTCAAGACGGCTGCGGCGGGAACTGCCGCGCTCGTCGCCGTGCCGGGAACGGCGAAAGCCGCCGCAGCCGAGCCGCGCGCTGGCGCCGGTGCGCCGCCGCTCTTGAAAGCGCCCGTGGCCGATGGGCGGCTGAGCGTGGATGTCCTCACCGTCGATCACCCCGGCTCGGATTACATGGTGGACGTTCTCAAGTCGCTCGACTTCGAATATCTCTGCGCCAACCCCGGCAATTCCTTTCGCAGCCTCCACGAATCGCTGATCAACTACGGCGGCAACGTGAAGCCGGAATTCATCACCTGCTGCCACGAAGAGTCGGCGGTCGCGATGGGCCACGGCTACTTCAAAATCGAGGGCAAGCCATTGCTTGTGTGCGTGCATGGCACCGTTGGATTGCAGCATGCCTCGATGGCGATCTACGACGCGTTCTGCGACCGCGTGCCGGTTTACATCATTCTCGGCAATTTTTCCGACGCCGCGTTTCGCTTTGGGCCAGTCGATTGGACGCACAGCGCGCAGGATCCGGCCGCGATGATCCGGGATTACGTGAAATGGGACGACAACCCGCTCTCGCTCGAGGCGTTTGGCGAATCCGCGGTGCGCGCGTACAAAATCGCGACCACGCCGCCGATGATGCCCGTCGCGCTGGTAGCGGGCCACGAGCTGCAGGAGAATCCGGTGCCGGACGGCGCGAACCTGAGCGTGCCGAAGCTCACGATTGTGTCGCCGCCCGCAGGCGAGTCCGGCGCCGTGGCCGAAGCTGCGCGTCTTTTGGTGGCCGCGGAAAATCCCGTGCTCGTCACGGATCGCATCGCGCGCACTCCGGCAGGCCTTGCGGGGATGATCGAGCTCGCCGAGCTCTTGCAGGCGCCCGTAGTAGACCGCAACGGGCGCATGAATTTTCCGACGCGCCATCCGCTCAATCACACGGAACGAGCCGGGTCGGCGATTGCCGGCGCGGACGTGGTGGCCGGCCTCGAGCTGACGGATTTCTGGAGCAGCGTGAACTCGGTCCATGGGCAGGTGAATCCGGAATTCCGGCCGGCGACGAAGCCGGGCACGAAGCTCATCAGCATCACCGCGAACGATCTCTACTTGAAGAGCAACTATCAGGACTTCCAGCGATATCAGCCCGTCGATCTCGCCATCGCCGCCGACGGGGAGGCGACGCTGCCGTCGCTCATTGAAGCCGTGAAGATGCAGATGACGGACGACCGCAAGCGTATGTTCGCCGATCGAGGAGCAAAGCTCGCCGCGGCTCATCAGCGGGCGATGCAGGCCGCGCGCGATGACGCCACTTCCGGCTGGGACGCCAGCCCGATCAGCACCGCGCGGATGTCCGCCGAATTGTGGGCGCAGATCAAGGATGAGGATTGGTCGCTCGTCTCGAATTGCCAATTCGTGAGCCGCTGGCCGCTGCGCTTGTGGGACTTCAAGAAGCACTACCATTACATCGGCGGCGAGGGCGGGTATGGCGTGGGTTACGGCGCGCCGGCAGCGGTCGGGGCGGCGCTCGCGAACCGGAAGCATGGCCGGCTCACCGTGAGCATTCAAAACGACGGCGACCTGATGTTCGCGCCGGGCGTTCTGTGGACGGCCGCGCACATTCGCATTCCGCTGCTGATCATCATGCACAACAATCGCGCCTACCATCAGGAGCTGATGCAGATCCAGATCATGGCGGACCAGCACAATCGCGGCATCACGCGCGCGGGAATCGGCAACACGCTCGTCGATCCTGCGATCGACTACGCGAAGCTCGCGCAGGGCATGGGCATGCACGGCGAAGGCCCGATCTCCGATCCGAAAGATCTCGCGCCTGCGATCCGGCGCGCGATCGAGGTCGTCAAGGGCGGCGATCCCGCGCTGGTCGATGTGTTCACGCAGCCGCGCTAGGGAGGGAATTGTGCGCTATCGGATTCTATTTGTGGCGACACTCGCGCTAGCCATAGGCTGTTTCGCGGCGCGCGCACAGACGGCTGCGCCCAAACCGAAAGGTGCCGCGGCCGGCGACGCGGAAGATGGCAAACGCGTATTCACAAATGCGGGCTGCGTCGCGTGCCACGGCGCGCAAGGGCAGGGAACGTCGCTCGCTCCGCAGATTTCTCCGCCGCCGCGGGAGCTTCCTGCGCTGATCGCGTACGTTCGCCAGCCAACCGGAAAGATGCCGCCCATTCCGGTGTCGACCGCCTCGGATCAGGATCTTGCGAATGTTTACGCTTACCTGAAATCCGTTGCGCCTGCTGCGGCGGCCAGCGAATCGCTGAAGGGGAATGCCGACAACGGCAAGCGCCTTTTCCTTGCGTACGGCTGCTACCAATGCCACGGCTACCAGGGTGTTGGCGCCGCGATCGCGCCGCGCATCGGCCCGCCACCGATTTCGTTTGCCGCGCTGCTGCGTTACGTTCGCGCGCCTACCGGGCAGATGCCGCCGTACACGGCGAAAGTCGCATCGGATCAGGATTTCGCTGATATTTATGCGTACCTGAAGACGTTTCCGCCGCCCGCTCCGGCGTCCAGCATCCCGCTCTTGAATCAATAGGGGATCGGCATCGTCAAGTGCTGGTGAGGCTGTAAACGAGGACTGCTAGCACGATGAGGGTGACGAGGACGTAGAGCCAGTCGCGCTCGGCGGCGAAGGCGATCACGGAAAAGGCGACGCGCGCGACCGGCGTCGCGATCAGGATCAGCAGGCCGAGCTGGATCAAGCCGCGCGCGTGCAGCGAAATCGCCTGCTCGAAAATTTGCGAGACGCTGCGAAGATCGGAAGGCTCGCCGTGGAACGCTCCGTATTGCGGACGCTGGTGACCGTATTTCGCGACGTAGAGGACGCCGCCCGCGAGCACCACGGCGGCCGCGAGGATCACGCCCGCGCGCAACATATTGCCGATGATGTTTTCGATGCGCTGGTCGTTCCAAAATTGAGTTTGCGCCATCGCTAAATTTTCCCCCGGATGCCCTGCAGGATCATTTCGACTGCGACAGCGGAAATCGCAACGCCGAAGACAATGCGCAGCGTGCGAACCTTCGCGCCCGGCAAAATTCGCGCGCTGAGCAACGCGCCCGCGAACACTCCCAGCATCACCGGCATCGCCATTCCCGGATCAAGATAACCGCGGCGCAGGTAGATGCCGGCGCTGGCCGCCGCTGTGACGCCGATCATGAAATTGCTGGTGGTGGTCGAGACTTTGAACGGGATGCGCATGGCGCGGTCCATCGCCAGCACTTTTACAGCGCCAGAGCCGATGCCGAGCAATCCCGAAAGCACGCCAGCGATCCACATCAGGCCGAATCCCGCCGGGACGCCTGTGACGTGATAGGCGCGCTCGCCCTCGGCTGTGGGATAGTGGCCGTCCATGCGCAAGAATCGGGCGAAGCGGCCTGTGTCCGGCGCGGCCAGCTCGGGCGGCTGGGCGATCGATGTCCACGCGGAGTAGAGCAGCACGAGGCCGAAAATGATGGCGATCGCGGCGGTGGGGATGCGCGTGGCGAGATAGGCGCCGCAGACCGCGCCGATGGTGGTGGCGATTTCGAGGAACATGCCGACGCGCATGTTCGAATAGCCCTCTTCGAGGTAGGCTGCGGCGGCGCCCGAGGAAGTGGCGATCACGGAAACGAGCGACGCGCCGATTGCGTAGCGAATATCGACGCCGAAGGCGAGCGCTAGCAGCGGGACGATGATCACGCCGCCGCCGAGGCCCGTGAGGGAGCCGAGCAGGCCGGCGAGAAACGATCCGCCCGCCACAAGCAGGGTGAATTCAGTTGTGGCCACGACTCATCCGTTTGCCTGCGGAGATTTTACGGCGTGCGTCTGGTGAGTTGCGTTTTCTGAAGTCGCGCCAATGTTCGCGTACGAATCTAGCAGCCTCTTCCGGAGTTTCTCTTTGACGCTGGGCTCGACGAACGCCGCTTCGACGCCGAGAAGATTCGCATCGAGAAGATCCTGCGCGGTCCAGCCAAAGGTTTCCTCCAGGCCGAGATACTCGCCCGTGAGCGTTGCAGGGGTGAGCATGCGCGTGTCGGTATTGATGTTGAGCGGCACGCCCGCGCGATACAGGCGATCGACCGGATGATGTTCCCAGGCTTCGATCGAAGGAATGATCTGCACGTTAGATGACGGGCAAATTTCGAGGTGAATCCGTTTTTGACGCAGGTGGTCGACCAGATGCGGGTCCTCGACGCTGCGCGTGCCGTGGCCGATGCGCGCAGGCTGGAGGAGGTCCAGCGTCTCCCACACGCTTTCGGGGCCGAGCGCCTCACCTGCGTGTGCCGTGCGGTGCAGGCCGCGTTCGCGCGCGTAGCGGTAAGCCGCGACGTGCGCTTGGAGCGGGAAGCCGGCTTCGTCACCGGCGATATCGAGGGCGACGACGCGGCTGCCGCGGAACTGCTCGACAAGTTTTGCCGTCTGCGTGCTTTGCTCTTCGGTGAAATGGCGCAGGGTGCAGAGAATCAGGCGCGCTTCGAGGCCCGTTTCGCGGATGAGGTCTTCGGTCGAGCGATCGACGACGCTGACGACCTGCTCGGGAGTCAGCCCTTGTTCGAGATGGAGCAGCGGAGCGAAGCGGAGTTCGGCGTAGATGACGCCGTCGTCGACGAGCTGGCGGAAGATGTCTTCGGTGACGAGGCGCAGAGACATCTCGCTCTGCATCAGCCGGAATCCCTTGTGGGAGCGGGAAAGAAATTCCGTGAGGTCCGTGCAGCGTGCAGGGGCCACGTAGTCGGATTGGTATTCCTCGCGGGTCACGGATGGAGCGAGAGCCGAGACCGCCTCGTAACTCAGCGAAACATCGAGGTGCAGATGCAGCTCGATTTTCGGAAGCGATTTCAATCCCGATAGGCCGATCATTCGTCGCGATCCGTCACACGTGATCGAGCGCCTGCTCGAAATCAGCGAGCAAGTCGCGCCAATGTTCGATGCCGACGGAAACGCGCACGAGGCCGTCGGTGACCCCGGCTTCCACGGATTCCTCATCGGTGAAGCCCGAGTGCGTAGTGGTTTTGGGATGGCAGGCGAGCGATTCGACGCCGCCGAGCGAGACGGCATTGCGCGCGATCTGCACGTGGCGGAGAAATTCGAAAGCCGCAGGCTTGCCGCCGCGCAGTTCGATCGAAAACATCGCGCCGGGATAATCGCACTGCGCCTGGAAGATCCGCTTTTGTTCGGGATCGGTGATCAGCGTGGGATAGATCGTGTGCTTGATCTTCGGATGACCGTAAAGATGCTCGGCTATGCGCTGAGCATTCTTGCTGGCGCGGTTCATGCGCAGGCCGACGGTCGGCAGGCGGCCGCCGAGCATCCAGCATTCGTCGGGCTGAAGGATCGTGCCGAAGAGGCCGCGCGCGGGGCGAAGCCTTGCGACCAAATCGGGATCCGCACCGAGAATGATTCCGGCAAGCATGTCGCTGAAGCCGGAGAGGTATTTCGTGCCGGAGTAGACGACGAGATCGGCGCCGAGCGCCAACGGATGCTGAAAGGCGGGGCCGAGCAGCGTGTTATCGACCATCACGAGCGGGCGCGACTCGCCTGCGGGCGGCTTCATGTCGGCAACGGCGGCGCAGGCCTGGCGAATGTCCGTCATGATGAGCGTGGGATTCGCGGGCGTCTCGATGAGCACCGCGCCGAGGTTTTGCGTGGAGCGGATCGCGCTTTCGAGAAGATCGCCGCGGCCCGCCTGCACGGGGACGCCTGAGACGCCCCATTTCGAGAGATGGTCCTGAATGAAATGCTGCGTGCCGCCGTAGATCGGAACGGTGTAGACGACGGATTGTCCCGGGCGGAGGAAGGTGAAGAGGGACGTTACGATCGCGGCCATACCGGAATTGAAAGCGGCCGCGTCGCGCGCGCCCGCTTCGAGATTCACGATCTGGTCCTCGAGGATTTCGGCGTTGGGATGATTGAAACGCGAATAGATGAGGTCGGTGGTTTCGCCTTCGGCCATTTTCACCCTGCCGCTGGCGACGTCGAATGCGCGCTCGGCAGCCTCGGGGCTGGGGAAGACGTAGGTCGAGCTGCGAAAAACGGCCGGGCGCGCGGAGCCGACCGACAGGGTCGGATCGAAACCCTGCGTGAGCACCTTCGTGGTGGGGCGCAAGGGCGGCGATTCGCGGCGATCACGATCGCTGGGCGGGCTGGGACTCATGGCGAAACCTCCTGTCGGGCGTTTTGGAAGGCAAGGGACGGGAAGGAAGCAAAGGAAGATAAGGAGGCAGAGGAGTTGGAGGAACTACAACGTGGGAGTGCTCCGTGCCCCGCTGCGGCGGCTGCTACTCGCCGGATTGTCGTCTCGCTCCTCATGGCTGTGCCAATAAATACATTTTCAGCGTAGCAGCGCGCGGCGCAGTGTCAAGGGGGCCGTCGGTATGGATTTGGGACAGGTGGCGAGACCTGGCCGAATTAAGGGGCGAGGAGATGCAAGATAGAAGCCCTGGAAAGCGAGACAGCCGCTACAAAGGCGAAGAGAGATTCTTCGCTCCGCTCCCTTCCTTCGTCAGGGCAAGCAGAATGACGAATCCGTCAAGCAGGCGTTACTCCCAGCGGAAGACTTTTGCGGAGACGGCGGTGCAGATGATGAAGACGATGATGAGCGCGCCGACGTCGACTGCGTGCGCCGACCACCTGTCTCCGCTCCAGATTCCCTGCAGCAGCGACACGGCGTAGGTGAGCGGATTGAGGCGCGCGGCGGCGCGCAGCGCTGGCGGCATCTGCGCGATGGGCAGGAAGAGTCCCGTCAGGCCGATCATGGGATACATGATGGCGGCGCCGATCGGCTGCGCAAAGCGAGCGGTGGGTACGATGCTGGCGATCAGAAAACCTACCGAGAGGATGCTCCAGGTGCTGATCAGGAGCGCGATCGTGAAACTGAACAATGGAACGTGGACGCCGATCGGGTAGTAGCGTTTGCCAAGGAGGACCAGCAGTGCCAGCGTGGCGGCGGTGAGCAGCAGCTTGACGAGCACGTGCGCGGTCAGGATCGTCTGCGGGCGCAGCGGAGTGGCGCGGAGGCGCCTGAGAATGCCGCCGTCGCGGTAGATCGAGACGATCGTCACGAGCGACAACACGGAATTGACCGCAATCAGCAGCGCGGCCAAAACCGGCAGTTCGATGCGCATGAAATTGCTCGCGGCGAGCGCGGCGGGCGGCACATCGTGGCCGAAGATGCGGCCCAATACAATGAACACCACGACGGGGAGGCCGATCGTTCCGAATGCGCCGAGCGGCTCGCGCATGAAGACTTTGATCTCGATCCAGGTCAGTTTCCAGAGTCCACGCAGCATCGTCGTGCAGTCCTAATCGCGAATCGAATGGCCGGTGAGCTTGAGGAAAACATCCTCAAGGCTCGGCAGAATCGTGCGAAAGTCGGTGACGCGAATCCGGTTTTCGGAAAGGCAATGGATCACCTCGCTGATGAAATCTTCGCCGCAGCCGCGAATGGTGAATCGCAGGTCCGCGCAGGTGACCGCCTCGACGCGCGGGATGGCGCGAAAACGCTCTTCGGCGATCGAGTGGTCGGTGACGACGATGACGGTGCGCTCGGGGCAGTGGCGGGCGACGAGGCGCTCGGGCGTGTCGATATCGATGATGCGGCCGTGCTCGATGATCGCCACGCGATCGCAGAGGCGCTCGGCCTCCTCCATGAGATGAGTGGTGAGGAAGACGGTTTTGCCCTGCGCGCGAATGCCGCGCACCAGTTCCCAGATCGCTCGGCGAGCCTGCGGGTCGAGACCGGTAGTGAGCTCGTCGAGAAAAACCAGCTCGGGATCGTTGATGAGGGCGAGCGCGATGAAGAGGCGCTGCTTTTGGCCGCCCGAGAGATTCATGAACCAAGCGTTGCGCTTTTCGGCGAGGCCGAGCTGTTCGAGCAGGCGTTTGCCGTCGATCGTTTTCTTCTGGTAGAGCGAAGCCCATAGATCGACCGCTTCCCAAACTTTGATCCGCTTTTGAAGCTGCGCCTGCTGGAGCTGCACGCCGATGCGATTCTGCAGCTTGTAGACGTCGCGCAAGGGATCGAGGCCGAGAACTGAGATGGTCCCGCGATCGCGCGTGCGAAGGCCCTCGATGCACTCCATCGTCGTGGTTTTGCCTGCGCCGTTCGGGCCGATCAAACCGAAAATCTCGCCCTTGAGGACTTCGAACGACACTTCGTCGACGGCCACGGTTGAGCCGTAGGTCTTGCGGACACCGGAAACTTGAACGACTGGATGGCTCACGTGTGACGGCTGGGCGCGCCGAGTCCATCCACACTACGAGCCGTGATTGGCGGCGTCAAGAATAGAAACGCGGAAGGACGCCGTCCCGAGCACTCGCGAATGGGGAAGCGTATAATTGGTTCAGGCGGTAGGATCTCATGCAAGACTCGAAGAAAAACCACAGCAAGAAATCCACGCAACGCGTAGCGACATCACGGAAATCGGAATTGGGGCTGCGGGAATCGGGCGTTCACGAAGCGCGGTGGTGGGAACCCGAGCCTGGGGGTAAGGTCCACTGCTATTTGTGCCCGCGGCACTGCCATATTGGGGACGGGCAGGCCGGGTTCTGCTTTATCCGCGCAAACGAGGGCGGCAAGCTCTACAGCCTCGGCTACGCGCATCCCGCCGCGCTGCAGATCGATCCAATCGAGAAAAAGCCGCTGAACCATTTCCTGCCGGGCACGCGCGTGTTTTCGATGGGGACGGCCGGGTGCAACATGGGCTGCTTTTTCTGCCAGAACTGGGACATTTCGAAATCGCGCGCGGACCAAGTGCGATCGTCGTATGTGCCGCCGGAGGACGTGGTGTCGCTGGCGATCCGCAACGGGTGCCCTTCGATCGCGTTCACATACAACGAGCCGACCATCTGGGGCGAATACGTGATCGACATTTGCCACGCGGCCCGCGAGCGCGGAATTCGCACCGTGATGGTATCGAACGGCTACATCACGCGTGAGGCGTTTCACGACATCTACGATCACATCGACGCCGCGAATATCGACCTCAAAGGATTTACGGAGAATTTCTACGGACGAATTACGCTGACGCATCTGGCACCCGTTCTCGAGACGCTCGAGTGGCTGAAGAACGAGACGAACGTGTGGTTCGAGATCACGAACCTGATCATCCCGACGCTGAACGATGCGCCGAGCGAAACGCGCGCGCTGGCTGAGTGGATTCTCGAACATCTTGGGCCGGACGTGCCGTTGCACTTCACGGCATTTCACCCCGATTTCAAATTGCGCGATAAGCCGAGCACGCCGCCGGAGACTTTGCACGCGGCGCGGCGTGCGGCGATGAAAGCGGGGCTGCATTACGTCTACGAGGGCAACATTTACAGCGATGGCGCGCATACGTCGTGCCCGGCGTGCAAGACAATGCTGATCCGGCGGTCGTGGCATAACGTCGAGGAGATGAATTTAAAGAATGGATGCTGCCCGAAGTGCGGGCTGGCGATTCCGGGGCGATGGGAGAATTCGGGGATTACGGGCAGCGGGCTGAGGGCGCGCGACGCGGCGGTGTTGGGCGCCCGATATGATGATTTGAATTTGTGACGTTGGCGTGCCGAAGATGCCGCTTAAGGCCGCCCTTCGACTTCGCTCAGGACAGGCGGCGCTACATTTAAGTCTCGAAGCAACGGCAAGAGCCGGCGGGACGCCGGCGCTACGTTGGGCGAGGGGCGAGCCAGGATGCCGCGGCGGTAATGGTTAGGATCAGGACGATGATGCCGAGCGACGCGGCCGTGGGAATTGCAAAATGGTCGGCGACGAGCATTTTGACGCCGGTGAAGAGCAGGATAACGGCGAGGCCTTCGTGGAGGAAGCGCAGGCGCGTCATGAGCCCGGCGAGGGCGAAATACATGGCGCGCAGGCCGAGGATGGCGAAAACGTTGGAGGAATACGCGATGAAGGGATCGCGGGTGATCGAGAGGACGGCGGGGACGGAATCGGCGGCGAAGATCACGTCCATCACCTCGATTGCGATGAGGGCGACGAGCAGCGGAGTGGCGGACCAGCGGCCGCGTTCGCGCACCCAGAAATGGCCGGTGCCGGACGACGAGCTTACGGGCACGAGTTTGCGCAGGAGCTGGATCAGCCAGTTGCACTCGGCGCGGGGCGCCTCTTCGGCGGAACGCAGCATGTTGGCGCCGGCGATGACGAGGATCGCGCCGAAGAGGTACGTGACGACATGAAAATGCCGCAGCAGCGCAATTCCGGCCAGCACGAATGCGAGCCGCAGGATTACCGCGCCCACTATGCCGGTATAGAGGACGCGATGCTGCGCGCGCGGTCCGACGCCGAACGTGCGAAATACGATCAGGAAGACGAAGACGTTGTCCGCGCTGAGGGATTTTTCGAGGACGTACGAAGTGACGTATTCAACGCCCGCCTGGCGGCCGCGCGCGAGCCAGATCCACAGGCCGAAACCGAGCGCGAGAGCGACCCAGGCGGCGCTTTCGAGGAGCGCGTGCGTGAGCGTGACGCGATCGGTCTTCGGGCGGAAGACGATGAGGTCGGCTGCGACCGCCAACGCGATGAGCGCCCCGAAAACCACCCACACAACAATCGACTCTCCACCCAATTGGCCGGCTCCCGTCGCTTACTGATAGGCCGCACGAGTCTACACTGCGCAGCGTGTGATCGCGAGGCTGGTCCGATGATAAGGACATGGCACGCATGCACATCGTAGAAAAAGCCGGAACGAAGGGCGCGCCGCTTGTAGTGGCTGCGCCGTATCTCACCGAGCAGCGGTACGAGGAGTACACGGCCGAGCAGCATGCGGTGTGGGCGGAGCTGGTGCGGCGGCGAAGGCCACAACTCGAAGCGCACGCCTGCCGCGAGTACCTCGACGGTTACAGATTTATCGGGCTTGAGGACGACCGCCTGCCGAACCTGAATGCGATCAGCCAGCGGCTGAAACCCCGGACCGGCTGGAGCACCACGCCGGTAAGCGGCTTCCTGCCGAGCGACGCATTTTTCGAGATGCTTGAGGCGCGGATGTTTCCGACGACGACGTGGCTGCGCGGCCACGAGTCGCTCGCCTATACGCCAGAGCCGGATATTTTCCACGATGTATTCGGGCACGTCCCGATGCACGCGCACAAGGTGTTTGCGGATTTCCTGCAGCACTACGGCAGCGTTTGCGCGCGGATCGAGGACGCGACTACGCTCGAACGCCTTGGGCGACTTTTCTGGTACACGGTCGAATTCGGGCTGATTCGCGAGCGGGGAAGCGTGAAGGTTTACGGCAGCGGCGTAATCAGTTCGCACGGCGAATGCACGAACGTGATCGAGGGCGGCTGCAAAGTGAAGGAATTCGATCTCGACGAAGTGCTGAACACGCCGGTGAAAATCGACCGCATCCACAGCCTTCTTTTTGCCATCGAGAGCTTCGATCAGCTCTACGAGGCCATGCATGAGGCCGAGCGGCGCCTGCGCGCCGGGTCCTAAGCTCGCAGCCGGGTGCGACCTAGTAGCCTTCTACGCGGGAAAAGGAATGGCGGGGACGACGAGACTCGAACTCGCGACCTCTGCCGTGACAGGGCAGCGTTCTAACCGACTGAACTACGTCCCCGCTAGATGACTCCAGATGGTGGGCGATCTCAGATTCGAACTGAGGACCTTCCGGGTGTAAACCGGATGCTCTAACCGCTGAGCTAACCGCCCGTCGATTCATCGTAGCAGAACCGCCGTCCCCGGGGCTAGACCCGAGGCGCGAATTATAAACGCTTCCGGCTCGCCCCGGGAACGGGGTGCGCTCTGACGCGTGGAAGCAGAGGATCGGGAAAGTGCAACGCTCTCGACAGGCGGAAGAGAATCGACGGCGAGACGATCGCTTGGCGGGTTACCTCGATCAGGGAGCGCCTCGGCTCATCTGATGCGGAAGGGGAAGCTCTTCAACGAGCCCTGGAAACGGCTCAATCCTTGGCGGATGCTCATCTGGTTTAAGGAGCCACACCCGCCGGCCGGAAAATTGGTGGATCAGTTCTTCGTCATCGGCTTGGTTTGTATCCCTGGCCCAGAGAATCTTGGCGGACGCGAAGTCAGCGCCGTTGTAGACCCATTCCGTTTGGGGATCATGCCAGCGGGCATAACGAACGAACACGAGCTGGCGTCCCGGAAGTTCCCTGAGTTGGCCTGCGATTCGAGCGCGCTGAACGTTCCCAGGCCAATTCGCATACCAAGTCCAAGTCCACGCCGCAGATGAAGGCTCTGAGAGTCGCACCCCAAGCGAGATCAAGCAGACGACCACCAAGCTTCCGACGAGAGCCCTCCCAACCGGCTTTCGACGCATGCTCCAAACCCGCAGATGCCGCAGGCCTTGAAGGATCAAAACATAGATCAAGGCCACAGCAGGGGCGGCATAGTGAGGAAGAAAATACAGTTCCGGAAGAAAGCTGACGAGTACAAAAAGCGACGTCCACATGAGCGGTCTGATTCGGCGGTCGCGGAACATCCATGGCAAGGCAAGAAGAGGTAGAGTCAGGGCCGGACCAAGGAAGAACGAGTCCAGCACCTCGATCTTCGAAAGGTTTTGATTGAGGAAACCGGAAAGCGTTCGCAGATACTCGTAAGCCGGCACTTCCGATGCAAGCTCGAATTCTCGGACGAAATCATTGCTAAGCAACCTTGGATGCGGGTTCAGACGCTGCCAAACAAACACAGGCGCGATGTCGTATGCGTCTTGATAGACCTCATAAGGCATCGTCAATGGGTCGCCAGTAAGGCGCCAGTTGTAATAGGCGATTCCTCCGACAATCAACGCAGCCGAAACAGCCAGCGGCACGACCACTTGCCGGAGCGATGTTTCCCACGACGGGCTTGATTTTCGAAAAAGCCAACGCGCCAGGATTGCGGCCACCGGGATGCTGAGTAGGAGCCCTTCATAAGGCCGACTATTAGCGAGAATGGCCAGTCCCAGTCCCATCAGCCAAGCGTCCCGCTGCCGATGTCTTCGGAGGATTCTCGCGAGCGACCCGAGAACTAAAGCTCCGCCGATCGCCGCACCCGCTCCGCCCCAATAAGTGTTGATCCAGTAAGAGAAAGTTCCCAAACGAACAACGGCGAGCAAGCCGCCTAGGAGCGCCCAGCCCGGCGGCAGCCACGCTTGAAGCATCCAGCAAAGCGCGCCGCACATTACTCCGATGCTGAGCCAAACGCCGAACCACGGATGTCCAAACATTATTTTGCCGGCTGCCAGGATGAGCCCTTGAAGCGGCGGATATTTCGAAGCGTACGTAGGTTCGAAAATGACGTGAAACACCTCGAAATGACTCCACAAGGGCGGCGTAGGGTTGGTTAGACGACCGTGTGCGAAGGTATCTGCCTGGAGTAGGTAACTGAACTCATCCGCGACGCCCGGGACGGGTATTGGCAAGAGCGGGAGAAGAGCGGCTCGCGCGGCAAGCGCCAGGAGTCCAACGCCGATCACGGAAGCGGTCTGTCGCCGAGCGAGGCGGCAGAATACCCTTTCCACGTGGCGGAACAGTTGCACGGCGCGTGCCGGAAAGAGCAGCGCGACCAAGCTAACAACAAGGACGAGACGGGCCTCGATTCCTTGAAGGCTGTCTCCGGTGAAGCTAGGGACCAATGGACTCGTCATTGCCAGGATTCGTGAACAGAATGAGTCGTACGAGTGCTGCCCAGACCGTTTCCGGCCGGATCGCTTTTCCGAAAGAAGTTGCCGAGCCGCGACCCTTCAGGACACCGAATATCATGCAATGCTAGCACACCACCGATCGCGCGATTCAGTCGTGTGTCCTAACGGGTCTCCCTGGGTTAAGCCCTTCGTTCGACAAGCAACGGATTCAGCAGAGGACCTTTGAGGTATAGACCGCGCTGATCTGACCGCCCGTCGACTGATCATGGCAGAATCCCCGTTTCTGAGGCGAGGGGTGAGACGGGGGTTTGGTTTCGATTGCCGCGGCCGCAGTGCTGAAGTCTGTCCTGCAATCGCCCGATGAAATGAAAGGGAGCGCCGGAGGCCTTCCCTCTATCACTGTCCATTAACCTGTACTTCGGTACAGGGACAAAATTTGTATCTGTACGGAGGTACAGGTTTTAAAGAAGCGCACCGGATGTTGGCTGATTCACCACGCGAGGCGAGCGTGTCCCTAGCCCGCCAGCGGCAACATGCTACCCTGACCTTTCCAGCGGTATGGTCCTAGTACCGTGGACGAACATCTATGTCTTCACGACTCGGCGAAATTCTGGTCAAAGACAGCCTGATCTCCCAGGATCAGCTTAAGCAAGCGCTCGACTACCAGAAGAGGAACGGCGGTCGGCTCGGGACCTGCCTCGTGAAAATGGGGTTGGTCAGCGACGACGATATTACGGCGGTCCTTTCGCGGCAGTATGGCGTTCCTTCCATCAATCTGAAGTTCTACGAGGTGGATCCGGCGGTGATCAAGCTTGTTCCGCAGGAGACGGCGGTCCGCTACCAGATCGTGCCGCTGTCGCGCGTTGGTTCGACGCTCACGATTGCGATGACGGACCCAACGAACGTCTTCGCGATGGACGACATCAAGTTTATGACCGGCTTCAACGTCGAGCCGGTGGTCGCGTCGGAGACGGCGATTGGCGAGGCGATCCACAAGTTCTACGGCGAAGCGGAGAGCGTCGAAGAACTCGACAAGGTGATGAAAGACCTCACGGGCGAGGACGCCGACGCGCTCGAGCTGGCGAGCGAAGAAGCTGAGATGGACCTGGCCTCGCTTTCCAAGGCCGCCGAAGAAGCTCCTATCATCAAGCTCTGCAACCTGGTCCTGACGGACGCGGTGAAGCGCGGAGCGAGCGACATTCACGTCGAGCCGTACGAGAAGGAATATCGCGTCCGCTTCCGGATTGACGGAATCCTGCAAAACGTCATGGCGCCGCCCATGAAGCTGAAAGACGCGATGACGAGCCGCATCAAGATCATGTCGAAGCTCGACATCAGCGAGAAGCGGTTGCCGCAAGACGGCCGCATCATGATCAAGTACCTCAAAGACGGGAAGAAGAAGGAACTCGACTTCCGCGTCTCGACCGTTCCGACGCTGTTCGGCGAAAAAATTGTTCTCCGGTTGCTGGACAAAGAGAATCTCCGTCTCGACATGACAAAACTGGGCTTCGAGCCCGAGTCGCTGGCGATGTTCGAACGGCAGATTCTGAAGCCGTATGGCATGGTGCTGGTGACGGGCCCGACCGGATCGGGGAAGACGAACACGCTGTATTCTTCGGTGGCGCGACTGAATACGCCGGAAACCAACATCATGACGGCCGAGGACCCGGTCGAATTCCAGCTGCCGGGCATCAACCAGGTTCAGATGAAGGAGCAGATCGGCCTGAATTTCGCGTCCGCTCTGCGCGCCTTCCTGCGGCAGGACCCGAATATCATCCTGGTCGGCGAGATTCGAGACTTTGAAACGGCCGAAATCGCGGTCAAGGCGGCGCTGACCGGCCACCTGGTGCTTTCCACGCTGCACACCAATGACGCGCCTTCCACGATCAGCCGCTTGATGAACATGGGAATTGAACCGTTCCTGGTGGCAACGTCCGTGAACCTCATTTGCGCGCAGCGGTTGGTGCGGCGCATCTGCGTGCAGTGCAAGGAGCCGCTGCAGATTCAGACGCCGGCGCTGGTCGAGGCGGGATACACGGAAGATGAGGCGTCGAAAGTAGTCGTGCAGCACGGAAAGGGATGCGCCGCCTGCAACAACACGGGCTACAAAGGGCGCGTCGGCCTCTACGAAGTGATGGAAATGCACGACGAGATACGGGAGCTGGTTCTGGTAGGTGCATCAGCCCTCGAATTGAAGAAGAAGGCGCTGGAGCTCGGAATGATTACGCTGCGCCGCAGCGGACTGATCAAGGCCGCGGCCGGGCTGACGACGATGGAAGAAGTGCTGCGGGAGACGGTTCTGTAGTCGGAGGACGAAGATGGCTGGAATCACGCTGAGCGAACTGCTGAAGAAGATGATCGAAATGGGTGGAAGCGATCTGCACCTTTCGACGAACACGGCGCCGCGCATTCGCGTGCACGGCAAGCTGCGTCCGCTCGATATGCCGCCGCTGACCGCCGCGGACACCAAAGCGCTCGCCTACAGCGTGCTGACGGACGTGCAGAAGCACCGGCTGGAAGAAAATCTGGAGCTCGACTTTTCGTTCGGTTTGAAGAGCCTCGCGCGCTTCCGCGGCAACATCTTCCACCAGCGCGGCGCCGTGGCTGCCGTATTCCGAACGATTCCATGGGAGATCAAGAGTTTCGACGCGTTGGGTTTACCGCAGGTGGTGAAAGCGCTGTGCGATAAGCCGCGTGGCCTCGTACTGGTGACCGGGCCGACCGGGTCGGGCAAATCGACGACGCTCGCGGCGATGCTCGACAAGATCAACAACGAGCACGAAGAGCACATGATCACGATCGAGGACCCGATCGAATTCCTGCACAACCACAAGAAGTGCCTGGTGAACCAGCGGGAGGTGCACTCGGACACTCATTCGTTCGCGAACTCTTTGCGGGCGGCGCTCCGCGAAGACCCGGACGTGGTGCTGATCGGCGAGATGCGCGACCTTGAAACGATCGAATCGGCGCTGCGTATCGCCGAGACGGGACACTTGACCTTCGCCACGCTGCACACGAACTCCGCCGTTTCGACCATCAACCGTATCGTCGATGTGTTTCCGGCGCACCAGCAGCCGCAGGTGCGCGCGCAGCTCTCGATGGTGCTCGAAGGAATCTTGTGCCAATCGTTGCTGCCTCGTCCCGACGGCCGCGGCCGCGCCATGGTGATGGAGATTCTGATTCCCACCGCCGCGATCCGCAACCTGATCCGCGAAGACAAGATCCATCAGATCTATTCGGCGATGCAGACGGGCACGGGCACGACGGGAATGCAAACGTTCAATCAGAGCCTCGCCAACGCCTACTTCCAGAAGTTAATCACTTTGGAAACGGCTCTCGCGAGATCCTCGAATCCGGACGAATTGCAGGATTTAATTAACAGGGGTGTGATCTCGCCACCTGCAGGCGGCCGGGTTCCGGTCCGAAGGTAGAAAGAACAAGGTGAGAGGGAGGATATAGATCATGCCGGTTTATACATATCGGGGAGTCAACCGCGCGGGTGCGACCGTCGCGGGAGAGCGCGTGGCTGAGAGTAAGAACGAACTCGCCGCCGCGCTACGGCGAGAGCAGATCAATGTCAGCAAGCTCTCCGAAAAGGGAAGAGAGTTCAACATTCCCACCTTCGGCACAGGCGTCGAAGAAAAGGAGCTGGCCATCTTTACGCGGCAGTTCTCCGTGATGATTGACGCGGGATTGCCTCTCGTGCAGTGTCTTGAGATTCTCGCCGGACAGCAGGAGAACAAGACGTTTCAGAAGATGCTCAACTCCGTGCGAGCCTCGGTAGAGGGCGGCACCACGCTGTCGGCGGCGATGAAGCAGCACGAAAAGGTATTCGATCCACTGTATTACAACATGGTTGAGGCGGGCGAGACGGGCGGTATTCTGGACACGATTCTGCAGCGGCTCTCGACCTATATCGAGAAAAACGTCAAACTGAAGCGAGCCGTGAAGTCCGCGATGATCTACCCGATCGCCGTGCTGGGTATCGCCGCGAGCGTGATCATCCTTCTATTGTGGAAGGTTGTGCCAATTTTCATCACGTTGTTCAATGGCCTGGATGTAGATCTGCCATTGCCGACGCGGATCGTAATAGGCCTGAGCCATTTCGTGGGAAGCATCTACGGCTTTTTGATTCTCGTGTTCTTTGTCGGCGGCGTATTCGCGTTGAAATTCTGGTACGGGACTCCTCAGGGCCGCATGGTGCTTGACACCGTGCTGCTGAAAGTTCCCGTGATCGGAAACGTGCTGCGAAAGATTGCGGTCGCTCGATTCACTCGAACCCTCGGGACGCTGATTTCGAGCGGCGTTCCCATTCTCGAGGGCCTCGATATCACGGCGCGCACGTCGGGAAACGCAGTAGTGGAGAAGGCGATCTCGCAGACGCGGAAGGCGGTGGAGGCCGGCCGCTCGCTGGTCGATCCGCTGAAGGAAACGGACGTTTTCCCCGGCATGGTGACGCAGATGATCGGCGTCGGCGAACAGACGGGCGCCATGGATGCGATGCTCCAGAAGATCGCGGACTTCTACGAGGACGAAGTGGATGCGGCGGTGAAGGACATGCTGACAGCCATCGAGCCGATCATGATCGTGGTGCTCGGCGTGGTTGTCGGAGGCGTCGTCATCTCGATGTACTTGCCGCTGTTTTCGCTGATCGGCAAATTGGCCGGGAAATAGCGCATGGCAGGCGGGCGGGGCGAGTCTGCCATGTTTGCTGTTCTTTCGGCGGGCCGGTGTCGATGCACGGAATCAGCCGGCTGCCAATCGGAATTTGTTGGTGGCAATGACCGTCTCAAATGGAACTGACCGCTAGCGCGAGCGAATGGCTGCCCTGGTTGGGGCGTGTCCGCTTTCTAATCATCACCTTTCTTCT
The DNA here is from genome assembly GCA_049279635.1 of Candidatus Acidiferrales bacterium. GTDB lineage: Bacteria > Acidobacteriota > Terriglobia > Acidiferrales > UBA7541 > Palsa-295. The sequence goes on from JBAPOM010000125.1 coordinate 23,697, forward strand.
GGCGGTGGTCGTCGTCGTACATCAATTCACCCCTGTTTTTCTTCCGGTGGGGATACTCGTTTCGCTTTGCGGCCTCTGGTACGTTCTCGCGAGCACTTACGTGATTTTGCAGCGGGCGCTGCCCGGCTCCGGATGGCACGGCGCGCTGCAGATGATTCTGGACGTGAGCATCATCACCGCGATCGTCTATTCCAGCGGGGCGCAGGACAGCAATTTCGTGTCCTTGTACCTGCTCGCCATCCTGATGGGCAGCATTTTGTTCTCGCGCCGCGGCGCGTTCATGGTAGCGGGCTTTGCGTTCATCGAATTGGGATGCGTCGTCGAAGTGATGTATTCCGGATGGATTCCGCGATCGACTGCGACGATGCCTACGGCGCGGGCGCTGGAAACGTGGCTCGGGAGCAATCTTTTCGCGTTCTTTGCGGTGGCGTATCTGGGAAGCCTGCTGACGCAGACGATCCACACGAAGGGGGCCGAACTCGAGCAGAAGAGCGAAGCGCTGAAAGATTTGCAGGCCTTCAATCAGGACATCATCGAGTCGATGCGGGGAGGCCTCCTGACAACCGATCTCGAGGGCCGCATTCTGCTGATCAACCGCGCGGGCGTTGAAATCATCGGCCACGGATTTGGTCTGATGCGGGGCGAGAACGTCGCCAACGCGCTTCCGGGATTTTGGCCGGTCCAAGTGGACGAGCACGGAAATCCGCTGGCGATGCGCAAAGAGATCGAGTTCCGGACGCCCGCCGGCGAAACGCGCTTTCTCGGCATTTCCATCTCGCCGTTGCGAACCGCACAGAATCAGACCAGCGGCTTCGTATTCAATTTTCAAGATCTCACGGAGTTGAGGCTTCTGGAGCGCGAAATCGTCACCAAGGAACGCATGGCGGCCCTTGGCCGGCTTTCGGCCGGCATCGCCCACGAGATTCGCCAACCCCTCACCGCGATGACCGGAGCGCTCAAGGAGCTGGTCCGGCTGGCGCCGCTTGAAGATGACGACAAGAAACTGGTCCAGATCGTGAGCCGCGAATCGCAGAGGCTCAATCACATCATCACGGAATTTCTGAACTACGCCCGCGAGAAATCTTACGCCTTCACAGACGTCGACGCCGCGGCGCTGATCGAAGAGACCCTGCTGCTGCTCGAGCGCGACGCGAGCCGGATGGGACAAGTCCGATTCGAAAGAAACTTCGCAGCGCGGAACTTGCGGATTCGCGCGGATCGCGACGCGATCAAGCAGGTTTTCTGGAATTTGTGCAACAACGCGTTGCGCGCGATGCCCAACGGGGGAGCGCTTTCCGTGCGACTCGAAGCTGCAGGCCCCGAGTGGGTCCGAATTTCCATTCAGGATACGGGGATCGGGCTCGATCCGGGAGCCTCGGCGCGGATATTCGAGCCTTTCCAATCGGGATTCGCCGGAGGCACGGGGCTCGGACTCGCGATTGTCTATCAGATTTTGCAGGCGCACCGCGGCCAAGTACGCGTTGAAACGGAGAAGGGACGTGGCGCCACATTTATCGTAGAGCTGCCGCGCGCGGCGCAGCCTGTTTCCAAGATTCGATCGACTATCCGGACCGAGACCGAAGCCCTGCGGCCGGTGGGGAAACCGTAGCCAAATGGCGCACCTGCTAATCGTCGATGATGAGCGCTCGATTTGCGAACTGCTGGAAATCAGCTTCCGCAAGGAAGGCCACCGCGTCGATACGGCCACTAGCGGCGAGGCGGCGAAGCGCCGGCTGGCATCGCAGATTTTCGACATCGTGGTTTCCGACATCTGCATGCCCGATATGGATGGAGTCGAGCTGCTGCGCTACTGCAAGGAAGTGTCGCCCGCCACGATTTTCCTCTTGATCACGGGCGTTCCTACGATCGACACGGCGATCGACGCCGTCAACTTCGGCGCCGACCGCTACGTCATCAAGGGCGACCGACTGCTCGACGAGCTGCGTCCCGCAATCCAGCAGGTCGCCGAGAACCTCGCGCTGAAAAAAGAGGCGGGCTACCTGCGGCGCGAACTTCGCCGTCTCACCGGGCTCGATCACATGATCGGGACGGCGCCAAAGATGCGCGCGATCTTTGAGCTGATCGGGAATATCGCTCCGCAATCGAGCCGAGTGCTGATCACCGGCGAAAGCGGAACGGGGAAAGAGCTGGTCGCCCGCGCGATCCACGAAAACAGCGCCCGTTCGAAGAATCCGTTCATCACGATCAACTGCGGGGCATTCCCGGAGACGCTGCTCGAGTCGGAGCTTTTCGGATATCTGAAGGGTGCTTTCACGGGCGCGAATGAAAATCGCAGCGGGCTCTTCCAGGCGGCGCACGGCGGCACGCTTTTCATGGACGAAATCGGCAACATGAGCGTGACCATGCAGGTAAAGCTCTATCGCGTACTCCAGGAGGGCAAAGTTCGCCCCATAGGCAGCACGGAGGAATCCGATGTGGACGTTCGCGTGATTGCGGCGACGAACAAGGACTTGGAGAAAGAGATCGCCGAGGGCCGTTTCCGCGAGGATTTGTATTACCGCCTCAGCGTGATTCCCATTCATCTTCCTCCTCTGCGCGAGCGCCGCGAAGACATCCCGCTGCTCGCGCGCGACTTTCTGGAACGCTTTTCGAAGTCGATGTCCAAGAATATCGACGGGATCGAGCCGGAAGCGATGAGACTCCTGGAAGTGTATGATTGGCCTGGAAACGTCCGAGAACTCGAGAACACGATCGAACGCGCCGTGGCGCTCGAGAGCAGGCACAAGATTTCGACCGAAGCCCTGCCGGACCGCATCCGGACCCATTTTCAGGGGTCCGTCCCGCTCGCGACGCACAACGGTGACGGCGCGGCGCTTCCTGCGGAGGGCCTCAATCTTGAAGAGCACATCCAGAGGATCGAGCGATCGTATCTCTTGGCCGCCCTCGAGCGGTCCGGTGGGGTCCGCACCCAGGCTGCCGAACTGCTGAAAATGTCCTACCGTTCATTCCGACACTACGCCAAGAAGTACGGCGTTTAGGCTCGTCTGACCCGGGGATTGATCCAGGAAGGGGGAGTGCAATTGGCAACAGCACCGGAATATTCAAAACCTCTCATCATTAAGACTCTCCTGACTGCGATCGTGGTCGCCTGTACAGGCGCGCTGGTTTTCAGCCGGCAGTTTTACACGGAAGCGTTGGCGGATGCGTTCTTTGGGCTCGCGTTGGGCAGCATCGTAATCCTCCACTTGAGAATTTGCCGGAAATATCTGGATCTCCTGCCGCTCGCTGGCGGCACGATCCTAATCGGCTTCGTCGACTTCCGCATATTGCACTACGGGCCGCGAATCATGGCGTGGTTCTCATTCCTCGGGATTAGCAGCCTCTTGATTATGGTGGTGCGCACGATATGGGCGCCGCAGCGAAAGATGCTGCTCTACACGTGGGTGCCATCCGCGCTGTTTGTCGCCTCCGACTATTTTGCCTCCACGATGCTCGCGTGGACCTCCGCCGCTCATCCAAAGACCCTCGACGTTTACCTCCTGTCATTCGATGGCAGCATGGGTGTACAGCTGTCTTATGTGGTCGGCCGGGTGTACGCGCTGAATTCCTGGTTACACTCGGCAAGTTTGCTTGCATATATCGGCTTGGCCGTGCCGATCGCGGTGGTTTACTCAGGCAGACTGCTGCGCTTCAAGGAGAAAGCGTGGCCAGTGATGCTGGCGTTTCTCATCACGGGACCATTGGGCATCTTGTTTTACAACGTGTTTCCGGCCTGCGGCCCCGCGCATCTCATTCCCGGCTTTCCGTTCCGCGAGGTTCTGACCTCCGATCTCCGGCGTGTGCTCCTCGAACCTGGCGCAGCCGATGGCCCCCGGAACGCCATTCCTTCGCTCCACATGGCGTGGACATTGCTTGCCTGGTGGTATTCCCGAGGACTCAGCTGGTGGGAACGCTCGATCGCGTTCACTTTCCTGGCTCTAACGGTCGTCGCAACGATGGGAACCGGCGAGCATTATTTCGTGGATTTGGTTGTTGCGTTTCCCTTCGCGCTGATGATCCAGGCGCTCTGCGCGTACCGCTTGAAATGGAAGGACGTGCGGCGTTTGACTCCCTTTGCGTTTGGACTGCTCGTAACGCTGGCATGGCTGATGGCGCTGCGCTACAGCCCGAAACTCTTCTGGACGTCGGCTCTAGTTCCTTGGGCGCTGGTGATCGCCACGATCGCTCTTTCCAGTCTGCGGCAGATGGAACTTGATCGGGCCGCCGATGCGGCTGGCACTGTGGTCCTCAAAGGCAGGCCCAGCAAGGTTGCTCCGCTCTCCACAGCAGGCACTTCGCGGGCGGTGAACTAGAATGGCCTTCGGCACTTCATGTCCAGGGCCTGTCAGAGTCGCCCAGAACGTCATCTTAAGTGCCGCAAAATGTCAACTTTGCGGCCCGGTAACACGCTATCGTGACGCACTCCATGGGCAACGGCGGTGCGCGACCTGTGCATCTCACTCAATCTACGCGATATGGATCGATTGTGCCGTAAGGGTCAATTGCGGGGCTCCGGGTGGACGCCATCTTGCAGTATGTGAAGGCGTAGCCCCCCCAGGGATACGAAAATGAGATTAGAACGACTCACTCGAGGAGACAAAGATGAATAAGAAACAGAAGGGTTTCTCACTTATCGAATTGCTGATCGTCGTGGCGATCATCCTGATCATCGCGGCCATCGCAATTCCGAACCTGCTCCGCGCCCGTATGGCGGCCAACGAATCTTCGGCCGTGGGCTCGCTGCGGACCATCAACACGGCGAACGCAACGTTTCTTTCGGTCTACGGTCACAACTTTGCGCCCAGCCTACTCACTCTCGGCGGTGCAGCACCGATAGCCGCCCCAACTTGCTTGGAGGCGAACTTGATAGACCAAGTTCTCGGTGGGGCTGCTCCGAACAACAAGAGCGGCTATAGCTTCGTGTACAATCCTGGCGCTGTCGATCCGGGAGATGCTGCTTGCGGTTCGGTGACGACCTACACGGTTACTGCTACTCCCCTGACCTACAATGGAACGGGGACGCGCAGTTTCTTCACGGACCAGACTGGTGTGATTCGTGGTGCTGATGATGGGGGCGGTCTCAGCTCTGTGGCCGATCCTCCGTTGCAGTAGATTTGTTGAGATACACACTCTGGGGGGAAGGTCATCCTTCCCCCTTTTTTTTTGCAAGCTTGGCCGGAGCCAAGAAAATGTCGAAGCGCAAGCTAAACGACACACAATTCAAGGGGCCCACAAGCTCCGGCTTCTCTCTGATCGAGCTTCTGATCGTCGTGGCGATCATCCTGATCATAGCCGCCATCGCGATCCCGAACTTGATCCGGGCGAGAATCGCCGCCAACCAGGCTTCGGCGGTCGAAAGTTGCCGGACGGTCACGAGCGCCGAGGTCCTCTATAACGTTGCGTACGACAATGGTTTCGCTCCCACTCTCAGCGCCCTCGGAGGTCCAGCTATTGGCGCCGCCAGTGCCGCAAACGCCCAGTTGATTGACGAGGGTCTTTCCGCCGGCGAGAAGAGTGGTTACCTGTTCACTTACTCCGCGACGAATGCGGATTCTACCGGTGCCTTCCAGAATTACACTCTTAACGCAGATCCTGTGGACCCGATGACCGGAGTGAACCATTACTACACGGATGAGCCTTCCGTCATTCACATGAACATCTCTGCTAAGGCTTCGGCGACCGATCCTCCGATACAGTAGCTTCTCGACTTTCGGGCGCGAGCACCAACGACGTCATTCCCCGTCACGTCCTTCTGCTAGAATCTTCTCGTGTTCTGTTCTCTCGTTTGCGCCGTGGTTGCGCTTGCTTTGCCTGTCAAAGTGAACGCGCCCAACGCCGACACAATCCGCCGTGAGCTCGAAGCGCGCTACCAGCATGCGCGAACGCTGAAGGCGGCGTTTTTCGAGAGATACAGCGACGGGAATGGCGGCGTGCAGGCGGAATCGGGCACAGTCTACTTCTCCCGGCCCGGGCGCATGCGATGGGAATACGAATCGCCGGAGCCGAAACTCTTCCTGGTCGACGGCAAGAATGTCTGGTTCTACGTCCCCGCGGACCACACGGCCAGCCACGCGAAACTGAAGGAAAGCTCGGACTGGCGGACTCCGATCGCGCTGCTGGTCGGCAAAGCAGATTTATCTCAACTGTGCCGCAAGATCGAAGTGGTGGATCGCTTCGCGGATTCGGGCGCGAAGGCCGGCGAAGAATCGGCGGCTCCCGGCGACACAGTTCTGCGCTGCACGCCTCGCGACGAAAGCGCCGAGACCGCGTCGAAGGAGCCCATTTTCCTCGAGGTCGATCCGCAGTCGTATCTCGTTCGCGTGGCAATCCACGAACCCGGAAATGTGACGACGGAGTTTCGCTTCGGCAACTGGGAGGAAAACATCCCGGTCGCGGAGGCGAAATTCCACTTCCAGCCGCCGCCGGGCGTGTCGATTGTTGATGAGGAGGCGCTCGCCGGCGAAGTGCATTAGCGCCCGGCGCGCCTCACGGCTGCATTACTCGCGAAGGAACGCCGTACTTTCCCGCAGGAACAGCTCGAGCTGGTCGTGGTGCAGCCAGTGGCCGGCGTTTTCGACCTTCACCATCCGGCAGTCGCGAATCACTTTTCGACGCGGATCGGTTTCGGGCACGGGTAGGAAGCTTTCGAGTCCCCAGAAGAGCAGAATCGGGCAGGCGATCCGCGCGTAGATTTCGGTGGTGTCCTCGATGCGATGTCCGTATGGAGGAAAGAGCCTAACGAAATTGTCGAACTTCCACACCAGCGAACCATCGGCCTCCCAGTTCGTGCCGTGCAGGGTCAGGTGCTTGGCGACTTCATCCGAGAGATGGGGGTTCGCCTCTTTCATCCGCGCGATGGCGGCTTCGAGGCTCGGATAACTCTTCTGTTTGCGCTTCTCGATGTCGCGCACCGATTCGATCCAATATCGCAGTTGCTCCGAGCCGGGGCCGTGGACGCGGCTTTCCGGCGGCACGCCCAGACCTTCGATCGATACGGCTTTGTGAACGCGATCGGGATACACGCCGGCGTAATGGAGGACGATCCCGCCGCCAAGCGAATGACCGATCAGACGGATAGGGAACTCGTCGATGACGTCCAGCAGCGCGGATAGATCGAGAACATGCTCGGCCACACTGTACATTGCGCCTGGCGCCCAGGCGCTATTCCCGTGGCCTCGCAGGTCGAGCGCGTAGACGTGATAGTGCTCGCGGAGGGACCGTGCCACCCAGTCCCAGTTGCGGGCATGGTCAAGGCCGCCGTGCACTAGAACGAGCGCGGGCTTGCCGTCCTGGCCGTAGTCCCAAAATTGCAGCTTCAAGCGATCGGAATAGAAGAAGTGTGAAATTGGCTCCATGGAATTGGGCAAGAGGGGACTCTACCATAGTGCGTTTGCGGCGCTTACTTGGTTTCTCGACGTCGCCGCTGGAACGCCCGTTGCCCGATTCGCGCCTGGCCATACAGCCTTCTAGCCGTTGTCACATCCAATTAACGAGCTGTTTTCCCGCCTCCAGCCTGGCTTGGGACGGAGTATGCTAGAGTTTGCCCGCCGCCCCCAGGGCGGTTATGGGCCCACCAAAATGGCCGAATTTGTTTGCAAAGTCGGGGATACGACTGGTCGCGTCTTCCAGCAGGTGGAGACGGCGCAGTCGGAGGACGAGGCCAGACAGAGGCTGGCGGACCGCGGCTTCTACGTCTTCTCCGTCCGAAGTCACCTCAATCTCCTGGCGCAACTCAGCCGGTCAGGGCGGGACCGCACGATCCACCCGCACGACTTTTTGATCTTCAACCAGCAGTTTCACACGCTCGTGAAGGCGGGGCTGCCAATCCTTAGGGCGCTCGACCTGCTCGCCGAGCGCGCGGCCGCTGTACGCATTCGTCCTGTCCTGGACGAAGTTCGGCAGCGCGTTCGCGACGGCTCGCTTTTGTCCGAGGCGCTGGAGGCCCAAGGATCGTTCCCGCCCGTGTACGTCACCGTGGTTGCGGCGGGCGAGCGCAGCGGCAACCTGACCGGAGTGCTCGAGCAATACATCGCGTATCTCCGCGTGAGCACCGGGTTCCGCAGCCGTTTGCTGACATCGCTGATCTACCCGTCCGTGCTGGTGTTGACAGCCGTGCTTGTTGTCACCTACGTGGTCACGTATGCGCTGCCCCAGTTTGCGTCCCTCTACCACGAGCTCAACGTGCCTCTTCCGGCGCCCACACGAATTCTTCTGGCGATAGCGCTTCCCATGCGAACGTACTTTATCGCCATGGTGGTTACGCTCGTGGCCGCCGCGATTTTTATATTCGCGTGGACGAGATCGGATCGCGGCGCGTTGGCGATCGACCGCCTCAAACCGCGCGTCCCGATCCTCGGCGATATCTGGCTGAAGGCGGAGATCGCGCAGTTCGTGCGAACTCTCTCGGCGCTATTGGGCGGGGGCACTCCGCTGGTGGCTGCCCTGCACACATCCGCTGCGGCGATCGGGAGCAAACTGGTCGCCAGTTCCGTCGAGCAGGCGGCGGAACGCGTGAAAGAAGGACAGGCTCTTCACACGAGCCTGGCTGAAACAAAGCTCATTCCCGGCTTGGCGCTCGAGATGATCGAGGTGGGCGAAGCGTCCGGCGCGCTGCCGGCCATGCTCACCAGCGTAGCTGAATTTTACGAAGAGGAAGTCAGTACGGGCCTGGAACGCTCCCTTTCCCTGATCCCGATCGTAATTTTGGTGGTCATGGCCGTTGTGGTAGGCTTCCTTTTGATTTCGCTCTATCTCCCGATGTTTTCTCTTCAGGTCAAGTGACGAAGGACACGGAATCAATGGCGACCGCAAGCAACAACGCTGTACCGGGCGGCCCGACGAACGACGCGGCCGAGCGCGAACACGCGCGCCGGCTGGCCGAGCGCTACCGGTGTCCTTTCATCGATCTCCTCGAACAGCGCATCGACCCCGATCTGGTTCGCAGCATACCGGCCGAATTGATGTTCCGCTACAACTTCGTGCCCCTCGAATCGCACGACTCCATCCTCGTGGTAGCCATGGCCGATCCGAGCCAGTTGCAGCTTACCGATGAGCTCTCTCTGCTGCTTGGCAAACGGCTGCAAATCAAGGTAGCGACGGCCTCGCAGATCGGCGACCTGCTGAAGCGCACCGAGCAATCGCAGCGCGTCCTCGATCAGGCGACGGAGGGCTTCACCCTGCAGGTGGTTGCTGAGGAAGAAGACAGCGACGAAAACATCTCGATGGAGAAGCTCACGCGCGACACCGGCGAGAGCCCGGTCGTGCGTCTGGTCCACACGGTGATTTTCACGGCCCTCGAGCGGCGCGCGAGCGACATCCACATCGAAACTCGCAACTCCGAAGTGGTGGTGAAGTATCGCATCGACGGCGTGCTGCAATTCGCGATGCAGCCGCTGGCCAAGGACTGGCACGCCACGATTTTGTCGCGCATTAAGGTGATGAGCGAACTCGATATCGCCGAGCGCCGCGTGCCGCAGGATGGGCGTTTCCGCGTGCGCTACAAAGGGCGCTTCGTCGATTTTCGCGTGTCTATCATGCCGTCCGTTCACGGCGAAGATGCCGTGTTGCGCGTCCTCGACAAGGAGACGCTCAGCGAAAAGTTCCGGAACCTCACGCTTGATGTCGTTGGATTCGACCACGAAGAGGTGACGCGTTTCCGGCGCTATATCCGCGAGCCTTACGGCATGGTGCTCGTCACCGGACCGACCGGTTCGGGCAAGACGACGACGCTCTACGCCGCCATCAACGAGATCAAGAACGACGAGGACAAGATCATCACCATCGAGGACCCCGTCGAATATCAGGTGCGCGGCATCACGCAGATTCCCGTGAACGAAAAGAAGGGCCTCACGTTTGCCCGCGGCTTGCGCTCGATCCTTCGCCACGATCCCGACAAGATCATGGTCGGCGAAATTCGCGACCAGGAAACCGCGCAGATCGCCATCAATTCCGCCCTCACCGGCCATTTGGTTTTCACCACGGTTCACGCCAACAACGTGACCGACGTGATCGGCCGCTTCATCAACATGGGCGTCGAGCCGTACAATTTCGTTTCGGCGTTGAACTGCATCATGGCGCAGCGGCTGGTTCGCGTGATCTGCGAGAACTGCAAGAAGCGCACGACCTACGCGCCCGAGGTGCTGCGGGAATCGGGGTTGGATCCGGCGGAATGGGCGCAGGTGCGGTTCGCCGAGGGCGCCGGATGCCTCGAGTGCTCGGGCAGCGGCTATCGCGGCCGCACCGCGATCACCGAACTCCTCGATCTTTCCGACCACATTCGCGAGATGATCGTGGACCGCCGGCCAACGTCCGAGATCAAGCGCGCCGCGCGCGAGGAGGGCATGACGTTTCTCCGCGAGTCCGGCCTTCGCAAGGTTCGTTCGGGAATGACGACGCTTCGCGAAATCAACAAGGTGACGTTCCTTGACTAGCCTGACGGGCACCGAGAACCTCGAGAGCAAGTTCTATCGGATGGGCATTGTCCGGCGGATCGACCGCTGGCTCCATGCGATGCCGCACCCCTCTTTGGTGCTCGAGATAGCTCCGGGGCACGTCGCCGCAGCGCGGTGGGGCAGTGGCCACGGCGACCTCGAAGACGTGGTCGTGGAGTCGCTCCCGGCGGGCTCCGTAATGCCTTCACCCATAGATAACAACATTAGTCAGCCGGACGCGGTGCGCGGCGCGCTTCGCCGCGTGTTCAACCGTATCTCCACGCGTGGCACGCCAATTGCGGTCTTGGTTCCCGATCCCGTCGTGCGCGTTTTCATCCTGCCGTTCGAGAATCTCCCGCGGCGGGCGGACGAGGCATTGCCGTTGCTTCGCTGGCGGCTGAAGAAAAGCGTCCCGTTCGACGTCGAAGAGACTGTGGTTTCGTGGATGAGGCAGGCGGCTCGCGACGGCAGCCTCGAACTCGTCACGGCCATCGCGCGCCAGCGCATCGTCCGCGAATACGAAGAGATCGTGGAGTCCGCCGGGGCGTCTATCGGCGTGCTGCTGAGTTCAACGCTGGCCGCTTTGCCGCTTCTCGAGGAGCGCGGCGCAACCTTGCTGGTGCGCCTCTCGGGCAAGAGCCTTACGAGCGCGATCGTTCGCGGCGCGAATTTGTGCGTCTATCGTTCGACGGATTTGCCTGCCGATGCATCTCTCCTCGATCCGCAGGTGGTGCTTGACGAGGTTTTCCCAGCAATCGCCTATTATCAGGACAATTGGGATGGTCCCGTCGATCGCGTCCGTTTTTCCGGATTCGGCGCGCGAGAACAGTTTTTCCGGACCGCTCTCGCCTCGGAATTGAAAGTTGCAGTCGGTTCGATGAACGAAGCCGAAGCAGCCCAGGGCTTGAGCGAGCCGGCGCAGGATCTGATCAGGCACGGCCTCGACGCGCTCGCGGGGTGGATGTTGAATGCCGGTTCCTAGCCGTCATTTGGAGAATCGCAAGGAACGATCATGAAGCTTCACCTCAATCTGACGACTGCGCCGCAACCGAACAAGCGGCCCTTCCTCGCGGGCGCCGCAGCTGCCGGCACGGTGGGCGTTCTCGCGCTGATCTTGCTTTCGTACGCCGCGTATGTGTCGTGGCAATCGAGCCGGGAGCTTCATTCGACAATTTCAACCCTGCAAGATGAGATCCAGCACGACGAACAGCAACAGCGGGAATTGCAGACGTACTTCCAGGGCGCGCAGTCAAAACAGATTCTCGATCGCTCCGGCTTCTTGAACTCGCTGATCGACGAGCGCAGTTTTCCCTGGACCAAGATTTTCATGGACCTCGAGCAGACGCTGCCGCCCGGCGTTCGCGTCGTCAGCATCGCGCCGCGCCTCGTGGATGGCCGAGCGGAAGTGACCCTCGAAGTCGGAGCGATGACCGACCAGAGCAAAATCCAATTCCTTGAGGCGGTGGAGAGATCCAAGGCCTTTACCGGCATGGTGGTCAAGGATGAGCGCCACTCCGAGGAGCCGGGAAGAGATCGAATCACGCTGCGTTTGACGGTTTGGTACTCGACGACATGACGACGAACGGCAACTGGCAGGTTTGGAAGAGGTCCGTGGGCGTGGCGCTAGGGCTGCTGCTGCTCGTAGATGCCGCCCTCGTCGCTTTCCTCTGGAATGGGTCGCGCCAGGGACCGAATACTCTCCGCGCGCAACGAGATCAGTTGTCGCTGCAGGCGAAACTCTTGCGCGCCGACCTCAAGAGGGGCGAGGCTATTCGGGAGTCTTTGCCGCAGGTTGGCAAAGACTGCGACACCTTTTATCATGAATCGTTTCTGGACACGAAAACGGGCTATTCGCAGATTGAGTCCGACCTCGACTCGATCGCTCAGAAGGCAAACGTAAAGACGCCGGCGCTATCTTTCAAGCAGAAGTCGATCGAGGGCCGCGGCGTCACCGAAATCTCGATCAACACGGCCGTCGACGCAGACTATCCGTCCGTGATCCGGTTCATCAACGGGCTCGAGCGTTCGAAGAACTTCTATCTCGTCGATGATCTCACCCTGGCTTCCGCAAACACGGGAACGATTCAGCTGGAGATCACCATGCACACGTATTTCAGGACTTGATGATGTCGAGACGCAACGAAGTCTACTTGCTGTGCGCGCTGCTGGTGGTGCTCGCGGGCGTTGCCTATTATTACTTCGCGGGCCACAATCAGGTTGCTGCGACGCCCAAGGTTGTCGCTGGAGACACCAAGTTCCGGCCGCTCGACGTCCAGGAGCCCCAACTGCGGCTCGACCTGCTCGCAAAGCTTCAGAAAATCGAATACACGGGAACGCATCGCAATATTTTCGTCGCCGAACCGCCCCCGCCTCCGAAGGCTCAGGTCGAGGCTGCGGCGGCGCGCTCCGTTGGCCCACAGCTGCCTCCTCCTCCACCTCCCGTGCAGGTGCCCGGCCAATTGTTCGGCTATGCCTCGGAAGCTTCCAGCGGTCGCCGGGTCGCCTTCTTCTCGGAGGGCGATGATGTCCTCGTTGTCGCGGAAGGCGCGACGTTCCTCAACCAATTCCGCCTGGTACACGTCACCGACAATTCCGCCGACGTCGAGGAAATCTCAACGGGGCGCCACGCGACGGTTCCCATGGTTCAACCTCCAGCAGCGCAGGAATAGAATGAGCGATCGCCACGCAAAGGAGGAGCCGGAGATGGATGAACGTCAGGCAAATCCGGAGCACGGGCGCGCGAATGCCGGCAGCCGGCCTTCCGAGGCGGGCTACGCCTACATCATCGCCCTGGCCATCATCGTAGCGACGATTATCGGCTCACAGGTGGTGCTGGAGAATCTGATCACGCAGGGCCGCCGCCAACGGGAAGAAGAGACAATTTGGCGCGGCAATCAATGGGCCCGCGCGATCCGGCTCTACTACCATAAAACCGGGCACTATCCGCAGTCGATCGATGATCTCGAAACCGGCGTGCCCGATGTCCACTTCCTGCGCGCGTCCGCCATCAAGGATCCGATGGATCCAGACGATGGTTCGTGGCGTTTCATCTACGTTAATTCGACGGGCCAGATTATCGGGAGCGTGCGCTACGCCACGCTGCAGCAGATGGCGATCATGGATTTGAACAACGGGCAAATGCCCAGCACCGCGAGCGCACTGCCCGGCGCCGTGTCTGCTGCGAGCTTGTCGTCGATGTCCAGCGACAATAGCGACACGGAGAACTCCGCAACTTCGAGCGATAATTCGAGCGCCGCCGCCAATGGCGCAAGCCCAAGCCCCGGCGGCAGCGCGAGCGTCGGCGGCACCAACGGGCAAAACCCGCAAGGAACCTCTCCGCCGGGCGACACATCTTCGCAGACGCCATCTGGTTCGACCGACAATTCGGCAGGGCCAAGTGGGCAGGGCCAGCAGAATTCAAACTCAAACGGGACGCCCGCTTTCGGCCAAGGCCAGCCGGCAAGCACCTTCGACTCGCCGGCAGCGGGCCTGCAAAACACTTCTCTGGCGCAATTGGCCGAACTCAAGCCAACCGGACCGGTGGACGGGCCGGTTATAGGCGGATTCCTGAGCGGCGTTGGCATTCCGACGGCAATCGATCAGAAGTCGATCAAGATCTATCACGGAGGGAAAAAGTATAAAGATTGGGAGTTTATCTGGAACCCGCTGGAAGATCAGGCGCAGGCCCTTCAGCAGGGGCTCGGAGCAGCTCAGGGCCAAGGTCTCCTGCCCGGTCAAGCCGCGGGCGCCAATCCTTCCGGCGCGAGTCCGACGGGCGCGAGTTCACCGGGAACGACGGGCCCGCAAACGTCCGCGCCGCAGCCCAATCAGTAGTCTCCGCCATGACCCCGTTGGACAGGCCAGTTTTGGTCTCGTGCGGCCCCGTACGCGGCCTGCCATGTCCAATCTGGCAGGAAACTTGAGGCCTCTGCAATGCTGACCGACCCCACTCCCGATCCCCACACAGGAATTCGCATTTACGTCGCCGTGTCGGCTGCAGTCCTCGTGGCGGCATTATGTTATGTAGGCTGGGTGTTCTGGTCGCGCGCGCATGAGGACCAATTGATCGAGGAACGTGTGGCGGCGCAGCGCCGCGCCCAGGATGAACAAACCGTCGAAAGCATGGGAGGGGATCGCTTCGAGATTCTCGCATTTTATGCGAATCCACCGGCCATCAGCCGCGGCGATTCGGCCGATCTTTGCTACAGCGTGTCGAACGCGAAATCGGTCAGCCTTGAGCCGCAATCGAGCAAGGTCTGGCCGTCGTACGAGCACTGCGTCAGCGTGTCGCCCCATAAGACAACCACCTATATGCTGACCGCCACCAACGCGGCCGGGCAGACCAAGTCCGCCGAGATTACCGTTGAGGTCCAATAACCGCGTTTCGATGGCTTGGAGCCTTTGCAAATTCTCCACGGAAAGCGCAAAATCAAGTTTGTAGTGAGACCCCCAGCCATCAGGAGAGAGAATCGACATGGCCGTTGAACTCTCGAAGGGCGTGACGCTCGAAAGACCCGGCGAAGACGAGAATTTCCTGAAGGACGAGGGAATCCTTTTTGCTTCGCTCGACAAGGTCGTCAACTGGGCGCGCCGCAGCTCGATCTGGCCGATGTCGTTTGGGCTGGCGTGCTGCGCGATCGAGATGATGTCGATGGCCGCCTCGCGCTACGATATTTCGCGCTTCGGCGCTGAGGTATTTCGCGGCTCGCCGCGCCAATCCGACTTGATGATCATCGCCGGGCGCGTTTCGCAAAAAATGGCGCCGGTGATCAAGCAGCTCTACGCGCAGATGCCCGAGCCCAAGTGGGCGATTTCGATGGGCGCATGTGCCACCTCGGGCGGCGTCTTCAACAATTACGCCGTCGTGCAAGGCGTCAACCAGGTGATCCCGATCGACGTTTACGTTCCCGGCTGCCCGCCGCGCCCTGAGGCGCTGCTCTACGCCGTCTTCCAGCTCCAGAAGAAGATCGATCGCGATCGCGGCAGCTTCCTGCGATCCTTGAACATCTCGAAAAGCTGAGGCTGAGCGCAGGAAACCGTTCCTGGGTCTGGCATCCTACCTGGGCTCGACGGGCAGAATCGTGCAGCCCTGCGAGTGCATCCAAAGCTCTCGATCGACCAGACTGCATACAGGGGGAGCATCGAATATGAACCACTATGGCGGAAAAGAAATGGCTGCGTCGTTTCGCACCGTGCGCAAGAACACGATCCAGATAGCCGAAGATATTCCCGAAGAGAAGTACGGCTTCAGGGCCGCGCCCGACACGCGCACCGTTGCGCAAACGCTTGCGCATATCGCGTACTCCCCGGAGTTTGCACTCCATATTCACAAGGGAAAGATCAGCGACATGTCCACGGTGAATTTTCCGGAACTGATGCAGAAAGTCGGCGCCGAAGAGGCCAAGCCCCGCACGAAAACCGAAATGATTGCCGCCCTTCGGTCTGAGGGTGAAAAATTCGCGGCATTCCTGGAAAGCCTGCCGGACGCATTCCTCGCGGAAACGCTGACCATGCCACCGGGCGGCTCTCCGGCCACCCGAACGCGTTTTGATATGTTGCTAGCCGCGAAGGAACACGAAATGCACCACCGGGGTCAGCTCATGCTTTTGCAGCGCATGGTGGGAGTCGTGCCGCATCTCACTCTCCAGCGGCAAGCAGCTATGGCGCGGGCCCAGACGCAAAAGTCCTAGCGAACTTCGGCTGTTCCGCCATCGAACTCGACGACGCTGCCGGACGCGAACTGTTCCCGCCGAACATATCCCATGCCGATCGGCGCGCCGGCAGCAGGCGAGAAAGCCCCGCTGGTTACAAAACCGACTTCCGCGCCGTTCGCGCGCAATTTCGTGCCCGGCGCTGGTGGCGCGGCACCGCAAAATTTCAGCGATACGCGCTTGCGGTTGACGTGGCCGCGCGAGCGTACCCGCTCGACGATCTCCTGCCCGGTATAGCAGCCCTTGCTAAAGCTAACGTGCGTGGTTTCGAGCGCAGCCTCGTGCGGAATCATCGCGTCATTGAAGTCGGCCGGGAACCACGGCACGCCCGCTTCGAGCCGCAGTGCGTGAAAAGCCGCCATGCCGATCGGCTCGCCGCCTGCCGCGCGCACATCGGCCGCAAGCTTCTGCCACAGCGCAGGCAGGTTGGTCCGCGGAGCAACGATTTCCGCGCCCATCTCCCCGAAGTGTGAGCGCCGCAAGATGTAGCAGGGAGCCGCGTCCATCGTGATCTCTTTGATCGACAAATCGGCGAGTTGGTCGAGCGCTATGCCGCACGCCCGCTGCACAACTTCGGCCGCGCGCGGCCCCTCGACCCCGATGCTCCCGAGCTGTTCGGTCAAATCCTCGATCTGCACCTGCGAGCCGATCACGTATTTCTTGAGCGTCGCGACCGTCCGCTCGCGCTGCGACACGTGCGAAAGCACGAGTAGCTTTTCGGCCAGCGCGTAGACTTCCAGTTCAGCCAGGATGTGCCCCTGCGGATTCAAAAGCAGCGCCAGCATCCCGCGGCCCTCGGCGAGCGACTTGATGTCGTTCGACGAGATATTGTGCAGATACTTCACGCGGTCGCGGCCCGCAAGCGTGATAATCGCGCGCCAGTTCGTATCGAAGATCGCGGCGCTTTCCTTCGCAGCGCGATACTCGCGTTCGAGATCGGAGAAGGACTCCGGCAGGACGCACCCCTCGTATTCAGCGAGCCGTGTGCCGGCTGCGCGATGCGTTTCGATCAGTGGCGTTTCCACGTAAAATCCCTCGGAGCGCATTTTATCAGATGCCCTTGCAACGTTCCTTGTTTCGGTATAACGCCGTATTGCTTGGCGCACTTGTCTCCGTGCCCTCTGCGCTTCTCTGCGTTCTCTGCGTAATGTTTTGCCTTTGGTTTTGTCTTTTTGGCTGGCTTACGGCTGGCCTGGCGCCGCGCATGCCCACTTGTGCTAAATTCTGAATAGATGACCACCTTCGGCGCATACATCCAGGTGCCCTTCTGCCAGACGAAATGCACCTACTGCAATTTCCACACGGACGTGGTCTCGCGCGACCGCTACGAGCCCTACGCAGCGGCCGTGTGCCGCGAGATTACGGAATCCGGGTCGTATCTCGGCGGCCAAACATTCGATACGGCCTATTTCGGCGGCGGGACGCCGAGCCTCCTCGATCCCACGGCGCTCGCGCGCATTCTCGACACGCTGCGCAAGTCCTTTCACGTCGAGGCGCAGGAAATCACCCTCGAGGCTGATCCCGAGACGATTTCGCCGATCAAAGCCTCTGCCTGGCTCGACGCTGGATTCAATCGCATCAGCCTCGGCGTGCAGTCCTTTGACGATCGCGAATTGCGGGCCACCGGCCGCATGCACCGTCGCGAGGATATCTTCCGTGCGGTCGAATCTCTTCGGGCCGCCGGCTTTCGCAATATCAGTATGGACCTGATCGCGGGCCTTCCGCATCAGACGCGCGAATCCTGGGAACGCTCCGTCACCGAGCTGCTGCGCATCTACCCCGATCACGTTTCGATCTACATGCTCGAAGTCGACGAAGGCAGCCGCCTCGGCAAAGAATCGCTCGCCGGCGGCAGCCGCTACAGCGCGGACGCAATCCCGAGCGACGACGCGCAGGCCGATTTCTATGAGTCCGCGTGCGCGCGTCTCGCAGCGGCGGGCTACAACCATTACGAAATCTCGAACTGGGGCTTGCCGGGCAGGGAATCGCAGCACAATTTGAAATACTGGCGCCGCGACCCGTATCTCGGTTTCGGCGCGGGCGCGCACTCGTTCGACGGCGCGACGCGCTGGGCCAACATTCACGAGGCCATCCGCTACGTCACGTGCATCGAGCGCGGTACATCCACGCGCGAGTTGATCGAGACGCTCACGCCCTGGCACACGCTGCAGGAAACATTTTTCCTCGGTCTGCGCCGCCTCGATGGAGTCGACCTCGCACGCATCGAGCGCGACATCGACCCGACGCTCGCCGACCGCCTGGCCACGCTGCAGCAGCGGATTGAGATGCTGCGGTCGCACGGCCTGCTCGATTTGGAGGGTGGCCGCCTGCGGATCCCTCCGAATCGCCTCACGATTTCGAATGAGGTTTTTCTCGAATTGCTGGGGTAAGGTCAAATGGGGGCTCGCTGTGCTCTCGCCGTAATTCTGGGTGCAATTTCCATTCTTCCGGCGCATGCACAATCGAGCGGAGCGGGAGCGAGTCCTGATCCATTGAGCATCGAAGCTCGCATCGTCGCACAGAAGAAGTGCGTCTCTCCGACCGATGACGGCTCCGAGGGGCGGCCGCCAGTCGTTTTCATCACTTTTACGGTTGATCTCCGGGCGCGCAACGTAAGCGCCCGGAACGTGATTCTCTGCAAGAAATGTATCGTTGACGGCGGACCGCGCGTGCGTGCAGTCGGGTCCGACGGCGGGCCCGGTGAAACAACCGCGGACATTCGGGAAGACAGCTTCGGCTTTGAGCCCCCTCCCCCTTTTCATGGCCAATCGAATGCAGATTACGTAGTGCTGAAGCCCGGAGATACTTACGAGGCTCAAGTTCCCACACACATCTTCGGGGCAGTTGCACCGAATTATCCGCCTCGATTGGGGCGGCTGTCAGCAGGGAGATACTTTCTTGAAGGCGGATTCTTCAGCTGGTCGGAGCCCAACAGTATTACAAACTCATTCAGGCAGCATTGGAAGCGGATTGGCGACTTGTACGATCGCGGATTCGAGACGGCGCCTATGCCGTTTGAAATTGACCTGCCCAAAGATCTGCCGAAGTGTCCCGACTAGCCCGTGGTTTTTCTGAGATTTGAATCTAGCGCCGGGGACTTTAGCCCGGACTTTTGCGGTAAGGCTTCAGTTCTCAAGTCCGAGCGAGCGGATTTTCGTCAGCAGCGTTTTGTAAGATACGCCGAGCTTCTCGGCCGCCCGCGTCTTATTCCACTTCGATTCGCGCAGGGCATTGTGAATCTTGAAGCGCTCCACGTGAGCCACGGCGCGCTGGGAGACTTCGTCGAGCGGCCCTTCCCATAGAAATTGCCCCGCAAGCATTCCTTCCGGCATTTCCTCAGCGGTGGGCTTGGCGGCGGGAAGTTGCAGCCCATCCGCATCGATTTCGGGACCATTCGCGAGGATCGCCGCTCGCTCGATGGCGTTTTGCAATTCGCGCACATTTCCGGGCCAAGCGTAGCCCCGCAACCGCGCTCGCGCGTCTTTCGTCAGCGCCAGCGAAGGCTTGCGAAACTCGCGCCGGAAACGCTCGAGGAAATGCTCGGCGAGCAGCAACACATCGTCTCCGCGATCGCGCAGCGCAGGCACCGTGATGGGCACAGCCGCGATGCGAAAATAGAGGTCCTCGCGAAAGGTTTTGTCAGCAACGGCTGCGCGCAAATCCTTGTTCGTGGCGGTAAGAATGCGCACGTTCACTTCAATCTCTTGCGTCCCTCCGACGCGCTCGAAGCGCCGCTCTTCGAGCACCCGCAGCAGCTTGCCCTGAATCGCGAGCGGCAGATCGCCGATTTCGTCGAGGAACAGCGTTCCGCGGTGCGCCAGTTCCATTTTCCCCATCTTCCGCGCACCCGCGCCCGTGTAAGCCCCGCGCTCGTGCCCGAAAAGCTCGTTCTCGACCAGCCCCTCGGGAATCGCGGCGCAGTTCAGCGCGACAAACGGGCACTCGGCTCGCGCGCTCAGATGATGAATCGCGCGCGCGAAAAGCTCTTTCCCCGTTCCGCTCTCGCCCAGCACCAGAACGGTCGAATCCGTGGCGGCCACGCGCTGCGCCATCTGGCTCGCCTCTTTCATCGCCGGGTGCTCGCCGACGATTCGCGGAAAGCCGTAGCGCGCCGAATACTCCTCGCGCAGCAGCAAATTCTCGCGCAGCAATTCCTGCTGGCGCGAAGCCCGCTCGAGGAGCAGTTTCAGATGATCCAGGTCCACCGGCTTCTGGATGAAATCGAATGCGCCTTCCTTCATCGCCGTCACGGCTTCTTCCACCGAGCCGTAGGCGGTGACGAGAATGAAGGGCAGCGTCGGCTCGACGCGCTTCGCCTCACGCAGCACGTCGATTCCGGAACTTCCGGGGAGCTTCAAATCCGAGAGAACCAGCTGGTAGCGGCGGCTGCGGACCTTGTCGATCGCCGTATTTCCATCGGGCGCCTCGTCGACAGCATAGCCCGCGCGTTCGAGCGCCTTGCGGAGCATCGCTCTGAGCTCGGCTTTGTCCTCGACAAGTAAGACAGGTTCCATCGCACGGAAACTCTAGCGAGCCCAGCCCGGATCGCCGCCGGCCTTGCGGAGATCGTCTTCGGCAGCAGAGATGGCTTGCTTGTCCGCTTCGACGTCCTTTTTCTTGGCGTCGATTTTGGAAACTTTCTTTTGGTAAGCTTCACCAAGCGGCTGCTGGCTATTCTGGTCTTGCGCGGCCTTCTGGGGATCGCCGCCGTAATATTGGAGCATGCTCACGCCGGTTTCGCGCTGCAGCACGTCGAGTTCCGCCTGATCCTGCTCGAGTTTGTGCCGCAACTCGGCGAACTTGTCTTTCCATGCCTTCTCGTCATTTGCTGCGGCGGGCGCGGGCGTCGAGGTGGAAGTGGACGTATCACTGCTGGTTTCCGTCGACGTGTCTGCAGGGGCCTGTCCAACGGTTGATACCGCACCCTGGGTCGGAATATCGTCGTTTGTGAAGACCTTCGCTGCCTTCGGCGCGCCCTTCTTCTGCTCGCGCGCTTTGCGGGCCGCCTCGGCGAGAGGATCGTGCTGGGGAGCTGCCGCCGGTGCGGCGGTCTGGCTCGCCTCTGACGATGTCTGGTCCTGCGGTTGGGCCTGCGCGCGGATCACGCCGCTTGCCGCAAACACGACTACGGCCGCGCTCAGCCATAAAGTCCGTCGCATGGTAGCGCCTCCTCGGGCGCACTGGGATACGCCTTCACCTATTCTAGATGCGCGCAGCCTGGGAGGGAAACAAAGATGGCGAAGGCTCCTGCCGCAAAGGTAACCAGAGAATGAAATCAGCCCCTGCGTCCGGGCGGTTGTGCGCCTCGATACTGCCGCCATGCTGCAGGGCTACCTTTTGGACGACCGCCAGGCCCAAGCCCGTGCCTTCGGATTTCGTCGTATAGAAAGGCAGGAAAATCTTGGGCAGGTCGCGCTCGGGAATGCCGGGTCCGTTGTCCGATACGCAGATGCGCTGCCAGCGCTTGCCGCCCAGATCCTCCATAGTGCCGGAAATCTTCACGCGCGGCGGTCCGGCACCGGCGCGCGCTGCCTCGGCGGCATTGCGCGTGAGGTTTACCAGCGCTTGGCGCAGCAGCGCTTCGTCGCCAGGAAGCTCGACGAATGAGCCTTCGCATTCGACTTCGCACTGCGGCGCGGCTTCGTGAAGCTCCTCGGCCACCCGCTCGACCAGCGGGCGCATGGCCACCGTCTCGTAGCAGATCTCGAGCGGCTTCGCGAAGCGAAGAAATTCGGTCACGACATGCGTCAGCGCGCGCGTCTGATCCAGAATCCGCTCGGACGATTCCCGGATGTCGCCCGGCATCGCCTCGCTGTGGATCATCTGCGCGTATCCCGAGATCGTCGCCAGCGCATTCTTGAATTCGTGCGCGATGCCGGCCGACATTTCGCCGAGCGCGGCGAGGTTCTCCTTCCAGCTAATCTGCTTCTGCAGCGCCGCAAGCTCGGTAAGGTCGCTCATCAGGCAGAGCGCGCCGCTCACCTTGGCCCCTGAAGGCGCCGCCGCATTGTGCGCAGCCACCCCTGTCGTCTTCGCCGAGCCCTTGGTCCGGTAGATCGGTGAAATCGTTACGCCCAGGTGGCGCACCTCGCCGTCCGACGTCATGTGTTCCACTTCGCTGCGATGAAAGGTCTCTCCCTCGCTCAGGCAGGCGGAAAGCATCCGCGCGAGATCGGAATCGGGCCCGAGAATTTCCTTGTACGACCGGTAGCGCATCGGCCGCGCGCCCAGCGCTTGTTCGGCGGCCGGGTTGGTCGAGCTGATTGCGCCGGTCGCGTTCACGAGCAGCAGGCCGGTCGGCATGTTCCGCGTCACTTCCTCGGTGAGGCGCTCGGATTCCTGCGCGCGCTCCTGTGCCAGCAGGTGGAGGCGCGCAAGCTCCTTTTCCTGCGTGCGCAGTTTCTCGATCACGCCATGCATCGACGCCGTCATGAATGCCGAGGGATTTTCCGTGTCCGCCCTGGGGCTCGCCCAATCGTCGGCTTGACCGGAAGGCTGGCCGCGAAAGAAATTGCGGCGCAACAGGATCAGCACGAGCATGCCGACGAAAAGAACCACCAGCGTCGCAATCGTGATGAATATTCCGGGGCCCGTCAGCAAGTCGTGCAGCGGTATCGTCGAGGTCTTCATTGCGGATTCTCTTTCAGCGTCAGCGCGCCATCAGAATTGACTGATACCAGTTCACGACCTGCGTTCCAAAAAATGCCGCCAGCAGCGCGGCCATCCCGAGGAATGTCCCGAAGGGAAGCTCGTAGTTCGATCCTTTGCGCCGCGCCAGGATATAGACGATTCCGATCACGCTGCCGAGCACCGAGCCCGCGAAAATCGTAAGTATCGTGCGCTTCGGCCCGAGAAACGTGCCAACCATCAGCATCATTTTTACGTCGCCCAGGCCCATCCCCTCGCGCTTGCGCAACCGGAAATACGCTTCCGAAACGAGCCACAAAAGCCCGCTGCCGAGAAACGCGCCCAGCAAAGCGTCCACCAGCGATAGCGCGGGCTGCGGAGGAGGGAAGTCGAAGAAGCGATTCGCGAGCCACAGCGCGGTCCCATCCGAGGGCCTGGTGAATAGGCTCAGCGCCAGCCCGAGGCCCAAGCCGGTGAAGTTCACCACGTCGGGCAAGATCCTCTCGCGCAGATCGGTGAACACGAGAACGATCATCACCGCCGAGAAAATCGCCCACTTCAGCGCTTCGAGGCTCAGCCCGAAGGCGAGAAAGCATCCCAAAAAGAGCAGCGCCGTAAGCAGCTCGACCAGCGGATAGATCGGCGAAATCTTTGTCTTGCAGGCGCGGCATTTGCCGCCAAGAAAGACGTAACTGAGCACCGGAATGTTGTCGTAGGGCCTGATTGGCGTGCCGCACTTGGGGCACGCGGATGCGGGCATCACGATCGACTTCCGCTCTGGGATGCGCACGATGCATACGTTCAGGAAGCTGCCGATGATCAGCCCGAAGAGAAACGCGAAGATGCCGATCAGCGTTGAAGGAGCCACCATTCGAATCTGCCACATCCCCGGCGTACCCTCAAGCCGTCCCCCCGCGAGGTTGCCGGAGTGCTAACGGCATCCACGGGCGCGGCCGGGACAGGCCATCTTGGCCGTGGTCCCCGGGCCGCTCGCAGCTATACTGGATGCGTGCCAATCAGCAAAACGAAGCGCCCGAAGAAGCGCCAAGCTGGGGAACCCAGGATGCGAATCCGCACGGGGACCGCGCGCGATATTCCGACAATCCTGGCCCTGATCCGGGGCTTGGCGAAGTATGAACGCCTGACGCCCGACCTCCGCCCCAGCGCGAAGCGGCTGCGACGCCATGGCTTTGGGCGGCGCCGCTATTTTGGTTCCCTCATCTGCACACGCGCGGGACATCCCGTGGGCTACGCGGTCTACTATTTTGCCTATTCCACCTTCACGTGCAGCCCCGTGCTCTTCATCGAAGACATTTTCGTATCGCCCGAGGAACGAGGGCAGGGAACCGGCAAAGCAATGATGGCGGACCTCGCGAAAATCGCGGTTCGAAGAGGTTGCTCGCAGATGGAATGGATCGTCCTCGATTGGAACAAGCCTTCGATTGAGTTCTATCGCAAGCTCGGCGCGCGCCTCGACAAGACCTGGGTCCTCACCCGCCTCACCGACGCTCGCCTTCGCAGCCTGGCAGGTCGCGGCTAAACCATCCATGCCCAGCTGGTACGCACGGCGAGTCTTCCGTTACGAGCAGATGCGCTTCGATCAGGAGCCGAGGCGCGCCAAGCTGCCTTTCGAATGGGGCCTCGAGCACGTCGGCGGCGATCCGGGCGATCCCGATCCGGCCGCATTCATGGAGCGCTTCGTCGAAGAGACGATCGCGCACAGCGACGAATGGTATGCCGCATCGCCCGCCGACGACTACGCGCTCAACGACGGCGTCCTCACCTTCACCAGCGCCATCGAATCGCCCTGGCGCGAAAACAATCGCGTCCACGGCCAGCTTTTTCGCGCACGCGATTCCGGCCCGGCGGTCGTGGTTCTCGCACAGTGGAATTCCCGCTGGGAAGAGCAGCAGAGCGTCTGCCGCTGGCTCAACAAGCTCGGCATCACCGCGGTCAAGATGAGCCTGCCGTATCACGATCGCCGCCAGATCCCGGGCCATCCGCGCGCCGATCATCTCGTCGGCGCGAATATCGGACTGACGATCCAGGCAAATCGCCAGGCCGTCCTCGATGTCCGCCGCACGCTGCGCTGGCTCGAGCAGCAGGGCTACGACCGCCTCGGCATCCTCGGCACCAGCATCGGCTCGTCCATCGGCTTCATCACGATGTGCCACGAGCCGGCCGTGCGCGCGGCAGCATTCCTGCATGCGTCCACGTATTTCGGCGACGTCGTCGCCGCAGGCCTCACCACGAAAAATGTCTGGGAATCCATCGAGCCTGCCGCCTCGCTCGATCAGGTTCGTCGCTACTGGATGCCCATCAGCCCGTTCCCCTACATCCACAAGCTGCGCGGCGCGAACAAAAAGATGTTCGCGATCACGGGACGCTACGATCCGACGTTCCCACCCGCGCTCACCCAGGCCCTCTTCGACAAAATGCGCGAGGAAAGTGTGCCCTTCAAAAACCTCTGGCTCCCCTGCGGCCACTACTCGCTAGGCGTCGCCCCATTCAGCTACATCGCCGGCTATCGCTTCGGCCGTTTCCTAGCTCGCTCGCTCAACGGCGCAAGCACGGGTTGAAGGTTTAAACGTGGCGCCGGGTTCTTTAGCCCGGCAGTGTTGCCTTTCGGTCGCAACCAGCTAGCGCACAATTGCACTGATCCCGCCGCCTCGAATCATCTCAGCCACAGCAGCGATGTCTGGCGCCAGCGATCGGTCTGCATCGACTTTCTTCGAGATCGCGCGCACAAGATCGTACGCCCTGCGCGTCTCCGGCCCCGGCCGCAGCGGCGCGAGTAGATCGATTCCCTGGCACGCAGCAAGTGCCTCGATCGCCAGAATATTTCGTAAATTGGCGAGCATCGGCGCCAGCCGCCGCGCCGCGCTCATGCCCATCGAAACGTAATCTTCCTGATTGGCCGACGTCGGAATCGAATCCACCGAGTGCGGCGCCGCGAGTGCCTTCATCTCGCTCGCCAGCGCCGCGGCGGTCACCTGCAGAATCATGAACCCCGAATTGAGCCCTGCCTCGGCTACCAAGAACGCCGGCAGCTGGCTCGTCTGGGGATTCGTCATTTGCTCGATGCGCCGCTCCGAAATCCCGCCCAGCGTCGCGAGCGCCACAGCCATCTGATCGGCGGCCATCGCCAGCGGCTGCCCATGAAAATTGCCGCCGCTGATCACCTCGCCTGAATCTGCGAATACGAGGGGATTGTCGGTGGCGCTATTCAGCTCGATCGAAACGGTCGCCCGAATCTGCGCCAGCGCGTCGCGCACGGCTCCGTGGACCTGCGGCGCGCAGCGCAGGCTGTAGGGATCCTGGACGCGCGGATCCTTCGCGGGCGATCGGTGCGATTCGCGAATTTCGCTTCCGCGATTCAGCCGCTCGATATTTCGTGCGGTAATAGCCTGTCCCACATGCGGACGCACCTTCGCGATGCGTGCGTCGAACGCCGCGGGACTCCCTCTCAGCGCATCGAGCGAGAGCGCCGTCGCGACATCCGCCGTGTCCACGGCAATCTCCGCCTCCCGAATGGCCAGCGCGAGGAGCGCCAGCATCCCCTGCGTGCCATTCAGCAGCGCCAGCCCTTCCTTCGCTTCGAGGACCAGCGGCGCAATCCCCGCGGCCCGCATCGCATCCCCGCCAGCAAGCCTCCGCCCCTGGTAAGTCGCCTCGCCTTCGCCAATCGCAACCTGCGCCAAATGCGCGAGCGGCGCAAGGTCTCCCGAAGCGCCTACCGACCCCTGCGAAGGAATCACCGGATGCACGCCGCGATTCAGCATCGCGAGCAGCGTTTCCGCAACGAGCGGCCGCACACCGGAAAATCCCTTGGCGATCGCATTCGCCCGCAGGACAAGCATCGCACGCGTCGCCGCCTCGCTGAGCTGCGCGCCCACGCCGCACGCATGGCTGCGCACAAGGTTGAGCTGCAAGCGGCGTATCTCGCCGTGCGAAATCCGCGTCGAGGCCATCTTGCCGAAGCCGGTATTCACGCCATACACCGCAGCGTCCGACGCGATCATCCGCTCGATCACCGCCCGCGAGGCGTTCATCCGCTCGCGCGCCGCCGCTGCAAGCTCCGCCGTCGCCCCATCGAACACAAGGCTATGCAGCTCTTCGACTGTCAGATGCTCGCCGTCGATTCGGATTGCAGTCACGAGCGAATGCCCGTCCCCACGACAATTTCAAGCGGCAGGGTGATCGTCGAGCCATCCGAAAGCTTTCGCAGCCCCGCGAAAATCTCCGCTTCAGCCTTCGCGCGCGTTTCTGCCGTCAGCCCGGCGACCATCGGGCGAAACGGCGCCGCCACCTCGGTAAACTGTTGCCAGTATTCCTCCGGCGAGCCGGCCCAGCGCCCCGAAACCGTCCGCACCTCTTCGCTCACCTGCGCGAATCCCGCGGCCTCGAGCTTGCTCTTCAGCAGTCCGCGCTCGCCGAACATGAACGCATGCGGCGCATCCGGATCGGGCGGAGGCATTTCGACGTACTTCGTGAGGATGCCTACGGTCGTGCCGAGAAAAGCCTGCTCGCGCCTTCCCCAAACCACGAACGCCACGCGCCCGCCGCGCTTGAGCACCCGCACGCATTCGCGAAACGCCTTCAATTGATCGGGGAAAAACATCACGCCGAACCGGCACGTCACCACGTCGAACGACTCGTCCGGGAAGGGAAGCGCCTCGACATTCGCGACGCGAAAATCGATGTTGCGCAGTCCTCGCGCTCGTGCGAGTTCCTCGGCGAGCCCGATCATTCCCGGCCCTAGATCGGTTGCAGTAACGTGCCCCGAAGGTCCGACCGCTTCCGCGATCGAAAGCGACGGATCGCCCACGCCGCTCGCAAGATCGAGCACGCGCATCCCCGGGCGAAGCTGCGCCGCTGCGAGGATCGTCTCGGTCACGCCGCCGGTGAAAGCCGCCATTTTCGCGTGCCATTTTCGCCACGCCGAAACAGTCGCCTCTTCGGTCCACTCCTCGCGCAGCCTGCCGCGATATTTCTCGATCTTTGCAGGGTCCGTTGCGCTCATAACAATGTCTCCGTTTGAGCCTTATTCCCGGCGCTTCGCAAGCGCCGAGGCATCCGGGTGCGCCGGCGGGAAGTATCGTCGATATTTCTCGGGCAGCGACTTCGGCCGGCCCTGCCTGTCGCAAACCACGTGCGCCGTTTCGCCGGTTGCGATCAACTCGTCTGAGCCCTGCCGGAAAATCTCATACGCAAAGCGGATCATACGCCTTTGCGATCTCGTCACGCGCGTGCGCACGGTCAGCAGGTCGTCAAATCGCGCCGGATTCTTGTAGCGGCAGGACGTCTCGGCGACCACGAGAAAGCGGTCGTCCTTGATCTCCATCTGTTTGTAGTCGAAGCCCAGTTGGCGGCAAAACTCGATTCGTCCGACCTCGAACCACGTGAAATAGTTTCCGTAATAGACAACGCCCATCTGGTCGGTCTCGGCGTAGCGCACGCGCACCGTCGTGTCGGCGTAGTCTTTCATTGGCTCCCGAGCCGCAACGAAACCGACAGCCGGTCCCCAATCGGCAGTTGCATCGACAAATAACCGTTCCGTTCCAGACCTACG
>JBAPOM010000126.1:0-19564 GCA_049279635.1 Candidatus Acidiferrales bacterium
TCATCGCGCCGCCCGTGATCAGTCCCAGCACGAACGGGGCGTGCAAAAGCGAGAGCTTGTCGACGTCCGTCGTGAGGCCATTGGTGAGCGCCATGATGATCGAGAAAATCATGGTGGTCGCGCCGACCACCGCCGTGCCGATCAGCACCGGTTTTGCCGTGGCCTTGAACGTGTTTCCGGCGCCGTCGTTTTCTTCGAGCATCTGCTTGGCGTGCTCGAACTGAACGTCGATGTTGAAGTCCTTTTTCAGCTCCTGCGCGATATTCGGGACGTTTTCGATCAGCGACAATTCGTATACGGATTGCGCGTTATCCGTGACCGGCCCGTAGGAATCGACTGCGATCGTGACCGGACCCATTCCGAGGAATCCGAACGCCACGAGGCCGAACGCAAACACAGGCGCGGCGATCATCACGCCGCTGAGCCCTCCGAGGCTGACCAGGTACCCGATGGCCATCAGGATCACCATCGTCAGGCCAAGGTAGTAGGCGGAGAAATTGCCGGCCACGAAGCCGGAAAGAATTCCGAGTGACGCGCCGCCTTCTTGCGCCGAGGACACTACTTCGCGGACGTGGCGCGATTCCGTGGACGTGAAAACTTTCACGAGCTCCGGAATCAGCGCGCCGGCCAGCGTGCCGCACGAAATGATGGTCGCGAGCTTCCACCACTGCGTCGTATCGCCATTGAGATCGGGAATGATGAAGTAGGAGATCAGGTAGGTGAGGCCGATGGAGACCACCGACGTGATCCATACGAGCGACGTGAGCGGTGATTCGAAATTCATTTTGTCGACTTTGCCGAATCGCGCGCTGGCGATGGCCGTGTTGACGAAGTACGCGACCGCGCTCGCCACCAGCATCGCGACGCGCATCACGAAAATCCATACGAGCAGTTGAACTTGCACGACCGGGCTTGTCACGCCGAGCAGGATGAACGTGATCAGCGCGACGCCGGTGACCCCGTAGGTTTCGAATCCGTCGGCGCTCGGGCCGACCGAATCGCCCGCGTTATCGCCGGTGCAGTCGGCGATGACGCCGGGGTTGCGGGCATCGTCTTCCTTGATTTTGAAGACGATCTTCATCAGATCGGAGCCGATGTCCGCAATCTTGGTGAAGATGCCGCCCGCGATGCGCAGAGCGGCAGCGCCCAGCGATTCGCCGATCGCGAAGCCGATGAAGCACGGTCCCGCATATGAGCCCGGAACGAAAAGCAGGATGACCAGCATCATGAAGAGCTCGACGCTGATGAGCATCATGCCGATGCTCATTCCGGCGCGCAGCGGGATTTGATAGATCGGATACGGTTTGCCGGCCAGACCCGCGAAGGCGGTGCGCGAGTTCGCGAAGGTGTTGACGCGGATGCCGAACCACGCCACGCCGTAGCTGCCGAGAATTCCGACGACGCTGAAGAAGAGGATCATCGCAACGATGATGGGTTCGCGGTGGCGCAGCACGCCGAAGTAGAGAACGATCACGGCAGCAATGAAGATCCACAGCAGGAAAAGGAACTTGCCCTGATTGATGAGATAGGTTTTGCAGGTCTCATAGATCAGGTCGGAAATTTCGCGCATCGACCGGTGAACGGGAAGATTCTTCAGCCGGATGTAGATGGTCATGCCGAAAGCGAGCCCGAATACGCAGAAGAGCAGGCCCCACATCAACAACTTGTGCCCGTCCACCGTGTCGTGGAGGAAATTCACCTGGGAGAGATCGGGCAGCTTGAGGCTGGCCTCGCCGCCAGCGGACTCCTGCGCGGCGCCTGCCAGCGCCGGGGTGCCCATCAGAGCGAAAGCGATAGCGCCCAGCGCCGCAAAGATCCTTCCGAAAGGGCGCACGCACGCGCCTGCCATTCGCGCCCCAGCCGATCGGGCGCCCGCAATTCCGCTGCGCATCAGTAATCCTCCATCAGAGTTTTTCATCGAGATCTATCGGGATAATCGCCCCAAGTGAGTGTCGGTGTGCATTGGAGCGACACGGTCCACGCCCACACCCGCAAGGGTAACAATGCTCGTCAAGTACAGCTCTTTCCTCCGGGACAATCGACTTCCCGAGCGGAAGCCGTAGTGCGAAACATTCCCCCAGCAGAATCAACGTTTCTAGCAGGAATCGCGCGTTTCGTCAATGAAATCCAAGGCATCGAAGAGCCTAGTCACATCGTATCCCCCTGGTGATTGACTCAGACCCCGAGCGGGAAGCGCCTGGGGCGCCGGAACGGCCATGCTAGAATCGTCGTCCATATGAGCAAACGGGTGATTTCGCCGGGCGGGATCATCGACGGAGTCGTCGAGCTGCCGGGAGACAAATCGATTTCACACCGCTACGCGATCATTGCGGCGCTGGCGGAGGGACGCACCGAGATCGGGAACTACGCTTCGGCTGCGGATTGCCAAAGCACGCTCGAATGCTTGCGGCGGCTGGGCGTCGAGATCGAAAAGAGCGATCGCACGGTGCGCATCAAGGGCGCGGGACTCAATGGATGGAAGGAGCCGCGCAAGCCGCTCGACGCCGAAAATTCTGGCTCGACGATGCGGATGCTGGCGGGCACGCTGGCGGGGCAGCCGTTCACTTCAACGCTGACGGGCGACGACTCGCTGCGGCGGAGGCCGATGCGGCGCGTGATCGAGCCGCTGCGTCAGATGGGCGCGGTGATTCGCAGCCAGGAAGGCGACCGCGCGCCGCTCGAGATTCGCGGCGGCCCGCTGCACGCAATCGACTATACGCCTCCGACGCCAAGCGCGCAGGTGAAGTCGGCAGTGCTGCTTGCCGGGCTTTACGCCGACGGGCCGACAACCGTGCGCGAGTCGGTTTCGACGCGCGACCACACGGAAGTGGCGCTGCGCGAATTCGGCGCGACAATCGACGGCACGAAAAGCGCGATCCGCATTCATCCGCGGCCGACGCTCGTAGCGCAGCAGCTCGTAGTTCCAGGAGACCTTTCCGCCGCGGTATTTCTGATTTCGGCGGCGATGGTGCTCCCGGAATCGTCGCTGATGCTGCACAACGTGGGGCTGAATCCCACACGCGCGCGCGTGCTCGATTTCCTGATATCGATCGGCGCGCTGGTGCATGTGGCGTCCTTGCAGATGCGGCACGGCGAATTGGTGGGCGACGTTTCCGTGCGGCACGCGCCGCTAAAAGGCGGCGAAATTTCCGGCACGCAGGTGGCCGAAATGATCGACGAGCTGCCCATGCTGGCGGCGCTTGGCCCCTTCACCGAGAAGGGAATCGAAATTCACAACGCGCAGGAGCTGCGCGTGAAAGAGAGCGACCGCATCGCGACGATGGCCGAGGGTCTGCGGGCGATGGGCGCGCGCGTCGAGGAGTTCGAAGACGGGATGCGCGTCGAGGGGCGGGCGGCGGGCAAACTGCGCGGGGCGAAGGTCGATCCGCAGGGCGACCATCGCATCGCCATGGCGCTCGCGGTGGCTGCGTTGGGCGCGGAAGGCGACACGACCATTCGCGACGCCGAGTGCGCGGCGGTATCGTTTCCGGAATTTTTTGTCACGCTGGATAAGCTGCGCGGGGCGGCCAAGGCGTGGAATTTGTAATCGCCGAGATTGGAGTTTCTCCCGCGCCGCACTCACCGGGGCCGACGGCCTCGTGCAGGGTCATTTTGTCGGAGAGTCGTGAGTTGCCGCAGGACCATTCTCCGGGCAAAGGCGATCTTCTGAACCGTCCTCCAAACGCCTGACCCGTAGCTCGTTGAACTCGGCATCGAGGGCTCCCCCTTGAAGGAAGCCAAGTTCTCTCACGTACGCAACAATCCGCGAATCTGGTGACCAATAAAGCGCGGACACTGCTTTGCCCCAGTGGTTGCGAAACAGCTCCCTTCTCTCACTTCCGTCGGGGTGCATGGCGTAGTACGCGTCGCCGTTTCGGAACGCGATCCACTTGCCATCTGGCGACCAAGTTGGGTCCGTTCCCTTGGCAATTGCGTCCGCGCGGTCGTTCTCGACCTCATAAAGCCGAACGTCGCCGTCCAGCTCATAGACGATCGCTTTGTCGTCTGGTGACCAGCATTGGGAAGTGACATAAGGCTTCTGATCAACGTTGATTGCGATCGCGCGAGTTTGCTTCGAGCGTAAATCAAGAATGCCAAGCCTGACGCTGCCCGTGGAGCGGTTAATCATCGTCGAGGCCACCTTCGTGTGATCGTGGGACCAGCACATTCCGATTTCCGAGAGGTCCGGATATTCTTCGAGGCTGAATCCGTTCGGCTGGAAAGCTCCCATGGAATTTTCCAAACCGACTACGGTGCGTGTATCGAACGAAATCGCCCGGACTTCTGGGTGCGTCCACCGGACTCCTGGCTCCATCCACGCGAATGTGAGTCCATATTCCCGTTGAAGGCGGATTAATTCTTCGCGGACAGATTCAGCGGCTGCAGTCTGCGCGCAAAGTGCCGAAATGATTGCGCAGGCGGCGAAGCCTAACGCCATTCTGTGCCACGACTTCGCCAGTTTTCGCACCGGGTACACCTCAGTTGGATTTGCTGAGCTGAATTGTGCCGTAGGTGTTGGCGATCGAGATTCTCGGGCCGCCGCTGCCGAATTGTCCGGTGAGTTGCTGCATGTTCTCGTCGTTGATCGGTCTCAGCGCGGAGCCGCCGAAATCGCTGTCGACCTCGCCCGAGCGGGAAATCGCCGACAAGGAGAAATTGGAATCCGAAGGCAGCGCCAGATCGATGTCGCCGGAATCGTCGGCGATGGTGATATTGGCGCGCGGCGGCGCAGCGTATTTGACGTCGATGTCGCTATGCGAGTCGACGATATTGAGCTGCCCGGCGATGTGATCGGCTGAGATGTTTTTGTTGCGCGTGTTGATCCTCGCGTCGCCAGTCACGCCTGAGACGGAAATATCGCCGGAATCGAGCTGCATGCGGCCCATGAGCTGGCCAAGCGTGAGGTCGGAGAACTGCGTCGCGCAATGCGTGGTTTTGGCGACGTTGCGCAGATCGATGTCGCCGCTGAACGCCCCGTCGATAGCGGCGTTGCCGGAAACGTTCTTGATTTCGACATCGTCGCCGCGCCCGCTCAATTTGAGATTTCCGCCGACTCCTTCGATGCTGATGTCGCCGTTTTCCGATTCCACGCTGACATCCGAACCCGCACTGTGAACCGCGGTGTCGCCGTTTCCGGAACGCACATCGATGCTTCCGGAGACTCCCGAAACGCTGACGTCTCCGTGGGCAGCGTAGATGGCGAGCGACGACGATTTCGGCACGCGAACGTCGATATCGACGCTCACGCCGCCGGGTGCCGTGTACATGTTGATCGGGTGAATGAGCACCCCATTACCCTGCGGATCGATGGTAATCGCGACCTGTTTCATGCCTTCTTGCGCGGAGGATTCACTCGCGCCGGATCCTGACTTGGTTGCCGTGACGACGAGGCTGTCGTCATCGCCGGCATGCACGGTGACGTCGCCGCGGCCGGTGGCAATCGCGACGCGCGCGCCTGGGGCGAGCGTTTGCGACGCCGCAGGAATGGCTTGCGAGAAAGTGTCATGGAATGCCGGCAATTCGATATTGATGCCGGGGAAGTGGTCGCGAATCCAGTCGCGAAAGACGAAGCTGCTCAGCACAATTGCGAGTAGGACGAGCAAGACCGCTTCGCCTCCCGAAAGGATGCTCGGGCGCGGTTGCCCCGTGCCGCGCGTGGAAAGCTGGTCGAGCAGCTTGGCCACGCCCCACAGGATCAGAAGCGCCGGCCAGTAGAGGCGAATCAGGCGTCCGATTTCGAAGCCCGGATACATCCGATCAAAGAGGAAAATCACGCCGAGCAGGATCAGCAGGAGCCCTGCGAAAAGCGAACTTCGATATGGCCGGCCGTTGCTCATGCGTCTCTCACGATTGGATGTGCCCCTCGCTGGAAACCATCGATTCGGCAAGCCGGAAGACGCCCACGACGATCAGAATCACGGGCCAGAGATGCCCGATGCCGTACGGCGTGTATTCGCTCAGCAGGAAAATGGCGCCGATCGTGATGATGATAACCGGCCCCATGAGTCCGTGCATGCGGCAACGGGCACAGGAACAGCGAGCTCCTATTTGGTCGGTCATCCGATTCTCCTAAGCGCTTCTCTTGAATCGATCCGCGAGCAGCCAAACGCCCAAAGCAATCAGCCCCAACGGCCACAACCTGCCGAACCAGTCCCAATTGAGCAGTCCGAGACTTCCCAAAAGGAAAAAAACGCCCAGAGCAATCAGGACGATGGCTCCAACGGGTCGCTGTTCTCCGCTCGGGGTTTCCGCCAGGGCCACGAGGGGAGCCGGCGGCGCCACGCCCATTTGCTTTGCCCTAGCCACGTGATAAGCCTCGATGGGCATGTAGAGACAGAAAATTCCCAGGGCGATGCCGAGGAAGGCATCATAGCCCGCTGAGCCGCCGTTGGTTAGCCCGGCGATCAGCCCAGCGAAGACGAACACGTGGATCAGCGCCTTGATGTATTCGCCGTTGTAGACGGCGCCGAGCCCCGGAATGAATCCCAGAGCCAGCGCCACGCCGGGATTCGGCCCCGTATGCGCCGGCGGGACGGCCGCCGGCGGCGGAGCCACGATATTTGCGAGGCACGGCTCGCAATAGAGCGCGCCGCGCACGTCGCGGGTGCATGCAGGGCACAGCGCCTTGCCGCAGTTACGGCAAAAGCCTGTCGCATCCACTTCTGTATGTACGGCGCATTTCATGGGCGACTCCTCGTTGTGCTGTCGTCGGGCCAGCGATCCGCCTCGGCGAACGCCAGCAAACCGTCGCCGGAAGTTTTCCGGCGATTTGTGTGTGGCACTGCTTGCGACTTCTCGTGCGGGTCATTTGAAGAGGGCGAAGGGTGCGAAGGCTGCGGCGCTTCGGGCTCGCTCACCGGGGCAATTCGGGCAGGTTGCGACCCGAGGCGCGATTCAATCTCGTAGACGACGCGCAGGTCGTTGACGAACTTTACGCCGCGCGCGTACGTGAGATGCGCCTGCCGGTTGGCCGTGCGAACGACGACGATCGGATTCAAGTCGGCGAGCGTGACCTTTTTCTCCACCGGCGCAAACGCATGGAACAGAACGGCAAACGATGCCGCAACGGTGGCCGCTCCCATCCCGAAGCGCGGCTGCCAGATCACGCCCAGCCAGTCAAACCAACGGCGCCAGTCCATCGCCTGCTTTCGCGGGCCGAGCGTGGCGTCGAGAATCCTCACGGGCAAGTGTACGGGGACTTCGAGCGGCTCGATTCGCTGCATCTGGCTCACGAGCGCGCTCACCTCGGCCACCATCCCGGCGCACGCAACGCAGCCCGCCTTATGCGCGGAGAAGGCCGCGGCTTCTTCCGGCGTAAGCGCGCCGTCGAGGTAATCCGTGAGCCGTTCTTCCGTTGTTGTGCAGTTCCAGTTCATCGCTATTCATCCGGCCTACGCCGGACGCACTCCCATTTCTTGCAGCACGCGCGCCAGCTCGATGCGCCCGCGGTTGATTCTGGATTTCACTGTTCCTTCGGGCACCTGCAGGACGGTGCGAATTTCGCTGTAATCGAGCTCCTGCAAATCCCGCAAGATCACGGCCTCGCGCAGCTCGGGCGACAATCGAGCGAGACCTCGCTGCAACTGCTCGCTAAGTTCGGCCGCCTGCATCACCTTGTCCGGCGAGCGAACCGGCGAATGTGTTTCCTCGATTTGCGGCATCGCGTCGTCGATCGAATCCGTGATCCGGTCGCGTCGCGTTCGCCGGTAATGATCGACCAACAGGTTTCGCGTGACGCTAGTGAGCCACGTCGGGAACGCGCCGTAGACCGGCTGATAGCTGCCGAGCGTCTTGTACACGCGGAGGAAAACCTCCTGGCTCAAGTCTTCGGCCGCCGCCCCATTGCCCGTGAACCGGTAGCAGAGGTTATAGACCCGCCGCGTGTGGCGCCGCACAAGTTCCTCCCAGGCCGGCCCGTTGCCCCGGAGACACGACTGAATCAGTTGGGCGTCGGGCTCCAATCGTTCCTGGCCTCGCTCGCTGCACTATCTTCCGGCCTCAATCCATGGAACGCAAAAGCCGGGTAAAAAGTTCCCTACGCCTGCGTCCGCCCTGTCACCTGGCCCCGCATCTTATTCGTATGGCGGTAGATAACACAAGGGCGCCAGCAGGTTTCGCGTCTCGACACAAGGTGCGCGTTTAGATTTTACCGAGGAACCCTATTCCCGGCGACAAATCACCAAGCGCGAGGCGCTCGCGCCGGCGAACTGCGAGAAGCGCTCGGCGACACGCGCCATCGCCGATTCCAGAGAGGCGTCCGGCGCTCCCGAAGGCGCGTAAATCACCACAAGGACATCGCGCGCCGATTCGGCAATCATGCTGCGCGTCGAGTCGCTGATCGGGCTGCCGAAAGGGCCTTGCTTGTCGGCGAGAACCGGACGCCCTTCGAGGTGCCACGCGCGTTTGCCAATGCCCTCATATGCTTCGTCAGAAGAGCCGTGCCGGAAAGTGATCGGCGGCGCGATGCGCGAGCGGTCGTAGCAGCCGTAAGGCCAGCCCGTCTCGATCGAGCCGAGATTGCCGATATCGACGAGATTCGAAACGCGGTAGAGTCCTTTGCCTTGGACCACGCGGCGGAGTAAAGCCTCGGACGATGGGCGATACTTCGATGGATCGACGCCCCAGGCGCGAAACATGGCGCGCACCGCACGCGTGGGTTCCGCGTCGGCGAGGCTTTCGACGGTAAACTCGCGGCGTTTGCGTTCGCAGATTTGGTCCATCAGCGCCGCGAGCGATTCGTCGACGAGCGCGAAGCGAACGCTGTCCGCTTCGACCACTCCGAGCTTTACATCGGGCAATTCGATTTGAATTTGCATGGGTCTCAGGCTGATATGATTCGCGTTCCACATTAGCCGAAAATCCCCACGCTTGAAAACCAAAGGTGGGGCACCCTACGGCGCGGAGAAGATTGCGCGGCGATGACTGACGACGAGAAATTCCGGCGCGGAGTGGCGGACTTCAACGCCCGGCGGTTCTTCGAAGCGCACGAAGTGTGGGAGGAATTGTGGCTCGCCGCGCCAGAACCGGAGAAGACATTCCTGCAGGGGCTGATTCAGGTTGCGGCGGCGTTCCATCACCACGGACGGGGGAACGCGCGCGGGAGGCAGTCGCTGCTGGCGGCGGGAATCGTGAAGCTGGCGGGATGTCCCGATGATTTCCGCGGAATAGCCATCGCGAAATTGCGAAGCGAAGTCGAGGCCTGGCGAAAATTACAGCAGGCCGATATTGACCGCGGACCGCAGGACGTGCCGAAGATTCGCGCGACGAAGAATAGGCTCAGAAAAAGAAACGCGGCGGATGAATGATCCGCCGCGCACAATTCTTATCCAGCCATATCCGGCGCGCCGATCCGCGCCGCGAGAGTGAGCGTCAGACCTTCTTATAGTAGTCGGCGTTGATCTGCGTATAGCCCGACCATTTTTCCGGCAGATCCTCCAGCGCAAAAATCGCGGTCACCGGGCAGACAGGGACGCAAGCCCCGCAGTCGATGCACTCATCGGGGTTAATGAAGAGCTGTTTCGCGCCCTCAAATTCGGGCTCGTCCTTGCGCGGGTGGATGCAGTCCACCGGGCAGACGTCGACGCACGCGGCGTCCTTGGTTCCGATGCAGGGTTCGGCAATGACATACGCCATGAATCATTCTCCTAAAAGGGGCTTACGTCGCGAGACGCCCTTCCAAACGAAGCATCCAGCCTTCGATGCTCGAAGAATTTTTATACCATCAAATCCGGGGTCGTACAAGGCATCTCGCGGCGGGGTAGCTGAGCGGTCTGGAAGGTCTTGGGGCCAGAGGGAAGGTGAGATCTGGCCCCAAGTCGCGCGCGTCACGACGCCCATTATTTCTGGGCCATTTCGACTGGGATGGCTTCCGCGTTGCGCGCTTCTTCCGCAGCTCGCTTGCTGGTCCGGAATGGATGCGCGTCCTGGAAGACTTCACCGAAGCCGGCCAGCCAAACCGAAGATACGGCGCGACGGTCTCCCCGGCCGACGACGAGGAGCTTGCTGTCAGTGGCATTGTTCGTGACGTAGTAGGTTCGCGCAAACGCGCGCATGACGACCTGGCTGCTCTGTGCATCGCGAACGATGAGACTTAGACTCGTCCCCGAGTAATCGAGCGTGAGGGAGTACTGGCCGGGGGCTAGCACAGCATTGTCCCATCGGACTTCGTTCGTCACTTTAAACGTGCCTGTGAAGAGAGGATCCGCGTGGGCCGCCGTCGCCAAGAAACAGACTGCCAGCAAAACGCCAAGAAACGGCTTCCAAATAGCTGATTGACCCTTCTGATTCGTGTTCATTGTAGTTCTCCTTTCGTCTGTTGGCCGATTGCATCTCCGATTGCCCGCCGAAGTCCGTATCGTGCCTTCACCCTATAAAGCGAGAACCGGCGACAAACTGGCTCACGCGGATGAAGGATTCTTTTGGGCGAGATTTCGGGCCGCTAAGCCCTGTGCTTCCAAGGCAAACCAAAATTGACT
The DNA here is from genome assembly GCA_049279635.1 of Candidatus Acidiferrales bacterium. Lineage (GTDB taxonomy): Bacteria > Acidobacteriota > Terriglobia > Acidiferrales > UBA7541 > Palsa-295. Next base: position 10,476 of record JBAPOM010000126.1, read on the forward strand.
TTGTGCGTGCGGGGCGCTACCTTTCTCGTCAACTCCGAGTAATTCGCTGGCTCCAGGAGATGAAACGTGTGCGCGGAGTCGTCCACGCGAATCAATAGACTGCTGGCCGACTGGGGCCAGGGCAACGAGGAGGCGCGGGAAGCGCTGATACCCGTGGTTTACGACGAGTTGCGCCGGCTGGCGCGCCGTCACCTCTGGCGCGAACGCCCCGATCACACCCTTCAGAGCGCTGCATTAGTCAACGAGGCATATCTGCGCCTGGTCCGGCAGGAAGCGCCGCAATGGCAAAACCGCGCCCACTTTTTCGGTGTGGCCGCGCAATTGATGCGGCACATTCTGGTGGACCATGCGCGCAACCGGCGCGCCGCGAAGCGCGGCGCCGGAGCTCCACGGCTGGCTCTTGATCCGGAGCTTGGTCCAGCTCAGAAAACGGAAATCGATCTCGTCGCGCTCGACGACGCCCTAAGCAAACTAGCCGCTCTCGATGCGCAGCAGGGCCGCCTGATCGAGCTGAGATTCTTCGGAGGTCTTTCCATCGAGGAGACCGCCGTTGTCCTCGGCGTTTCGCCGGCCACCGTGAAACGTGAATGGGCGACCGCCCGCGCCTGGCTACGTCGGGAGATGAAGAAGGACGCACCCAAGTGACGCCGGAACAGTGGCAGGAAGTCAAGGAACTGCTGGCCGGCGCTCTCGAACGGACGCCCCGGGAGAGAGCCGCCTACCTCGACCAGGTCTGCGCCGAACCATCTTTGCGCCGCGAGGTAGAATCGCTGATCGCCGCACACAGTCGGGAAGATAGCACGTTCTTGGAGCGCGGCGTCTCAGGAAGCGGCGAGACATTGGTAAGTGGAACCAGACTGGCACAGTATGAAATCCTCGCGTCCATAGGAGCGGGCGGGATGGGTGAGGTGTACCAGGCGCGGGATACTCGCCTCGGCCGGACCGTTGCGATCAAGATTCTGCCCGCGGAGTTTTCAGGGGACAGCGATCGCTTGCACCGCTTCGAGCGGGAAGCTCGCGCGGCCTCGGCCCTCAATCACCCCAATATCGTCACCATCTATGAACTCGGACAACAAGGCTCGACGCACTACATTGCAATGGAACTTGTCGAAGGGAAAACATTACGGGAGCTGTTTTCGGCCGGCTTGCTGCCGGTACGAAAGGCAATTGAAATCGCGGCGCAGGCTGCGGATGGGTTGGCCAAGGCCCATGAAGCGGGCATCGCACACAGGGATATCAAGCCCGCGAACCTGATGGTCTCTCCGGATGGGTTCGTCAAAATCCTCGACTTTGGCTTGGCGAAGGTAGTCCCGCCGGGGGGAGAAAGATCGGAGACGCGAACGATTTCCGGGTGGCACACTGGCCCCGGCGGGATCGTAGGGACTGTCCAATACATGTCGCCGGAGCAGGCCAGCGGCGGCCAGCTAGATTTCCGCTCGGACCAGTTTTCGCTCGGCCTGGTCCTCTACGAGATGGTGACTGGAAACCACGCCTTTCAGAGGAGCACACCGACAGAGACACTCGCGGCCATTCTCGGCGAGCAAGCCGAACCTATCGGAGCACACAACCCGGAGGTCCCGGCACCACTGTGCTGGGCCATCGAGAGGTGTCTGGCGAAAGCGCCTGATAAGCGCTACGTCTCCACACGAGACCTCGCGCGGGAACTGGCAACGATACGCGACCGCTTTTCGGAGAAGCCGCTCAAGCAGGTGGAGACCCGCCCGGCAAATATTCCAGTGCAGCGGACCGGGTTTGTGGGGCGGGAAAAGGAAGTAGCCACTGCGAAAGAACTCCTCCTTCGTCAGGAAGTGCGGCTGGTGACAATTACAGGCCCGGGCGGCATCGGCAAAACGCGGCTTGCCGTGGAGGTGGCGGGCAGCCTTGCCGAGAGCTTTCCAGGAGGCACTCATTTTGTTCCGCTCTCCTCGCTGAACGACCCGAGCTTGATTGCTTCGGCCATCGTTCAGACGTTGGGCATACGGGAAGCAGGGGGACAATCACCGCTCGAAATGCTTCGGGCGAATCTACGGGATTCAGTACGCGCACCCATGCTGCTGTTGCTCGACAATTTCGAGCACCTGATTCGGGCGGCATCGATTGTGGCCGAGATACTCTCCATGGCTCCCGATTTGAAGGTCCTGGTGACGAGCCGGGAAGCGCTGCACGTGTACGGGGAACATGAGTTTCCGGTGCCGCCGCTGGCGCTGCCGGATTCGCAATCCATGCCTCCGCTCAATGTCCTGTCGCGGTACTCTGCGGTCGAGCTGTTCGTACAGAGGGCCGTCGCCGCCAAGCCGGATTTTGAACTTGACCGGCAAAATGCGCCCGCCGTGATTGAGATTTGCGCGCGGCTGGATGGTCTGCCCCTAGCAATCGAGCTGGCGGCCGCACGCGTCAAAGTGCTTTCGCCTTCCTCCATGCGAACACGCCTTGCGAGCCGGTTGCAGCTGTTGACCGGCGGCGCCCGAGACCTGCCGCAGCGGCAGCACACGCTTCGCGCCACGATCGATTGGAGCTACGACCTGTTGAGCACCGCCGAGCAGAAACTTTTCCGGAGGCTATCGGCGTTTGTGGGCGGATGCACGCTGGAAGGCGTGGAGGCCGTTTGCGATACCAAGAGAGATCTCGATTTGGACCTTCTCGATGGCATGGAATCCATGGTTGACAAGAGCCTGATACAGCAAACCGAGCAGGCGAACAACGAATCGCGGTTCGTGATGCTGGAAACGATCCGGGAATACACGCGCGAAAAACTGAAGGAAAGCGGAGAAGAGGCTGCGATCAGGCGCGCTCACGCAGCCTACTGCCTGGTGCTGGCGGAAGAGGAGGCCAGCGAGCACAGCGGCCCGGAAGGTACGGAATGGGTGGAACGCTTCGCGCTGGAACATGACAATTTTCGGGCTGCGCTCGAGTGGCTGACGGAGACGGGAGAGGCGGAGTGGGGCCTGCGACTCGGGGCGGCGCTGTTTCATTTCTGGGAGTCTCGAGAATATCTGGCCGAAGGCAGAGACAGGCTCGGCAAGCTGCTAAGGATCCCGGCAGCAGCTGCACCCACCAAGGGGCGCGCGCGCGTGCTTTTTGCCGCTGGGGTCCTGGCCGTCGAGCAAGGAGATTACGCGGCGGCAGAAGCGATTCTGAAGGAAAGCCTGGACATCGCGCGCCAGTTGGGCGACAAGCCGGGCGCGGCGGTCTGTCTAAACGCGCTGGGGGTTAACGCCCGGGACCGAGGCGATACCGCAATGGCGCATCCATTATTCGAGGAAGGTCTGGCGTTGTGGAGAGAATTGGAGGACCAGAAGGCTGTGGCGCGTTCCCTGAGCAATCTGGCGAACGTCGTCGAACTGGAAGGTGACTATCGCCGAGCGCGGGCTCTGTACGCAGAGTGTCTCTCGATTTTCCAGGGATTAGGAGATCGAACGGGCGTCGCTTGGACGCTCAACCACCAGGCAGATGCCGCGCGCGAAGAAGGTGATTCCGCAGGCGCACGGGGATTGTACGAAGAAGCTCTGGCGATTTTCCGTGAGCTCGGCGACCGCTGGGGTATTGCCGGCACGCTGGCCGACCTGGGAAGTTTGGCCAGGGAGCAGGGAGATTTCGCCATGGCGCAGGCCTTGTACCAGGAGAGCCTGCGAATTTTTCATGAGCTCGGTCATAAACGCGGCATTGCGCGCCTGTTGGAATGTTTCGCGTGCCTGGCAGCGGCGCAGTCCGAAGCAAAGCGCTCGTTGCGACTGGCAGGAACGGCGGCCGCCCTTCGCCAGAGAATCGGCGCTCCTCGTCCACCCGCGGAGCAAGCCAAACTCGAATCCATTCTGGATTCGGCGCGGCAAGCGTTGAGCGAAACTTCGCGTGCGGCGATATGGTCAGAGGGTTGGGCAATGCCGGTCGAGAAAGCGATTGAGGAAGTCCTGCTGCCCGAGACGGCGTCTCCTTCGTGCTAGTGCGCAGGACAGCTTATTCAGCAGTCTAAGGGTCGATCAGACGGCGCACGGCGGAGACGCGATTGGCGGGAATGCCTACGCGTTTCGCATGTTCTTGGATCGTGCTTTCGTCCGGAGCAAGGTAAACGCAATACACCTTGTTGCCCGTGACGTAGCTGTGGAGCCACTGGATCTCCGGACCCATCGATCTGAGGACGCTGACCGACTTTTGGGAAGCCTCGCGCAGTTGAGCATCCGTCAGGCTTCCGGCGCCCGGGATTTCACGTTCGATAACGAACTTGGGCATGCGCGCTCCCCGAATGAACAACGATGGGGACGCATGCTATCATGCCGAAGAAGCAGTTTCAAGGCGGGTTGACCGCGCCGTGAGGTTCAGGTGCGAAGTAATTCCTGCTGCCCGAGACGGCGTCTCCTTCGGGCTAGTGCGCAGGACAGCTTATTCAGCGGTTGAAGGGTCGAGCAGGCGGCGCACGGCGGAGACGCGATTGGCAGGAAAGCCTGCGCGCCTTGCGTGTTCGCGTATCGTGGCCTCGTCGGGAGCGAGATACACGCAGTAGAACTTGTCGCCCACAACGTAGCTTTGAAGCCATTGAATCTCAGGGCCCATCCCCTTGAGGACGGCCACTGACTTGCGAGCGATCTCTCGGAGTTCCGCATCTGTGAGGTTTCCGGCGCCGGGTATTTCACGTTCGACGACGAATTTGGGCATGCGCGAACCCCGAATCAGCAACGATCGGCACGGATGCTAGCATGCCGAGGAAGCGGTTTCAAGGCGGGTTGACCGATAGTGTGAGATCCGCAGCAAATCGGCAGCATATTGAGGTCATGAGGTGACCATGGATCTACGAACGCTTCAGAAGCCGCTGAAAGAGCGATATCGCAACGACTCAAATGCCTCGAAGATCACTCTGCGCGCGAAGGGCGGGCAGACGGATGTTCCGATCGCCTGCTCGGTCGATATCGGGCGCGCCGTGTACAGCGCGGAGGCGCATAAGGGGGTTGGGGGCGCCGGCAGCGGCGCTTGCTCGGGAGACCTGCTGCTGGGGGCGCTGGCCGCGTGCGCGCAGATCACTTGTCAGATGGTCGCCTCGGCCATGGGCATACCGACGCAAAGAATCGAAGTGACCGTCGAGGGAACCATGGATTTGCGCGGCACCCTCGGGGTCTCAAAAGACGTGCCCGTCGGATTCGAAAGCATTCGGGTGTATTTCGACGTGGTGGCTCCGGACGCAACGCCGGAACAATTGCGCGGATTGCACGAAAAAACGGAACAATATTGCGTGGTGATGCAAACCCTGATGCAGCCGCCGGGAGTCCAAACTGACTGGGTCCGTCACGATTCGAGCGCGACGTAGTCTAGACTTTACTGCCAACAGAGCGGAGCCGCTGATTCCGGCTACATCAGCTCCGCGTGCGCTCGAAGAATCGGCCGAGGGCGACGGCGGCGTGTTCGCAGAGAGCGCGATCTTCGGGGCCGAAGGCGGCGGCAAAGTGTGAGTCGATGTCGAGCTCGCCGACAACTTTGCCGTGAACGCAAACAGGGACGACGATTTCGGATTTGGTTTCAAGAGAGCAGGCGAGATACCGGGGATCGGAATTAACATCGTCGACGACGACCGTCTTTCCCGTGGAAGCGGCGGCGCCGCAAATGCCTTGGTTCAGAGGGATGCGAGTATGGGGAGTCGTGGCTCCCTTGAAAGAGCCGAGAACTAGAACGCTCTGATCGCCATCCTTTTCCAACATGTAAAAGCCGACCCAATTGTAGTGCGTGAGTTTTTCGTGAAGCAGAGCGACGATGGCCTTCATGAGAGTGTCGGCGGAGTTGCAAGAAATGGAGAGAAAGTCGAGAGCCGGGATGAGGTCCCTGGGTCTGGTTTGCGTTGTGGTCATGGGGGATAGTCGAACATAAGAGAGGTAGAAGTTGCAACCCCCTCTCCCGCGCCGTCGGTACCTTTTCTCTTCGCATGGCAACACTCGACCGAGTGTCACCAATCATTCTGAACGAGAACACACGGTTTGGCCTAAACAGCCCCATCTGCGCAAATGCCTGTAAATGAAGCCGTCGCGGACCCCTTCACAGGTGCGAAACAAGCAATAGCGGATAGGCGCTCTCGCGCCGGATGTGGTTGCGAACCCGATAAAATGGGGCGAAAGAGGAAAGCATCGGGGAGAAGCTATGCGCATGCATTCGCGTACACTGCTTGCCATCGGGGCACTTGGGTTGATTCTCGCTGCGACGCTCGGCGTCGCCCGGCCACAGACCGTTTCGGTCACAGCCGCCGCATCGAAAGAGGTTTCGGGAAACATGCCGGTGATCGATCTCGCCGGTTACAAAAATATGGTCGCGGAGTATCGCGGGAGGCCGCTGATCGTTACGTTCTGGGCGACCTGGTGCGGGCCGTGCCGCGACGAATTTCCGATGATCGCCGCACTCGCGAAGGAATATGAGCCGCAGGGGCTGGTCCTGGCGGGCGTGAGCCTCGACGAGGATACCGATCTGCCGCTCGCCCGCAAGTTTCTCGACGAGACTCACCCCGGGTTTCCCAACTATCGTCAGAAGGCGGGAATCGATGTCGACGCCTTCTACCAGGGCGTGAATCCCGACTGGCGTGGTACGATGCCGCAGACGGACTTCTATGCGCGCGACGGGCATCTGGCGCGGTATTTTATCGGGCAAAAGACGCGCGACGCTTTCGTGCAGGCGATCCGCCTGATCATGGTCTCGACCGACGCGGAAAATCGCGGGAAGGGAAGTCCGTCCGCGGGAAATTAGCAGCTCGCCGCCAAGGACGGGCTGCCTTGGGGGACGGATGTTTCAGTCGCGAGGAAATCGCTTTACGTGGCTCGGCCACTCGGCCTTCCGCATTACCACTCCTTCCGGTAAAGTCATCGTCGTCGATCCGTGGATCCAATCGAATCCTGCCTGCCCTGATGCGCTGAAGAAATTCGACCGGCTCGACACCCTGCTGATCACACACGGCCATTTCGACCACATCGGCGACGCGGTTTCGCTGGCAAAGGAGTTCAAACCGCAGGTGGTCGGGATCTACGAAACCTGCGCGTGGCTCGAATCGAAAGGCGTGACGCAAACCACCGCCATGAACAAGGGCGGCACGCAGAAAGTCGGCGAAATCGAAGTGACGATGGTCAACGCGCTGCATTCGTGCGGCATTCAGGACGGCGACAAAATCATTTACGGCGGCGAGGCCTGCGGCTACGTGATCCGGCTTCCCGGCGGGCTCACGGTCTACCACGCAGGCGACACGGCGGTCTTCGGCGACATGAAAATCATCGGCGAGCTGTATGCGCCGGAAGTGGCGATGCTGCCGATCGGCGATCACTTCACGATGGGCCCGCGCGAGGCTGCGCTGGCGATTCGGCTGCTGGGCGTGAAGCACGTGATCCCGATGCATTTCGGCACGTTCCCGGTGCTCACCGGGAACCCCGAGAAACTGAAGGAGCTGACCCAAACCGTCCCGGGCCTGGAGATTCACGCCCTCAAGCCAGGCGATTCGATCGGCTAGTCGCGACAGAAGCCCGTCCGAGCGAAATCCTACAGGTTGGGCCCGAAGTAGCGATAGTGCCCTGTGATTTTCCAGTTGAACAGCACGTCTTCCAATTGCGGGCCCGCGCCGATATTGTGAACGATCATGTATCGACCGCTGTAGGCCGATCTGCGGTCCACCACAATTCCAATGTGTGGCACGCCGCCGCCCAAATCCCAAGTAACCAGATCGCCGGGCAAATAGTCAGCCGCGCTGGCAGTGGTCGGCAGGGTTTCTCCCTTGCGACTGAAGAATACGGCCAGGTTCGGCACGCGGCGATGGTCGATATTAGGGTCGGGATGCGCGAGCAGCCAATTCCATTTGCGCGGATAGGCACTGAAATTTTGCACCATGTCTTCGTGAACTTCCTTCTGCAAATCGACGCCGGCGGCGCGGTACGAGCGAATGATCACGTCGGTGCAAACGCCCGTGTCGGCAGGAACGTCGCCGCCGGGATATGGGATGCGGACGTAGGCAGGATCGTACCGGACGTGATGGTGCGTGCGCTCGATCGCCGCGGCAACCAGCTTTTGAATGAATTCCTGCTGCGCGGCGTTCTCGGCGCGCCTCTCCTGCGCCATGGCCGCGGAAGCACAGGCCAGAGCCAACGCGAGAATCAAAAGGGGCAGGTGTCTCATCGGCAGCCCAGAAGACTGGGAAACCGAATCTCTGAACTCAAAGATAGCACTCTACGGCGCGGACATACACTCGGCGAGACGATTCAGTTTCTTCGGAAAGCACCGCCCTGGGTTGGTATGGATGGGGCTTTTGTGGTTCGGCGGATTCTGAATCAGGCGTGACCGTTTTCGAGGAACCGCTCCGCTTCGAGGGCGGCCATGCAGCCGGAACCTGCCGCGGTGATCGCCTGGCGATAGTGATGGTCCTGGACGTCGCCCGCGGCGAACACGCCGGGGACGTTGGTCTTGGGACCGTCGTGGGTGATCAGGTAGCCGTTTTCGTCCATTTCGAGCTGGCCCTTGAAGACCTTGGTATTCGGGTCGTGGCCGATGGCGACGAAGACTCCCTCGGTGGGGATGGTTTTCAGCTCCTGGGTTTCGATGTTGCGGAGCTCCACTTTGTCGACGGCCTTATTCGCGACGTTGTGGACCTGCTCGATGACGTAAGGGGTCATGAAAACGATCTTAGGATTGGCGTGGGCGCGGTCGAGCATGATCCGCGACGCGCGGAATTCGTTGCGCCGGTGAACAAGCGTAACCTTGCTGGCAAACTTCGTGAGAAATGTCGCCTCTTCCATGGCCGTATCGCCGCCGCCGACGACAACGATTTCGCGATTGCGGAAGAACGCGCCGTCGCAAGTGGCGCAGGTGGAAACGCCGTAGCCGAGCAGGTGCTTTTCGGACTCGATGCCGAGCATGCGGGCCGAGGCGCCGGCCGCGACGATCAGCGCCTGGGATTCGTAGACTTCCTTGCCGACTTCCACCTTGAATGGACGCTTGCTCAGGTCCACTTTCGTAACGGTGCCGGAGCGAAACGTCGTGCCGAATCGCTCGGCCTGCTTGCGCGTGCGCTCGATCAGTTCTGGACCGAGAATTCCCTCGGGGAATCCGGGGAAGTTTTCCACTTCCGTCGTGAGGGCCAATTG
>JBAPOM010000127.1:0-11868 GCA_049279635.1 Candidatus Acidiferrales bacterium
GGTCAACGCACGGCCGGTTGCCGTGTTGCTAGAACTGTCGCTAACAGTGGGCTTCCCGCCCGAAAGAACGAATTTTCCGTCGTCGGCGGTGTACTCGCCCTGCTCGGCCATGCCCCGGCGGTCGCCCTGGCGGACGATGACGCCACCCTGGGCCAAGACGCGGTCGAGTTGGCGGCCGCCTGTTGCCGGTAAGGCACTGGCAGAGGCCGGGGGCGCGGACGCGCCAGGGGCGGCTGGGCCGAGGAAGACATCTAAGGTGCGCGATTCGAGCGAACCTTGATCTGAACTTGCGACGACACCGCCATCGAGATGCGCCTTCCCCTGATCGGCCCAATACATCAGCTCCGGCGCGACAACCTTCCAGAGCGTGGGACCCGATGATGCCGAGGAACCTGGCCCATGGCTTGGCACAGGTTTTCGCGCCTCGGCTGCTTCGCCAAATGGCCTGCTGAATGGCCCGGAGGCCTGCGGGAAGACTGCGACCACGTGACCCGCTGCCTGGAGCTTTTTGTCGTCGCGCCAGAGCTCAATGCGGTCAGCATCGAGGACCGATTCGCCCTGCCAGAGGCGCGCGTGGCCTGCGTAAGCCACGTGCCCCGAGACGGTCGAGCCGACGAGTGTATCGGCAGAAATGTGAGCCGCGCCGGCACCGAAGCCCACTGCGTCGCTTTGTTTGGGAGAACCACTCGCCAGCAAATAGGTCGACGCCACACCGCCGGAAAGGTGGAGATCGCCCGACTTTTGGTTGATCGTGGCGTTTGAAGCGGTGGTGCGGCTGACCGCGTCAGAAATTACGGGCGAACCATCGAGAGTGATCGTATTCGTGGACTGCACGATGCGCGCGTGGTCCGCGCTCGCGCCCCGGTCCGCTTGCTGGAAATGCACGCTCCCGGTCTCATCCAGGATTTCCCAGTCGCCGTTCGCGCCGAACGTGACAGCCATTTCGGCGGCCGAGATCACCTGCGGGACGGCGGCGCCCGTCTGGCTGCGGACTTCGACGCCCGAGTAGCCGAACAGTTTTTCGAGCCGCTTGCCGTCGGCAATCTGCGCGACGAACCTCTTCGCTGCGAGCGTGGTTGCGGTATCGCCGCTATGCGATTCGATGGTTGCCGGGGCGAGGGTTTCCGCGCTCTCGATTCGTTGCTGATCGATTGCTTCCGCGCGCGATCCTCTGGCCGCCGCGCCAGCGCTGAACTTTACGCGCAATGCGGCGGTCTTCAGCACGCGCGAATCCGCTCCCTGGCGCGATTCCGCGATCACGTCGCCGGTCGCCGTCATGTCTTGAATCAGGTTTTGGCCCGGCAGCATGGCGATCTCGACGCGCTGCGCCGAAAAGCGGTGCGCGCCCGAAGAAGCCTGCCGCGTGCCGATTACGCCGCCGTCCGCGACAACGCGCTCGACCTGACCGCTGGAATCGAGAAAGCCTTCGAATTGCGCCGCTGTGACGCTGATCTTGCCCCCACCCTGATCCGCATTCAGCTGAGGGTGTCCTTCGGCAATTACATCGCGCGCATGGTCGTTCTCGTCGAGATCGACGGCAATCTTTTCAGCGACGAGCTCGCGAGTCCCCTCGCGCACGATCGCCGGACCATCGAGCACAACTTGGCGCTGGTTGCGATTGATCGCGAGGCTGCTGCCGGTAGCGCTGACCGGCATGTTGCCCGTTTTCGGCGAAGCGGTGAGATCGAATTCGACGGCACGCTCGACGCGCACGATGGAATCGCTGGTGCTGTAGCTGACGCCGACGCCGCGTCCCTGGCCGCCTGGAAAGCTGAATTGCACCGGAGCCGAGGTGGAAGCTTCGCCCGTGTCGCGATTGAAGGCGAGATTGCTCGTTTTCACCTGCAGCGCATTGGCCAATGCCGCAGCGGCCGCCCCGTGCGCAGGCGGACTCGCGCCGTCCACGTCGATCTCCACAGCGCCTTGACAGTGCACGAGGCCGCTATCGAGTTCGTAACTGCATTCTTGGGTGTGGATGTTGTCGTTACGGCTGCCGTCGCGGCCGTAGATCGTGATCCAGACGTCTTGCAGAAGCGCGCGATTCTGATCCTTGTATTGGGTGAGGTGCGACGCGCGAACCGTGAAGAGCGTGCGATTCTCATCCACTTTCGAGAAGGAGAATTGGTCGGACTGTTGCGCCACGCTGGCAGGAACCGCTGCCGGTCCGAGGCGCAGGGCGCGCGCCCGGCTGATCGAGCGGTTGACGTACACGCCCGCGACGGCAAGTGCGGCGAGCCCCGCCGCAATCGCAGCCCAACGCGCATAGCGCGCGGCTTCCTGGTTGCGCAACTTGAAAGCCTCCTACGTGATTAGAAGCTGAGTATAAGGACTTGGTTTGCGGGGGACAACAACCCATCCGCCGAGGAAGGCTTAGCCGGCGGGCAGCATCCCAATGCCGGCGGCGGCGACGCTGTCGCGAGTCGAGTTCTTCACGGCGTACATCGCTTCGTCGGCAAGGTGCAGCAGTTCGGCCTTGGTGCGGGAGTCGGTCGGATACGAGGCCACTCCGATGCTCGCTGTCATAGTGATATGCAAGCCAGTGTCCTTGAGCCATGGCGTCTCGCGGATCAGCTTGTGCAGGCGGCGCGCGACGCCGAGCGCGTTTTCCTTGGAGGTCTGCGGGAGCAGCACCACAAATTCGTCGCCCCCATAACGGAAAGCCAGATCGATGAGACGGCACTTTTCCTTGATCGCTTCGCCGATCTCCGAAAGCAGTTTCGAGCCGACGAGGTGGCCGTGCGTATCGTTGACGTTCTTGAAATGGTCGAGATCGATGAAGATCAGCGAGAACTCGAACGCGTAGCGGTGCGAACGGTAGATCTCGGTGTCGAGCATGAAATTGAGGTGCCGCGCGTTGTAGAGGCTGGTGCAGTCGTCGGTGATCGTGAGTTCGTGAATCCGCTGGACGTGGCGCGCGTTTTCGATGGCGATCGCGGCGTAATCCGCCAGGGCTTCGAGAAGCGCCAGATCGCGCTGGCTGAAACCTTCGGGGCCGACGCAGTTAAGCAGCTCGATCACGCCGAGGCATTGTTCGCGGAAGCGCACGGGAACGGCGACGATCGAGCGTGTAGCCATCTTCGTCCGCTCGTCGACCTGGCCGAAGAAACGCGAATCCTTGCTGGTGTCCGCCACGACGACCGCCTCGCCCGATTGGGCAACCCATCCGGCGAGACCCTGCCCCACCTTGATGCGGACGTCCTTCAGCGCCTCGGCGCCCTGGCCCGTGGCAATCTGGAAGTAGAGCTCGTGCTTGTCGAGGTCCATGAGCAGCAGCGACCAAGTGTCCGGGCGCAGGACCTCGTTGATCTTCTCCATGATGGTGCGAAGGACTTGATCGAGCTGCAGGGACGACGTGAGGGCCTTGCCCAGCTCGTGGAAAACGGTAACCTCGTGGCTATCGGACGCAGGCGGCTCGATGTCCGGATGGCGGCGGCGTTCCATGCCCTCGAACGGCTTCGCGTCGCTTGCTCGGCGCGTACGTCCAGCGCCAGTTCCGGTGGTGCCGACGTCTTGGGATTCTCGGGACAATAGTTGCATTATAGTGAACGCATTTCGCCCGCTGCAACGGACATTCCTGGATGATTGCCGAAAGGCCAATGGCTCCCGGGACGCCTGCCTTCCGGGCGGCATTGACACGCCTTCCACCCACGCCTATATTTTTCTTGGTTTCTTCGGAATGCCCTCGACCCCTTTCGGCGAACATCTCAAACGCGAACGCGAAATGCGCGGCGTCTCCCTCGAGGAGGTGTCAGCGGCTACCCGCATCAGCACGCGTTTCCTCGAGGCGATCGAGAATGAGAAGTGGGATGAGCTGCCCGGCGGCGTGTTCAACCGCGGATTCATTCGCTCGATCGCGCGCTTTCTCGGCCTCGATGAAGACGGGCTGGTGGCCGAATACGCACTCGAAACGAAGGGGGCGCACGACGTTCGCCCGGCGCCCGAGCATCCCGCCGAAATTCCCCGAAAGTGGCAGCCGACGATCTTCGCCGTGATTGCCATCTTCCTGATCATTTTGGCGGGGTGGTTCCTTTACCACCGGTATGGAGCGAGGATAGCGGCGCGCTTCCACCGGCACACGTCGGAGGTTCCTCACAGCGCGCTCGGCATATTTTTTGCAGACGCGAGCCCTGAAGACGAGGCTCAGATCGTCCTGGGAGGTCGCTATTAGCACCGATCTGCGCGAACAGGCCCGATCGGGGCACCTGCGCCCGGAACAGAAACTCGCCATCTGCGCGGGCAGCGTGCCGCTCAGCCCGGAGGACCAGGTCGAGATGCTGGCCATCCTGGCCGTCGACACGGACCCATCCGTTTCCGAACGCGCTGAGAGTATTCTACTGACCCAGAGCGTCCGGCATTTTCTGGCAGCGGCCAACCGGCCCGACGCCGACGTTCGTCTGTGTGCCTACTGCGCCGAGAACCTGGCCGAAAAACCGGGTATTGCCGACGCGCTGGCGAAGAACGCGGCGTGCCCGACGGCGATCGTCACGCGCGTCGCGTCGCGGCTTACGACAGAAGGAATTCAGGCCCTGCTCGATAATTTGGAGCGATTTATCTCCGATCCGCGACTCGTGATCGCCGCCTCCAAAACCACCGCCGCGAATGCCGAGCAGCGAGGACTATTGGACGAAATGCACAAGAGCGCGGCCGCCATCACCGAAATTGAGGATGTGGCGGAACAGATCGAGCCCGATCCCGTGAAGCGGGAAAGCCTGATGCAGCGCGTCGCCCACATGAACGTCGTCCAGCGTCTCACGCTTGCTCTGAAGGGCGGCCGCTCCGAGCGCATGCTTTTGATTCGCGATCCCAACAAGCTCATACAGAGATGCGTCCTGCAATCGCCCCGGCTCACCGACACCGAAGTGGAGGCGTTCGCCTCAATGAGCAGTCTGCCGGGCGAGACGCTGAGAGCGATTGCGCTCACGCGGCTCTTCATGAAGAATTACTCGGTGGTGCGGAACCTCACGAATAACCCCAAGACGCCGCTCGATGTCTCGCTGCATCTTTTTCCCCGGCTCACGGCCACCGACCTCGTGAAGCTCACGGCGAACAAGAACGTTCCCGAGACACTGCGCTCGTCCGCCCAGAAGCTCCACCGCAAGCGCAAGCTCGGAGGCTAGGCACACAACGTGGCCTCCGAACCCAGTCCGAAGATCCAGCGCAGCCTTCCAACGTCCCCCCGTGCGGCAAAGGAGCCCACAGTCGTGATCAGCCCGCGAGGAGTCGAGCGCCTGCGGTCGGGACACCTGTGGATCTATCGGAGCGATATTCGGTCGACACAGAGCGAAGCGGGCGCCGTCGTCCGACTGGTCGACGAGCGCGGAAACTTTCAGGGCCGCGCATTTTACAGCGACAAATCGCAGATCGCGGTGCGCCTTCTCACACGCGAAGACCAGCCCGTGGATCGCGCCTTCTTCACGGAGCGCATTCGTCGCGCCGCTGCGTATCGTGACCTCGTGGTCGAAAACTCGCAAGCTTGCCGGCTCGTCTACAGCGAGGCGGACCTGCTGCCGTCCCTGATCGTCGACCGCTACGCGGATTATCTGGTGGTGCAGACGCTGAGCCAGGGCACCGAGCACATCAAGGGTCTTATTCTTGAGATTCTTGTCGAGATGTTTTCCCCGCGCGGCGTCCTCGAACGCAACGATCCGAAGGTGAGGCTTCTCGAGGGCCTGGAGCAGCGCGTGAGCGTCCTTCATGGCGAGATTCCAGCCGAGATTCCGGCTCAGGAAAACGGTATTACTTTCGTTCACGACCTGCTGAAAGGGCAGAAGACCGGGTCGTTCTTGGATCAACGCGAAAACCATCAAGCGGCGCGGCGGTATGCCTCGGGAGAGGTGCTCGACTGTTTCAGCTATCAGGGGGGATTCGCGCTGACGGTGGCAGACAAGTGCGCGCACGTCCAAGGAATCGAAATGGCTCCGGCGGCGCTGCAGGCCGCGCGGCGCAATCAGGAAACCAATCGAATTTCGAACGTCGACTTCCGCGAAGGGAACACGTTCGACATTCTCAAGGAATACGATGACGCCGGCCGCCGCTTCCAAATGATCATCCTGGATCCGCCCGCCTTCGCCAAGAACCGCGACAGTATCCCCGCCGCCCAACGCGGGTACAAAGAGATCAATCTGCGCGCGCTAAAGCTCCTGAAACCGGGAGCATTCCTGCTCACGTGCTCCTGCTCTTACCACATCACGGAACCGCTGTTTCTGCAGGTTCTGGCGGAGGCCGCAAACGATGCCAAGAAGGCGATCGTGGTAGCCGAACGTCGAACGCAAGCGCAGGACCATCCCATTCTGCTGACCATGCCAGAGACGCACTACCTTAAGTGTCTTATACTAAAGGCCTTAGAATAGACTTCGACAACGAGCCCGCGATAGCCTTGTGCCAAGAAAAGACTTGACAATGCTGCACGCATATTTTATGCTCCTACTGCGCTAATACAGAGCGCCAAATTCCGATGGAGGAAGCTACAATGTCGATCACCCGATGGGACCCATTCCAGAATCTGGCCACCTTGCAGGATCAGGTCAACCGTCTCTTTGAGGCGCCGTTGGCTGGCCGCCGTGCCGAAAGCTCGAATTTGACGGCCTGGGCGCCTGCCGTGGACATTTATGAGACCGAGAACGAGCTGGTCATCAAGGCCGATTTGCCCGACATCAATGAAAAGGACCTCGATGTCCGGGTCGAGAACAACATGCTCACGATCCGCGGCGAGCGAAAGTTTGAACAGAAGGTGAAGGAAGACAATTACCTCCGGATCGAGCGGACCTACGGGTCGTTCAGCCGGAGCTTTAGCCTGCCGACGACGGTGGACACCGAGTCGATTCACGCCGAATACAAGAATGGCGTGTTGACAGTGCAACTGCCGAAGCGAGCAGAGTCGAAGCCGCGACAGGTGAAAGTGAACGTAACGACAAACGGCAACTGACGCGGGCTTGTTTGCGGTCCCCGGGGCTTGACGGACATACCGGCCAGCCCCTTTTTTTCGCCCCTTCGAGCCATTTGGAGTATCCGGGGCCAAAGTGAGAAGATTTCGCCATGCTGCGATTTGACAAATTAACAGTGAAGGCGCAGGAAGCGCTGCAAGCCGCGCAGGAAATGGGAGCGCGGTCGGGCCAGCAGCAGATCGAGCCGCTGCACCTTCTGTGGGCGCTTGTAGCCCAGGGCGACGGTGTTGTTCCACCGCTATTGCAGAAGCTGGGCGTGTCGCCAACGGTCCTCGCCGCCGAGGCGGAAAAACAGATCGGGCGGCTGCCCAAGGTGAGCGACGTCTCGAACCAGTCGCTGAGCCGCGCGGCGAACGACGTCCTCGAGCACGCGTTTGGTGAAGCGCAGAGGCTGAAGGACGAGTACGTCTCAACCGAGCACATCTTGCTCGCCATTGCCGCGGCGGATCGCGATCCCGCCGGCCAGTTGCTGGCGAAGAACGGCGCGAGCCACGATGCGATCCTGCAAGCGATGGCGTCCATTCGCGGCAACGTCCGCGTGACTTCGCAAAATCCCGAAGCGACATATCGTGCGATCGAGCAATACGCACGCGACCTCACTGAAGCGGCACGCCGGGGGAAGCTCGATCCGGTAATCGGCCGCGACGAAGAGATTCGGCGCGTGATGCAGATTCTCGCGCGCCGCACGAAAAACAATCCCGTGCTGATCGGTGAGCCGGGCGTCGGCAAGACGGCTATCGTGGAAGGACTCGCCGGGCGAATTGTATCCGGCGACGTTCCCGAGGTCTTGAAGCCCAAACGGATCGTGGCGCTTGATCTGGCCGCCCTTGTGGCGGGCGCGAAGTATCGAGGCGAATTCGAAGACCGGCTGAAGGCGGTTCTCAAGGAAGTTACGGAATCCGAAGGACAGATCATCCTCTTCATCGACGAGTTGCACACGCTGGTAGGGGCGGGCGCGGCCGAAGGCTCGATGGATGCTTCGAATATGCTGAAGCCGGCGCTGGCGCGCGGCGAGCTGCGTGCCATTGGCGCGACCACGCTCAACGAATATCGCAAGTACATCGAGAAGGACCCGGCTCTCGAGCGACGGTTCCAGCCGGTGATGATTGGCGAGCCGTCCGTCGAGGACACCATCGCCATTCTGCGCGGCCTGAAGGAACGCTACGAGGTCCATCACGGCGTGCGCATTAAGGATGCGGCGATCGTTGCCGCCGCGATGCTCTCGCAGCGCTATATCACCGACCGCTTCCTGCCGGACAAGGCGATCGATCTTGTCGACGAAGCAGCCGCGGGGCTGCGCATGGAAATCGATTCGCTGCCGACCGAGATCGATCTGATCGAACGGCGCGTGATGCAGCTCGAGATCGAGCGCCAGGCTCTGCGCAAAGAAAGCGACGCGCACTCGAAAGAGCGACTTTCGCAGATCGAAAAGGAATTGAGCACGCTGCGCGAGCAATCCGGCGCCCTCAAGGCTCATTGGCAAACTGAAAAGGATGCCATCGGGCGCATCCGCAAGCAGAAGGAAGAAATCGAGCGGCTTAAAGGTGAGGAACAGCGCTTCGAGCGGGCGGGCGACCTCTCGCGCGTCGCGGAGATTCGCTACGGAAAGCTTTCGGCCGCCGAGAAGGAACTAAAGGCAGCCCAGGATCGCCTCGCGGAACTGCAGAAAGACCACCCGATGCTGAAGGAAGAGGTGGGCGAGGAAGAGATCGCCAAGATTGTCAGCAAGTGGACCGGGATTCCCGTCGGGCGGCTGCTCGAAGGCGAAGTGCAGAAGCTCGTGCACATGGAAGAGCGCCTGCGGCAACGGGTCGTCGGACAGGATGCAGCGCTCGCCGCCGTGGCAAATGCGATTCGCCGCAGCCGTTCGGGACTCAGCGATCCGCATCGCCCGATCGGCTCATTCCTATTTCTTGGTCCGACCGGCGTCGGCAAGACGGAACTCGCGCGGGCGCTCGCCGAATTTTTGTTCGACGACGAGCGCGCCATCGTGCGGCTCGACATGTCCGAATACATGGAAAAGCATTCGGTGGCGCGGATGATCGGAGCGCCTCCGGGATACGTTGGCTACGAAGAGGGCGGCCAGCTCACCGAACAGGTGCGGCGACGCCCCTACTCGGTCGTGCTGCTGGATGAAATCGAGAAGGCGCATCCGGATGTGTTCAATGTGTTGCTACAGATTCTCGAAGACGGACGTCTAACCGATGGTAAGGGACGTACGGTCGATTTCCGCAACGCGGTCATCATCATGACGTCGAACGTGGGCTCGGCATCCATCTTCGAGCTGGCCGACAACGACCCAAAGAAAGCGCGCGAAGAAGCGATGGCTGCGCTGCGGGCGATTTTCCGGCCCGAATTCCTGAACCGGATCGACGACATTGTCTTGTTCAAGCCGCTCGGCAAGGATCAGATCGAGACGATCATCGAGCTGCAGATGCGCAACGTGGTGAAGCTGCTGGCCGAGCGGCAGATCACTCTGCACTTGACGCCGGCCGCGAAGACGCTGCTCTTCCGTGAAGGCTTTGATCCGGCATACGGCGCCCGCCCGATGAAGCGGGCGATCCAGCGGCTGATCCAGGATCCGCTGGCGCTCAAGATTCTGGATGGCGAGGTGAAGCCGGGTGACGAAATTAAGGTCGACGCTGACGCGAAAACCGGCGAAATGAAGTTTCAGCCCGCGACTGCGAAGGCGGGGGCTGCGTAAGAAAGGCTCCGGGTAACCAACGATGAAGACGTTCAAGACGGCATTCCTGCTGACGGCTCTGACGCTGGTGCTTCTCATGATCGGGCAGGTCTTCGGCGGGCGAGGCGGGATGACGATCGCGCTCGGCTTTGCGATCGTGATGAACGGTGTGGCGTACTTCTTCTCGGATAAGATCGCCCTCGCCTCGAGCGGGGCGCGCCCGATCAGCCGCGAAGAAGCGCCTCGGCTCTACACCGTGATGGAACGTCTCGCGGCCAAAGCCAATCTGCCCATGCCGAAGATGTATTTGGTCCCGCAGCCGGCGCCGAACGCATTCGCGACGGGTCGCAATCCGAGCCACGCGTCAGTGGCCGTCACGCAGGGGCTGATGGAACTGATGAACGACGACGAACTCGAGGGCGTGATCGCACACGAGCTTTCGCACGTCCGCAATTACGACATTCTCACGTCATCGATCGCCGCCACCATCGCCGGCGCCATCACTTGGATAGCCAATATGGGGCAGTGGGGACTGATGCTCGGCGGCTGGGGCGGGGACGACAATCGTGAGGGCGGCGGAATCACGGCTATCATCATGCTGATCGCTGCGCCGATCGCTGCCATGCTTTTGCAGCTTGGTATTTCACGCCAGCGCGAATATCAGGCGGACGCATCGGGCGCGAGGATGGTCGGCTATCCCAACGGCTTGATCAGCGCTCTCGAAAAACTCGGCGCGTACAACAAACGGATTCCCACGGACATGCCGCCATCCACGGCGGCGCTTTGCATCGTCGCTCCGCTGAGCGCGCGCCATCTTATGGCCGGCCTTTTCAGCACTCACCCTCCGCTTGAGGATCGCATCGCAAGACTGCGCCAAATGAGCATCACGCGCTGACGTTAATTCCTCATCAGGGCAGTTCTAGTAGTACTAAGTCTTATCCAAATCTCCACTAAGCAGAAACCCTTGCTGGCCGCGTAAAAATTGCAGGGTCTGGCAACCTCCCGATCCCGGACATGCCCGAAAGGGCCACCTTAACCCCATTATTCATAGTGCGTTACGGGACTGCCCGTGTTTGGAACGGTTTGGTTCAGAGCGTGCTCCTACACGCTCAAGCAAGGGGTTTCCACGGAGGGCAAAAAAATGCTCGAAGAAAAGAACGAAGTAATTCACGAAGAAGCAGCGCCACGGTGGATTGGGATCGCCGTCGTAATCCTGGCTATCGTTTCGCTCGCTGCTCTGGGTGTCGGCTGGACGGCCTCGACGCATTCGAACGAATTGCAGAAGACTCTCGCCGCACAGACGACGCAGACAAAGCAAAACGACGACATTCTGAATCAGCGCCTTGCGAAAGCCGAAGACACGAACGCGCAGCTTCAAGGTGAGCTCAGCGTGGTAACCGACAAGATGAAGCTCACCCAGACCGAGTTGGACCGGGCGCGCTCGCAGACCAAAAAGATCAAGGCCGAAGAGGCGCAGGAACTCTCCGATCTTCAGAATAACGTCAACGGCCAACTGGCGACGAAGGCCAGCGTCGACGACGTGAACAAGCTGGGGACCGACGTGAACGGCGTCCGGACCGACCTCGAAGCGACCAAGAACAGCCTGAACCTGCAACACGGCGAGTTCGGCACGCTGATCGCGAAGAACCACGACGAGATCGACGAACTCCGGCGCCTTGGCGAGCGCGATTACTACGAGTTCACGATCACGAAGAAGGGCCAGCGCGAGAAGGTGGGCGACGTGATGGTCGAACTCCGCGGCGTGAACCCGAAGAAGAACCTCTATACGGTGGCGATCTATGCGGACGACCAGCGCTACGAGAAGAAGAACCGCTCGGTGAATGAGCCGATCTACTTCTTCACGAATGGCAGCCGCGCACCGATGGAGTTCACGGTCAATGCGGTGGGCAAGGATAAGATCAGCGGTTACCTGAGCGTGCCTAAGGCCGGAACGACGCACGCGCAGGCCGCCGGCAACTGACGAATTCCGTTTGCCTGGTCCCTGGGGGCCAACGCAAGCGTCAGGAACGAAAAGGGCGTCCGCAAAAGCGGACGCCCTTTTTCTTTTTCGAGGATGCTTATTCGGCTTTGCTGAGCGCCCGCTGTTTGCGGGCCAGAAATCTCTTGGCGAGCGATGGAAGCTTGTCGTGCGGAAGTTTTCCCTGTTCGTAGAGCTTCATCTTGGCCTTCACCGTCTTGCGGCGGCGGCGCTGCCTTTTCTGCGCGACGTAACGCTTATCG
>JBAPOM010000128.1:0-6059 GCA_049279635.1 Candidatus Acidiferrales bacterium
GCTCAAAGGCCTCGACGACATCGGCCTCACGCTCGTCCACGAGCCCGCAATTTCCGCGTACGAGAAAAAATCCTTGCGGATCCCGGTGATGCACGAAGCTCTCGACGTGAAGTTCCACCACAACTAATCGCCGCACGCCTCAGACGTTAAGCATCGGGCAATTCCCTTCCCGCTTGTCTTGATTCGCGTTTGCGCCCGCCCCAAGATAGGTGCAGGGGAATTCCAGTGCCCAGGTTTCTGATTCATCATGCCGGCGAAGGATCGCGGGTTTTTGAACTCGCGAGTGGCCGCCCGCTCTCGATTGGCCGCGCGAAATCAAGCAGTCTGGTTCTCGACAATTCCAGCGTCTCGCGCTTGCACGCCGTCGTCCGGTCGACGCCTGATGGCGGGTGGGAGATCGTCGATCACGACAGCTCGAATGGCGTCAAGATCAACGGCACGCCAGTGAAAGAGGCCGTGCTGCGACCGAATGACGAAGTGGTGATCGGCGAATACCGGATGCGTTTTTTCGAGGACGGCGCGGCGCGCAACGTGGTCACCTACGGCACGGCGCAGCTTCCCAGCCGCTTCGCGCGAGTGCTTTCGGAGCCCGCGTATTCGGCATCGTTTCTGCCGGTGCAGCCTGTTGGCAACCTCGCTTCGCCGGATGCAGAACGCCAGGCGACTCTCGAAGAACGGGTCCGCGCGCTCGAACACGAAAACCGTCTTCTGACGCTGCTCTACCGCGTCGCCCGCGCGCTGGGCGAACTGGAAACGGTGGATGAAGTAGTCGAGCGCGTCATCGACCTGACCCTCGAAATCGACGGCGCCGAGCGCGGCTACGCGATGCGGCTCGACGCGGCGTCGATCGGCCGCAGCGATTTCGCGCAGGGAACGTACGGATTCGATCCAGCGATCATTCGCTATCGCGGAGGAGCCAAAGCGGCGCAAGGGCGAAACCTTCCTCAGCTTACGATCTCGCAAAGCATCATCCGGCAGGTAATGCAGGCGGGCATGCCGCTATTAATCACCGACGCGCAAGCCGATCCGCGGCTCGCCGCGAGCCAGAGCGTGGTCGCGGCGGGAATTCAATCGGCGATGTGCGCGCCGCTCGGCGTGAAGGACCGCCGGTTCGGATTGCTCTACGTCGACAATCTCTCACGCCGCGGGATGTTTACCGTCGACGACCTCAATGTCTTTACCGTGATCGCCGCGCAAGCAGGGCTCACCATCGATCATCTCCGCACGCGCGCCGAAGCCGCTGAGCCGCAACCCACCGTCGCCGCAGAATAGCAGGGCGAATATCAACCGAAACGAATCTGTTCCGCCGGGAGCAACAATGTTGCTGCCGTCGGGGGCTTAGAACGCCTTATCGGCTACAAAATGGCGGGGGAAAGGCGCGTTTTGTGCCACTAGCCGATTTTGCGTAGGCCGGGGCGATGGCGACAGTCGAAGATGCCGCGCTGCCCTTCGACTCTCAGGGCAAAAAGGCCGCGGCGCTACATTCGAACCTTAAACCATCGGGGCGGCTTCGATGATGGAAACGCCCCCGACGACCGCGACGTTGTTAGCGAACTTGTCTTTGGCGACGACGGGGATGATGCGGCGCATCTCGAATCCGCCCGTGGCGAGGAGAGGCTTCCATTCGGCTGGGCTGCGTTCCTTGCCGCCGGTGACCACCATCATATTGAGGTCACTCATCAAGAGGAATTCGAGCGCCGGATTCGGCTGCGAGATCACGTCGGGGAGAACGAACTCGATGATCAGGAGCGCACCATCCGGTGGGATCACGGCGCGGCAGTTCTTGAGGAGCTTGATGGCAACGTCATCGTTGTAGCCGTGCAGCACGTGCTTCATCGCGTAGACGTCCGCGCCTGCCGGAACGCTCTCGAGCAAATCCGCGGCGATCAATTTGCAGCGCTCGGCGAGTCCATCTTCGGCGAGACGCGGCGCGGCTGCCTCGACCGACAGCTGGCGGTCGACCAGCATGCCGGAGAGATTCGCGTGGTTTTTCAAGATTGCGCTGATCAGCGAGCCGCCTCCGCCGCCCAGATCAGCGACCACGCGGCGCCTGCTGAAATCCCAGGCCTGGGCAATCGGCATGTAGTCTTCGGCGGGAGCCGTGCCCATCACGGCACGGAAAATCCCCTGCGCCTCGGGATCGGTGTACCACCGGGACACGATTCCCTGGCTCTCCATCAGCTTCATTGACCTTTGCCCGGTGCGCACGCAGTCGGTGAAATACGCCCAACTCTCCGCAAGCAGGTCGGCCCAAAATACGACCGAGGGCCAGACGGAGTTGGGCGCGTCCTTCCGCAGCGGCTGGCCCAGCGGCGCCAGAACGAATTTGCCAGGCGTCGTCTCGGACGTGATTCCGAAAATGGCGAGCGCGCGCAGTAGCCGGTAGAGCGAGCCCGGATCGGCAGCGCAAGCTTTGGCCAAATCGTCGACGCTGCGTTCTCCGCCGGCGAGTGCGTCGGCAATGCCGAGACGCGCGGCGGCGCACACCATGCGGCTGCGCGAGTAAGCCATCGCCATTTCGACGAGGGTGGGATTCTGGGTAGCGTTGCCGATGCCGGCGCTGGTTGTCATCGTGACCTCTGTATCGGATTGCTAGCCTGCTGACTGCTTTTTCAATAGGCAGATGGCCTGCCAGGGACGCGAGCCTTGCTTGCCCTTCGACTCCGGCAGAAGAGCCATAAGGCGAAATTGGAAAGGCAGGCGTTTCAAGCGAGCACCGGTCTTCAACAGCGAACGGACGTCCGCCGGCGTCCACCCGTAGCGCTCAAAGAAAAGAGGCCCTTCCTCGGGACCGAATTTAACCGAGGCACCACTCCCGCCCAGTTGAGGGTTCACAGTTTTCTGGACCATGCGTAACAGGCCTGGCGAAGCCAACTCCAGCACCCAGCGGTGAAGAGCGGGAACGCCCGCCAGGTCCTGGGCCATCGCGCCCACCTCCTCAGCGCTTAGATAGAGAATCAGACCCTCGGTGATGACCAGCGCTTTGCTCGCGCCTTCACACAGTTTCTCGAGGACGCGCTGACGAGCTGTCCGGTCGGAAAGATCGAGCGCCACGCGCTCGAGCGAACACACCGGCTTTTCATCGCGAAGAATCTCCTCCTTGTAGGAAAGGATATCCGGAAGGTCCACCTCAATCCATCGAAGCGACGCGGGCAAGGTCATCCGGTAGGGCCTCGCATCCAGACCTGCAGCCAGGTTGACGACCAGATCGATTCCCTGCTGCACTTGTTCGCTGACGAATGAATCGAAGAGGTAGGTCCGCGCCGCCCACGCCCAGGACATTCTGTCACTGAACGGCATGGACTGCGCGATCTGCTCGCCACGCTCGCCCGCCAGCCGCCGAGCAAACGGATCGCGAAACACGGCGTCCGGGCGGTCCGTTTCTCGGGCGCGATAGACCGCAACCCACAGCGCTGTGTCCGAAATGTTGCGAATCAAAGGGCCGACGCCACTCATGGGTGCTCCTCGCGGCGGGACATACCATATCAGGTAGAAACGTCCCGCAGGTGCGTGGCGATGAACCAGCGGTTGCCGAAGGGGTCCGTCACGCCGGCACTGCGGTCGCCGTAGGGCTGATCGGCGGGCGGCTGAATGGAAACTGCTCCTGCGGCGAGCGCCCGTTCGTAGAGCGCGTCGGTATCGGGCACGTAGAGGTGCAGCGTGCTCGGCATCGGCTGATACGGCCCACGTCCTCCGGCCAACGCGACGATCGAGTCTCCAATGCGAACCTGCGCGTGCGGAATTCCGCCGTCGGGCATCTGTGCGCGATAGACCTCTTCCCCGCCAAACGCCTCCTGGAGGAACTCGATAAGCTGCACCGGCTGTGCCGCATACAGATGCGGGGTCACGCTGCGAAATTCCTGGAAGATTTTGTCGCCCGGAACCGGTGTGAAAATATGTAGATTGTTTCCGGAGGCGTCGCGTACGGTGCCGGCTCGAGTGCCGTAGGGCTGATCCTTGACTGGTTCGACCGGCTCCGCTCCCGCGGCGATCGCGCGATTGTAGACCGCGTCGGGATCGCTCACGCGAAGGAGCAGCGTGCAGGGCGTTGCTGGATATTGCGGGTTCGCGTCGGCGAGTTCGATCATCGAATCGCCGATTTTTACCTCGGCGTGCATGATGACGTCCTCGGCGCCCGGACGCTTCGCGCGGAAATGCTCTTCGGCGCCGAGCGCTTGCTTTACGAAGTCGATCCACTGCGCCGCGTGCGGAATGATCAGGTACGGCGTCACGGTGTGAAATCCTTCGCGGATAAATTTCACGGCGCTTGGCGTTTGCTTCTCCTCAGCAGGCACACGGCTCTCGCGTTGCGACGATCCCTCGCTGCGCCGCTGCATCTCCGCAGGCGACACTTCCTCCTTACGCGTCGAAAGGGTCCACGTATATCCGAAAGGATCGCGAACTTGCCCCGAACGATCGCCGTAGAACTGATCCGCGACGGAACGTAGGACGGTCGCTCCGGCGGCGACCGCACGGCGCGCCGAGGCGTCCACGTCCGCCACGTCGAGATGAATGTTAATCGGCGACCCGCCGAGAGATTCAGGACTTCGAGAGCCGATTTCCGGGAATTCATCCGCGAGGAAGAACTTTGCTCCACCGATATTGACCTCGGCATGGCCGACCCTTCCGTCGGGCTGCATGATCCGGAAGACCTCAGTTGCCCCAAACGCCTTCTCGTAGAATTCGATCGCGGCGGCCGCTCCCCTGACACTCAGGTACGGCGTAATGGTTGCGCGAAACTCGGGAACCGCTTTTGCGCTGCTGGCCATCGATGCTCTCCTTTCCAGATTGGCTTTCAGTCGCACTTTGAAACGCGCGGGCGGAAGATCGCGGAGGCCCGGGAAGAAATCGCTGATCGATGCGGAACCTCCCTTTAAGGCCCGGTCGAGCTGGATACTCGAGAACGGCGCCCTGGGACGGGCGAGAATGCCGTCCAACATTTTGTCGAGTCGTTCGCTCGCTGTTTTTCTAGCCATTTCGCCCACCCGGCCTGCTGCGAGCCTTTCCGTAAACCTGTTCGCGCAATTTCTGATAGGCGCGAAACTGAAGCTGCTTTATGGCGCCCGTCGATCGGCTAAGTTCCTTGGCGATTTCGCGGATACTCTTTTCCTCGGCGAATCGCATTTCGATCACCCGGCGCTGGTCTTCCGGCAGGCTCGCCACATTGCGAAAGAGCTGCGCGCGCCACTCGGACTTCTCGATCTCGGAATCGTCGAACTCGACCGAGGGTATTTCAGCAGCGGGCTTCCCGCTTTCGCGCGCTACCTTCTGCCACCGGTCGGCGACGGCGTTGGCCGCGATCCGGTAAAGCCACGCGGCGAACGGAACTCCTCGCCATTCGAATCGCGCCAGATTTTCAAACGCATGCTGAAAGACTTCCGCCGTCAGATCTTCCGCGTCTGCCCGTAAATGCACGCGCCGCGACACGAACGCGTAGACGCGCTCGAAGTGCTCCTCGTAAAGCTCCGTGAAGCGCGCAGGGTCCTCCTGCGCAGCCTCGATCAGGAGCCGCTCGTCGTGGGCGTCCTTCTTCGCTGGCATCGGTCCGTCTTCTCTAACATAAACTGCGCAGGGGTTGAAAGGTTACGCCGCAAAATGCGACGCTGAAGTTCCCGCCGTTGCGGCGCCGAGATTCCTCGTCCTTCGCCACACCGCCCGATTTCCGCGCAGACTGAGCAGAAAGGGCGCGGAAATCAGGCTGCTCAGTCCCCGGAATGACAGGGTTGGTTGCGATTGGTGGTTGCTACTCGATGGCGCGGACGACGGGCTCGGGGGATTCGGCGACGGCGGGCGCGGGGCCCTTGAGCTCGGCAAGGAGGATGCCGGCGAGGATCAGGGCCGCGCCAGCGAGGGTGCGCGCGCCGAAGTGCTCGGTCGCGAGGAGCCATGAGGTGATCGCGGCGAAGACCGGCTCGAGGCTGACGAGAATCGCCGTGTGCGACGGCGACGTGTGCTGCTGCGCCCACGTTTGCAGCGAGAAGCCGATTACGGTCGAGCCAACGGACGTAACGAGGACGGTGACAATGACCGTAGTGCTCCAGACGATGTGCGGCTTTTCC
>JBAPOM010000129.1:0-2378 GCA_049279635.1 Candidatus Acidiferrales bacterium
GGCGTCGTACAATGGCAGTATAGAAGCTTCCCAAGCTTCGGACGTGGGTTCGATTCCCATCGCCCGCTCCATAACCCTGCAATTCCTCGCGATTCGAATCGCCAAGGCTCAATCGAGGAAGACGTCGGATTTCAGAGGCGTCCCAGGCGTCACGGCATAACCCGATAAATCGGTTATCCCCTCCGCAGCGAGAACGTCCTCATCGATGAAGAAATTGCCCGTCGTGACGCGGCTGTCGCGCGTCAGAATGTGCCACGCGGCGTCGGCGACGATCTCCGGCTTGCGGCCTCGTGCGGCATCGGCGCCGGGAATGATTTGCAGCGCTGCCGTCGCGATGATCGTCCGCGGCCAAAGCGCATTGATGGCGATCCCCTTGCCGCGGAACTCTTCGGCCATGCCGAGCACGCACATGCTCATTCCATATTTCGCGATCGTATAAGCTGGGTGCGGCGCAAACCACTTCGCGCGCATATCGAGTGGCGGCGACAACGTAAGAATGTGCGGGTTCGCCGCCTTGGCAAGATGCGGCAAGCATGCCTGCGAGCACACGAACGTCCCGCGAAGATTCACCGCCATCATCAAGTCGAACAGTTTCATCCGCGTTTCGAGCGTGCCCGTAAGGCTGATCGCGCTCGCGTTGTTGATCAAGATGTCGATCCCGCCGAACCGCTGCGCCGCCTGCTCCACCGCGGCGTAAACCTGATCCTCGAAGCGGATATCGAGGATGATCGGCAGCGCCTTGCCCCCGGCAGCCTCGATCGCGGCTGCGGCTTCATACACGGTGCCGGGCAGTTTGGGGTGTGGCGTCGCCGTTTTTCCGGTGACCACGATATTGGCGCCATCCCTCGCGGCCCGCAGCGCGATCGCCAGGCCGATCCCGCGACTCGCGCCCGAAATGAATAGCGTCTTGCCATTAAGGTTCGACATTGTGCCCTCCAGGCGGCCCATTGTAACGACATGCTCTGCCACCCGCGCAAACGCAAACTTAAACCCTTGACAAGTTTGGCGAACAGTGGAACCGTGCCGCCGTGGCATGCGTCTCTACCTTCGCCGGACGCCGCACTATATAGGGGGTCATCCATGAAAATAAATAGACGAAAGCTATTGTCGCTGCTGGGTGCGTCGCCGGCGCTTCTGGCCGGCTCGCAGGTCGAGGCGGGACAAAAGAAAAAGGGCGCGCACGGCGCGGAAAGCGAACCGAAGCTGACGGCGGTCAGCCCCAAGGGAACTCCACCCGCGATACAGCTCTATGCCATGGCGCCTCGCGCCAGTTCTCTCGACGGGAAGACCATCTATGTAGTCGACGCCACCAGTTTCGACGGCAGCGAGACCCTCCTAAGAAAAATGCAGGACTGGTTCGCGCAAAACATGCCCACCGTCAAGACCGTCTTCCGAAAGAAGGCCGGCGTTTATGCCATGGACGATCCGAAGCTCTGGTCGGAGATTAAGGCCAACGCCTACGCCTGCGTTATGGCCATTGGCCATTGAGGAGGCTGCTCCCCAGCGACCGTGAGTCACTGCGTAACGATGGAAAAGATGGGCGTCCCGGCAATCCCGATGTGCACGAAGGCCTACACGGAATTGGCAAATCTCACTGCGGCCAGAGAAGGCATGCCGCACCTGCGTGAAGTTTTCACTCCGCATCCTGTTGGCGGCAAATCAGCCGATGAACTCGCGGCATACCTCGTAAATCCCGACCCGGTTTCGGGCAAGCAAATTATGAAGGAGATCGTTGACGACCTGACGACGCCGCTTACCGATGACGAGAAGAAGACCGGGATGGACTCCGTTGCCGCAGGGCCGGCAACGTACGGTCCGGAGACCGCCGATGGCCTGCAGGAAATTTTCCTGAATAACGGAATGACGGACTACATGCCGATCGTCATCCCCACGGAAGAAAAAGTGGCGGCGATGCTCAAGGGCACGAGTCACAGTCCGGACGAAGTGCTCCAAACGTCGCGCCAGGGTGTGGGCTACACGTCCGCGCGCTGGGGCTACACGGTGCGGCAGGTCGCTGTGAACGCCGTGATGGCGGGATGCCGCCCGGAATATTTTCCGGTGGTGCTTGCCATGGCCTCAATCGGCCCATTAGGACTTTTCGGCTCCACGACTTCGTCGAGTTCGGCGATCGTGATTAATGGCCCGATTCGCGACAAGCTTAATATGAATTACGGGCTTGGCGCGCTTGGCCCCTTCGCGCAGGCGAATGCCACCATCGGGCGGGCGTGGACGTTGATGGGCAAGAATCTCACCAACGGCGGCATACTCGGCGACACGTACGAGGGCGGCCAGGGCAACCAGCTCGACTACAACAATTGCGTGATTGCCGAAGACGAGAAGAACAGCCCGTGGACTCCCCTTCACACGCAGTTCGGATT
>JBAPOM010000130.1:0-1943 GCA_049279635.1 Candidatus Acidiferrales bacterium
CGGGTGGCTAGCGCAGCGCCATCCCCGCATCGGCGCAAAAATCCATAGAAACAAATTCCCGCCGCAGAAATTTCGGAAACGCCGCGGCCGCAATCATGGCCGCGTTGTCGGTAGAAAGCGCGCGCGACGGAAAGAAAACCGGCAGTCCCTCCATCCCCGCTTCGCGCTCAAACGTCGCCCGCAATTCCCGGTTGGCGGCCACCCCGCCGCTAACAAAAAGGGTTCGAACGTCATAAGCGCGCGCCGCCGCCAGCGTCTTAACCACCAGATCGTCGACCATGGTGCGCTGAAAAGAAGCCACCAGGTTGAGGAGTTGCCGGTACGAGAGCCCGCGAATATCTTCCAGCGTCGGCGTAGAGATGCCCGCAAGCGCCTGTCGGCGAGCCTCAATCGCAGGTTTCAGTTTCTCGGTCTCGACATATCGCAAAACCGCCGTCTTGATTCCGCTGTAGGAAAAATCAAAGATTGGCCCACCGACGTTCGGCCGACTAACGTTCGGCCCATCGTCCTTCGCCAGATTTTGTTTATGTTCACCCAGCTTGTGATCGCGCCGGTCCCGGTGCTTGATCTGCGCAATCTGAAACTTGACCGCCTCCGGATCGCCAAACGGCGCAAGCCGGTCGATGATCGGTCCTCCCGGATACCCCAGTCCCAAAAGCTTAGCGACTTTATCGAACGCCTCTCCGGAGGCGTCGTCGCGAGTGTGCCCGATGTTCCGGTAGGTCCAGAGATTTTCCTGAACCTCGGCAAGATAAAGATGCGTGTGGCCGCCCGAGACCACCAGCGCCAGCACCGGAAAATCGAGCACTGGAAGATGAAGACCGCCATTTTCGCTTTGCCGCCGCGCCTCCAGCAATACCGCGTGAATGTGTCCCTCAAGATGGTTCACCGCGATCAGGGGCTTCTCCAAAGCAAAGGCCAGCGCCTTGGCATAGCTGATGCCGACCAGCAGAGCCCCCGCCAGTCCCGGCCCTTGCGTGACCGCGATGGCATCGACGGACTGATAAGTCTGTCCGGCGTCGGCCAGAGCCTGGCGCACCACCGGAACAATCGCCCTCAAGTGCTCGCGCGAGGCAAGTTCCGGAACCACTCCGCCATAAGGCTGATGCGTAGCGATCTGCGAGGCAACGATGTTCGACAAAACCCGCTGCCCCGAGCGCACCACCGCCGCGCCCGTCTCATCACAGGAGCTTTCGATGCCGAGTATGTACGCGTCAGGCATAATTAAGCTCTCAGCTCTTGCTATTAACTTTCTGGAGCCGGTCTCACAAATGGTTTTGGGTAGGGCACGACTTCAGCCGTGCCGTTCAGGGCCAACAAAAATCCGGGCTTTAGCCCCTGAGGGCCGGACATCGCGTCCCGGAAAACTGTTTATACGACCAGCTCTAGTTTACGCGACCGCGACTAACGCCGATGCCGAACGCCAAACAACACGCCGCCGAAATCGTCCGCACCCTGCGCCAACGCGGCCACCAGGCCTACTTCGCCGGAGGCTGTGTCCGCGACCTGCTGCTCGGCCGCGAGCCCGCCGACTACGACGTAGCAACCGACGCAACTCCGCGCCAGGTAATGCAAATCTTCCCGCAGACCTCCGCCGTAGGCGAGCAATTCGGAGTGGTACTCGTGCCAGCAGACCTCAGTGGAGCGACGGGCGCCCCCGCCCGTCAAGGCGAGCGAGGTAAAGGAGCCGTAGAGGTAGCAACGTTTCGCTCGGACGTAGGCTACTCCGATGGCCGTCATCCCGACGAGGTTCGTTTCACCAAAGACCCCCGCGAAGACGTCGAGCGCCGCGATTTCACCATCAACGGCATGTTGCTCGATCCCATGGTGCCCGATAAAGCGGCCAACAAGATCCTGGATTTCGTCGGTGGCCGCGAGGATCTGAAGGCCGGAATCGTGCGCGCCATAGGCGACCCCGAGCGCCGTTTTGCCGAGGACAAACT
>JBAPOM010000131.1:0-11543 GCA_049279635.1 Candidatus Acidiferrales bacterium
CCGCATACTCAAGGAAGCCGACGTGATCGCCTGCGAGGACACTCGCCAGACGCAAAAGCTCCTCTCTCATTTGACATTCCGAAGCGCCTCGTCAGCTACCACGAGCACAACGAAATCACGCGCGCCGCGGAGCTCGTCATCGAACTCGAGCAGGGCGCGAAAGTCGCGCTCGTCAGCGATGCCGGCACGCCCGCCATCTCCGATCCCGGATACCGGTTGGTGAGCCTCTGCCTGCGCCACGGGATCGAAGTCGTGCCCGTCCCGGGAGCCTCGGCGTTCGTCGCCGCACTCGCAGCCTCGGGAATGTCTGTCAGCGAATTCGTGTTCGTGGGTTTCTTGCCGGCGCGGCCTACGGCTCGCCGCAAAGCCCTTCGCGATCTCGCAACCGAGCCAAGAACCGTCGCGATCTACGAGGCGCCCCATCGCCTACTCGACACGCTCGAGGACGCACTCGAAATCCTCGGCAATCGTCCCGCGGTGATCGCGCGCGAAATCACCAAGGCCTTCGAGGAATTCCAGCGCGGGCACCTCGAGGATCTGCTCGCCGCCGCGCAAAAGAAAGCTCCTCGCGGCGAGATCACCCTGCTGATCGGCCCTTCGGATGGACACGCAACGCACGCCGAGGCCGACGCGCCAACTGCAAGCCTCGTCCCGCTCGCGCGCCGCGTCGATGAAATCATGAACGACCGTGGCATCGACCGCAAAGCCGCCTTGAAACAAGCCGCCCGCGAGCGCGGCATCACCCGCCGCGAAGCCTATAAGCAGCTACTGATCACGCGAGACGAGTAAGACGCCCGGGCATGCCGGCGCACCGGAAATCCCCGCGGCATAAAGCCTCGAAAATTCCGCTTGACACGAATTCGCCTATCCGCTACATATTGTAGCGCTACAATGGCTAACACATACGGAAAGCGCCCAAAAGGCCTCGGCGAAGTCGAACAGAGCGTGATGGATTATGTCTGGGCCCACGGGCCTTGCTCGGCGGAATCGTGCCGCGAGGCTCTCGCGTCGACGCGCCCGATGAAGGAATCGACCGTCCGCACCATCCTGAGCCGGCTGGAACAGAAGGGATTCGTCTCCCACGAAGTGGAAGGCCGCACCTACATCTATCGCGCCGCCGAAGCCCGGCAGAACGTGGCCGTGCGCGCCGTGAAGAGCATCATCGACCGCTTCTGCGGCGGATCGGCCGAGGAGCTCGTCGTCGGCATGGTCGATCATGCCGTCATCGATCGCGAGCAGCTCGAGCGCCTCGCGAGGAAAATCGCACAGCAAAAAACGGAAGCAAAATCCTCAACCGGAGCGCGGGGCCGCTCCGCAAAGAAGGGAAGCTGACCATGTCGCCCGCAATGATTCATGCAAGCTCGAGTTCTCTCTCCGTCCTCGTTGACGCGGCAGCGCGCTCGATTTTACTTGGCTGTTTCGCGGCCGCGTCGCTCGCCGTGTTTCGCGTGAAGAGCGTACGACTGAAGATGCTCGCATGGAGAGGCGTTCTCATCGCCGCTCTCTCCATGCCTTTACTCGTCGCTCTCTGCCCGGCGATTCCGCTCCCCGTTTTGATTCCGAACCTGCCGGAGCACGCCGCGATTCAGGCCGAAGCGCCGCAAAGCGCGGCGGCGTATCCAGCCGCAGTTGCGCCGACGGTTCCGATCCCGCGGGTCATCGCGGACGTCGCGCCGGCGTCCAAAGCAGCCTCCGCGTCGGAAGGAGCGCCTGTCGCTTCCGCCGGGCATCGCCCGATCCCGTGGCCTATTCTCGCCATCACTACCTATCTGTTCATCGTTCTTGCATTTTTCCTTAGGCTGGCCATCGGCATTCGTTACGGAAAGCGGCTGGAAGACGGCGCCACTTCAATCCGCGACGCCCGGGCCGCGGAAATTCTTTCCGTCGCTTCCCGCGCCGCCGGATTGAACGCGATTCCCCGGCTGACGGAATCCGAGATGCTTTCGGTCCCGCTGATGCTCGGCGTGTGCGAACCCGCGATCTTGCTGCCCGCCGGTTGGCGCCAATGGGACGACGAGGAATTCGCAGCTGTGCTGGCGCACGAGCTTTCGCATGTCGAGAGGCGCGACACGCTGTGGCAGCGCCTGGCGCTGATTCACCGCGCGATCTTCTGGTTCAGCCCGCTGGCGTGGTGGCTCGAACGCCATCTGGCGGATCTCTCGGAGCAGGCAAGCGACGAAGCCGTACTGGCTGGCGGTGCCGATCGCACGCACTATGCCGAAACCTTGCTCGGTTTTTTCGCGGAGCTCGAGTCCGCGCCAGAACGCGTGTGGTGGCACGGTGTCGCGATGGCCAAAGCCGGACAAGCGGAAAAAAGAGTCGAGCGAATTCTCGCGTGGAGGAATGCGATGTCGAACAGACTAACGAAGGCTCTCTCGATATGGTTGGTCATCTGCGCGGCACCCGTCGTCGCGCTCACGGCGTCCTTGCATCCGTCGTTTTTCAGCTTGCAGGCGCAGCAAATTCCTGCGCTCCCTCCTCCTCCGCCGCCGAAACTCGCGCCCTCTGCCAATCCCGGCGCAAGCTCCGAACCGGAGCCTGCTCCACTGCCGGCGGTTGCGCCCCTTCCAAATCTGCCGAGCGATCCGAGCGCCTCCGACGCAGCACCAAATGTTGTGCCTCTGGCGCCGCTACAACAAGCTGCGCCAGTACCCCCCGAGACGCAGGTTCCGGTGACTTCGCCCGCACCGCCCGCGCCACCGGCGCCGCCGGCGGACTGGGGCAATTGGAACTGGGGAGCCAATTGGCCCTGGGGCTCGCGCTTCGTGATCGTCACGCCGGGCTCGGAACCGTGGATGATGTCCGGCTCCGGAGAGGATATGGAACACGCGAAATCGCTCAGCGACAAAATCCCGGGCGACTTCATCTGGTTCGAGCGCGACGAAAAATCCTACGTCATTCGCGACCAGGCCACCGTCGATCGCGCGAAGCAGCTATGGGCCGGCAGCGGCGATTTCGCGAAGCAGCAGGAAGCTCTCCGGAAAAAGCAGGAGGAGCTTGGGAAGGAAATGCGCGAGCAGGTCCAGCAGAAAATGAACGAACTCCGCGTGAAAATTCCCGATCTCACTGCGGAGATCCAAAAGCTCCAGTCGGAAGTGAAAGATCTTAACGCGAGCGGAGCGACGCTTCAGCAGCTGGGTGATCTTCAAAAGGAAGTCGGCGAACTTCAGCGCGAGCTGGGTGAGACGCGCTGGCAAGCCGGGAGCCAGATGAACGACCTCGGGCGCCAGGCGGGCGACCTTGGCCGGCAAATGGGCGAATTGGGCCGGCAAGAGGGTGAGATCGCGCGCCAGCAGGTGGAACGGGCCCGTCAGGGGGCGGAGCAGATGAAACAGCTCCTCGACGATGCGATCGCGAAAGGCCTCGCGAAGCCGGAGTGAGTTTAGGAAGCGGCGCGGTCGCAGTTGACCGCATCGCGCGAAAAGAAAGCATCCACGCGATCGAGGATTTCGCCGGCCGTCTGCGCGTGGTGCACCTGATGCCGCAGTTCGCCGCCGTTGCGCACGCCGTGCGTGAAAAACGTCGCAAACTGCTTCATCTTCCCAATCGCGTCCGGCATCTCGGCGTCGATCAGGCTGCGGAAATAGCTGGATAGCAACCGGTAGCGATGCCCTTCGGTCGGCTCGTCGTAGCGGCCGGTCGCAAGGTAATCCCCAATCTGACGGAAGATCCACGGATTCGACGATGCGGCCCGCCCGATCATCACCGCGTCGCAGCCCGTCTCTTCGATCATGCGCACCGCGTCCTGGGGCGTGCGAATGTCGCCGTTCCCGATCACCGGAATGCGCACGGCTTCCTTCACCGCGCGGATCACGCTCCAGTCAGCCGTTCCCGCGTAACCCTGCATGCGCGTCCGCGGATGCACCGCAACCGCTTCGATCCCGATCTGCTCGGCCATTCGCGCCACGTCCACCGCAACGATGTTGTTCTCATCCCACCCGGAGCGAATTTTGATCGTCAGCGGGATGCGCACCGCCGCGCGCACCGAGCGAAAAAGCCGCTCGGTCAGCGGCAAGTCGCGCAGCAACCCTGAGCCGCCGCATTTCACCACTTTCTTTATCGGACAGCCCAGATTGATGTCAACGTGATCGAATCCCAAATCCTCGGTGAGAGCCGCCGCCGACGCCATCACCTGCGGATCGGACCCAAAAATCTGCGCCGCGATCGGCCGCTCGTCCTCGTCGAAATAGAGATACCGCAGGGTGCGCGCCGCACTCCGCGTGAGCCCTTCGGCGCTCGTGAACTCCGTCATGATAAGCCCACAGGAGCCGAGCGACCGGATCACGCGCCGGAAGACGGTATCAGTCACGCCCGCCATCGGCGCGAGGATCGTTGCCGGACGGATCGCCGCATCCCGGATTTTGAGTTCTGCGGGGAACATAGAAAGAGAGTCGCGCTAGACGCGCGTGCCGTCGAGCCGTTCGCGAGAGAAGGTTTCGTCTGCCTCAACATCGGTCGCCAGCGGCACCGCGGCCGAGGCGGATGCTGCCGCGCCTACGGCCCGTCGCGCTCCTGAGCCGTTTATCAGATGCGCGAGCAGTGCATCCTTCGAGCCGCCGAAAAAGCCTTCGATCACTTGCCCGAGCGCCTGCGCTCGCGCTTCCTCCGGGCTGAGCCTTGGCCGATAGACGTACGCTCGGCCCATTTTCCGCCGCTCGACCACCCCCTTGCGCGCCAGCCGATCCATGATCGTCATGATGGTCGTGTAGGCTCGCGCGCGGCGCGGTGCCAGCTGGTCGCGAATCTCGCGCACCGTGCCCTCGCCGATCGGCCACAGCGTGTTCATGCAATCGAGTTCGAGCGGCGCAAGATCGAGCACCGAGCGCTTCGACAAATGCGGAAGCAACGCGCCTTTTCCGCTCGTTTCGTCCAGCGGCAGGCTCATCTTTTTTTCGAGTCCTTTGCGTCGCCAAAAGGCAGGGTCGCCGTCGTTGCGGCGTCGGGGCCCTTGTCGTTCAGGAACGAGTTCGTCCGCAGCAGCGACCGTCGCAGCGAGGGATTGCGCTCCGTCCAAATCTCCTCGCCGCCCGTCGAATCGAGCGTCGCGTATACTCCCGCCATCTTCGAATCCAGATCATCGATGAAGTGCAGCGCCAGCGCCTCCGGAATCTGCGGCAGCGCCGGCGAACCGAACTCGTACGATCCGTGGTGGCTCAGGATCAGGTGCTCCAGCAGCACGCCCAGCGGTTCCGGAAATCCCGAAATCACCTTCCGCTTTTCCCGCACCAGCGCGACGCCGATCGTGATGTGCCCGAGAAGCCGCCCTTCGGTCGAATAATCGATCGCGCGAGTGTACCTCAACTCGTCCAGTTTTCCGATATCGTGCAGCACCACACCCGCGAGCAGCAGGTCCGCGTCGAGTTGCGGGTAGTGCGCCGATACGTCCGTTGCAAGCCCGATCAGGCTGACCACGTGCTCGAGCAATCCGCCGAGATAGGCGTGATGCATCGTCATCGCGGCGGGCGCGCGTTTCAATTTCGGCGCGATTGCGGGATCGTCGACCACGCTTGCGAGCAACTGTCTCAGCCACGCATTCTTCATCCCGCCGATCGCCTGGCGCAGCCGGCCGTAGAGCTCTTCGACGTCGTATTTCGTATGCGGCAGGAAATCCCCGAGGTCGTAGTCGCGCTCGAGCGCCGGAACGATCTGCTCGAGCGTCAATTCCTTGCGCCCGTTGTACAGCTTCACCCGCCCGCGAATCTGCACCACGTCGTCGCACTCGAATGTCGCCGCCAGCGTTGCATAGTTCTCCCACATCTTCGCCGGGATTGTCCCGGTGCGGTCGGCCAGCTCCAGGTGCAGCCACGATGTCCCGGTTCGCTGCGACGTGCGCACTTCTTTCTCGCGAACCAGGAAGAGCGAAGCCACCAATTGGCCGTCCGCGAGGTCGGTGATGAAGTGGGATTTCATAGACCGCCGTTGACGTTGGGCAGTGGCACCTTGTGTTTGCCCTTCTTCTTCGTGACCGCGTCCGGCGTCGGCGCCACTTCCTGGATCACGGTGGCGCCCGGCACCGCCGCCGTGTCCGTAAATCCCGGCTTCACCGTGACGTAGCTCTCTTCGCGCAGCTCGGCAAGATAACTGCGCATGGCGGGATCCATCTTCTGCTTGTAGATGATATTGGTGATCTGGTCCGAGACCTTTTCGAGCGGCTGCAACCCCGCCTGATAGTGCTCGTTCACCTTCAGGATTTCAAACCCGGTCCGCGTTTGGATCACGTCGGTGATGCCGTTCTTGTCCAGCTTGAACACCGCATCCGCGAGCTGCGACGCGAGTTGATCGCGCTCGTAAAGTCCAAGCTCGCCGCCGTCCTGCGCGGTTGAGCCCTCCGAGTGCCGCTTCGCCAGTTCAGCGAAGTCGTCGCCGTTCACGACCCGCTTGTGCAAGTCGTCGGCCTTCGTCTTGATGGCCGCAATCTCTTCCGGAGTTTTCCCCTCCGTGCTCAGGAGAATCTCAGAGAGAGCCACTTGTTCCGCCCGGACGAAATCCTGCTTGTGTGCGTCGTAATATTTCTTGATCTCGTCCGGGCCGATGTCCATCCGGCCGCCCACTTCCTGCTGGATCACCTTCTGCGTCAGCAGGCCGTTTTTCATTTGCTGCTTGTAATCTTCCCAGACGATCCCTTGTTTCTCGACGGCTTTTTCCAAATCGTCCATCGTGGCGAGATTGTTCTCTTTGCGGACCTCGTCCAGCCGCTTCACCAGCTCCGTCTCGACGTCGATACCCATATCCTTGGCGCGCTCGATCAGAAGCTGCTGATCGATCATGTCTCGCAGCAGGTTCTTCTGACGGTCTTTAATCTCCGCCGCCAGCTGGTCCGGCGCACAATTCTGGCAATCCTGCCGGACCTCTTCGGCCAAGCCCTGCGCCGCCTTTTCGTAGTCGGAGAGCGTAATGATTTGGTTGTTCACACGCGCCACGATCTCTTCGACAAGGGTATCCTTCGACTGCGCCTGCGACGGCGCTTGCGCTCGCGCTCCGGGCGCCAAAACAAGCGCGACAAAAGCGGCCAGCCATACCATGGAAAGCAAGTTTCGGGTTTTCATGTGGGTCTCTCGCGAAATTCTATCTCTACGATTGTAGTTGCCGCAATACGTTTCTGACTGCCTCCATCACGCCGCCTTTATAGCCTTTCCAGTGCAGCCAGAGCACCCCGGTTGGATCGAGCCTCATGTCGCGGTGTTTTCGGATCAGTTTCACGAGCCGCTCGGGACCGAGCGGCGTATCCTCGTAGAATTTGATCGCCACCTCGTCGCCGCGGCGGTCGATGGCGGCTACCAGCAGCTTCTCCGCCTGCGCCTTCAGCACCGCGTATTCAAGCAGGTTCACCACGGCCGGAGGCGGCGGCCCGAACCGGTCCTCCAGCTCCTTCCGAACCTCGTCGCGCGCCGCGTCCGAAATCACGCTCGCGACGCGTTTGTAGATTCTCAGCCGCAGATTCTCGCTGTCGATGTATTCCGACGGGATCCGCACGTCCAGGCCCAGGTTGAGCGTCGCGCGGCGCTCCGGCGTGACCGCCTCGCCCTTCCGTTCGGCGACGGCCCGCTCCATCATCTGGCAGTACATGTCGAAGCCGACGGCCTCGATGTAGCCATGCTGTTCGCGCCCCAGCAGGTTTCCCGCGCCGCGTAATTCGAGATCGAGCGCGGCAATCCGGAATCCCGCGCCGAGATCGCTGAATTCCTTCAGTGCCGCAAGGCGCTGTCGCGCAATCGGCGTGAGCGCTACGTCGGGCGGAACGAGCAGATACGCATAGGCTCGCTGGTTCGACCGTCCCACTCGCCCGCGCAGCTGGTACAGCTCGGAAAGCCCCATGCGGTCGGCGCGATTGATCACAATCGTGTTCGCGCGCGGGATGTCGAGCCCGTTCTCGATGATGGTGGTCGACACAAGAACATTCGCCTCGCCGCGGACGAACTTCATCATCACCTTCTCGAGTTCGGTCTCGCGCATCTGGCCGTGCCCCACCACGATCCGCGCGCGCGGCACCACGCGCTTTACCATCGACGCCAGCGAGGCGATCGATTCGACGCGGTTGTGCACGAGAAACACTTGCCCGTCGCGATCCAGCTCTTCCTCGATCACTTTCTGGACCAAATTCTCGCTGAACGGCGCGACCGTCGTCTGGATCGCCAGGCGGTCCTTCGGCGGCGTCTCGATCACGCTCATGTCGCGCAATCCCACGAGCGACATATGCAGCGTGCGCGGAATCGGCGTCGCCGACATGGTCAGCACGTCCACGTTCTTGCGCATCTCCTTCAGCCGCTCTTTGTGTGCCACGCCGAATCGCTGCTCTTCATCAACGACCAGGAGCCCCAGGTCGTGAAATTTCACATCCTTCGAAAGCACCCGGTGCGTGCCGATTACGATGTCGACCTTCCCGGCCTCGAGCTCTTCGAGCGTCTTTTTCTGCTCCTTCTCGTTGCGGAACCGGCTGAGCATCTCGATGCGCACCGGAAACGCGGCGAATCTTCGCCGGAAGGTTTCGTTGTGCTGGAAAGCCAGCACCGTGGTCGGCGCGAGCACGGCCACCTGCTTTGAATCCGAGATCGCCTTAAAAGCGGCGCGCATCGCGACTTCCGTCTTGCCGTAGCCGACGTCGCCGCAGAGCAGCCGGTCCATCGGCAGCGTCGATTCCATGTCGCGCTTTACATCTTCGATGGCCTTCAGTTGGTCCGGAGTTTCCTCGAATTCGAAAGCATCCTCGAATTCGCGCTGAAAATTGTAATCCGGGGGAAACGCATGTCCCACCGCCGTCTTGCGTTCGGCATAGAGCGCGAGAAGCTGGTCGGCCATGTCGTCGACCGATTTGCGCACGCGCGTCTTGCGCGTCTCCCAAACCGTCGTGCCCAGCCGGTCGAGCGTGGGCGGCTCGCCCCCCAGTGATTGATATTTCTGCACCAGGTCGAGCCGCGCAAGCGGCACGTAGAGCTTCGCGTCGTCCGCGAAGTGCAGCAGCATGAATTCGCCCGTCGCGCCTTCGACTACCACTTGGCGCAACCCGTCGAACTGCCCGATTCCGTGATCCACGTGCACCACGTAATCGCCGGGCTTCAGATCCGAAAAATCGCTGAAGAAACTCGCTGTTTTCGGGCGCGCGCGCTGCCGCTCGGGCGGCGAAAGCGTCTCGAAAAGATCGGCCGTGCCGTAAATCGCGAGCCGCGCTGCCGGAAACACCACGCCTTCGGCCAGCGGCGCTTTCACGATCACCATCGCGGGCGCATTGCCGGTGCTGCCTTCTTCCGCCAGCCGCGTCACTGTCACGTTCTCTTCCAGCTCGCCGAGCCGGTAAGGCAATTCGTATTCGTGGCAGATGTCCGCAAACCGCTCGAGCTCTCCCGTGCTCGCCGCGGACACCACCACGTGCTCGCCCTCGCCAAGCCGCCGCCTCACTTCGCCCATGAACGCCGCCACGTTGCCGTGGTATCGCGTCGTTGGCTGCGTTTGCAACGCGAACGGCACGGAACCTTCGACCGCAACCCCAAGGTGCTCGATCGCCAAGCGCGGGAAAAGTTCCAGCGCGAGCGACCACTCCTCCTGGCTCAGAATGTAACGGCCGGCAGGCTCTGCTAGCGGATCCTCCGCTTCCTCAAACGCTTGGTCGAGCCGCGCGCGATACTTTTCGATCGCGCCCGCGATCAGCGACGGCTCGTCGAGCACCACCAGCGGGTCGGTCGCAAGATCGAACAGCACGCCGTTGCGCTCGTGCTGCAACATGTCGCGAAATTCCCACCCGGGATAGAAACCTTCCGGCAGATCGCTGTCTTCGCGGCCTGATTCCGACGACACGCGCATCGGTTCGAGCACTTGAACCGGCCGCAGCGTTTCCATCAACGGCAAGAGCGTCGCGCGCTCCATCGGATTCGTCGAGCGCTGCGTATTCGGATCGAAGGCTCGGATCGATTCGATCGTGTCGCCGAACAATTCGATGCGGATCGGCTGCGGCGTTTCCGGCGAAAACACGTCGATGATGCCGCCGCGTACGGAATACTGCCCCGGCATATCGCACGTCGTGTGCTTCTCGTAGCCCGCGCCGCTGAGAAATTCGATGAAATCCTCATGCCCGACCGATTCATCGCGCGCGATCGTGCGCGTCAAGCCGCGATAGAACTGCGATTCCCGCATCCGCCACAAAACCGCTTGCACCGGCGCGATCACGATGTCCGCTTCGCCCGTCGCCAGCCTCCACAGCGCGACCGCGCGAGCCTCCGAAATCTCCGCGTGTGGCGAGCGCCCCTCGTAGGGCAACACGTCGTGCGCCGGGAACCATGCCACGCGCCGCCCCGGCTTGCCGGTCACCGCCTCGTAAAACCAGCGCATCGGATCGAGCAGCGCTTCAGCGCGCTGGTTTGAATCGACCACCACGATTGCCGGCCGCCCGAGCTTGCCGAACACAATCGGAACCAGTAGCGCTTTCGCCGAATCTGTAAGTCCCGAAAGATCGACCTTGCCGCCCTCGCGGCGCAGTCGGTCGCACGCGTCATCGACCGCCGCCTGCCGGCCGATGCGCCCGAAAAGCTCGGAAACCAGCGGAAGAATCATGTACGGAGATTGGCGATGCGTTCGATCAGTTGCGCCGTGGAATAGCCCGGTTCGAACGGGACGTGCACGATCTTGCATCCCAACGCTTCCAGCTCGCGCTGGTGAAGGCCGAATTCGCGCGGCGCTCCGGAGCTGCCCTCGACAAACACATCGGGCAAGAAGCGCAGCAAAAACGGATGCGGAGAAGCTTCGTCGAATGGCGCCACGAAATCCACCGCAGCGAGGGCCGCGACGATCTCCATTCGCTCGGCGGACGGCGTCACCGGACGCACATCCTTTGGCGCATCGCCAAACT
Source organism: Candidatus Acidiferrales bacterium (assembly GCA_049279635.1). Classification (GTDB taxonomy): domain Bacteria; phylum Acidobacteriota; class Terriglobia; order Acidiferrales; family UBA7541; genus Palsa-295. Next base: position 10,838 of record JBAPOM010000131.1, read on the forward strand.
GCTCGCGAACGCTCGCATCGCCCTGCACCGCAACCGCCAGGAAATCACCGAGCGACCGCGCTTGCTCGAGAAGACGAATGTGCCCGGGATGCAGGAGGTCAAACGATCCGCTCGCGCACACCACTTTCCTCCCGTTGCGTTTCCATTCGCTCCGGCGGAGAATCAGCTCACCTTGCGAAACGACTTGTCCCAATCGACTGCCCCGCGATCTCTTCCCGCAGGAAGAGTCGAAGCATCAATTCTATCACGCGCGCTCGCGCCATCGCGGAGCGTGCGGTGAGCGCCGCATGAAGCGAGTCGCATGAATTTCGCGGGCCAAATGCGATGAAGCGTTGGGCAATCGAACTCGCCGTTCTCGGCGCGATTCTTCTCATCCTAGGCGCTCACTGGATCAAGCGCGCCGAGCTCCCGCACCACGATGCCGTTCTTGATGGCAGAACTTGCCACACGCCCGCCACTATTCTCGATCCGCCGCTTGGCGTCGCTCGCGTCGGCTCCGCGATCGTGCTCCACGGCCTCTCGGCCGATCGCCGCATGATGATGTACCTCGGCTCGGATTTCGCTGGCCACGGATTCCGCACCTATCTCTTCGATCTCGCCGGCCATGGCGACAACGCCGACCCGTTCACCTTTCCGCGAGCCGAACAGTGCGCGGCCATCGCGATCGACTCTCTTACCCGAAGCGGAGCGATCGATCCCCGCAAGA
>JBAPOM010000132.1:0-21181 GCA_049279635.1 Candidatus Acidiferrales bacterium
ATCGACCTCGCCTCCGCCAAGAAGCGTCATGATCGCGGTTCCCGAATGCACCGTCAGCACGCTGCCGTTCGAAACGAAAATCTTTGGCGCGCTCGTCGCCGTACCCATCATCGCCGGAGTTCCACTGTCCACCGTGACGTCGTTTCCCTCCACCTCTCCCACGGCGCCAGGGGGTGGCTGCTGCGCGGGCGCCGGCGCCGCGCAGAGAGCGAGCATCCCGAGAACGATCGCCCCGAGACAACAGGCGACACGCCCGCCACAGACGATTTGAAATCGGGGATACATCGAAGACCGCCTATACTATACAGCAGTGCAGAACGCCCCCAAATCCGCCGGTACCCAGCCGGACACTCCCGCGAACGCGCCTCCGCACGCCGATGCCAACGTCTCTTCCGGCATTCCGCACCCGCATCTTTCCAAGTGGCGTAAGATGCAGATTCCGGTCATCGCGTGGGCCGTCTATTGGGCGATCCGGCTGATCGGCCCCACTCTCCGATTCGAAGTGGTCGGCGTGCACAACGCCATTCAGATTCGCAGTTCGGGTGAGCCCTGCATCGGAGCATTCTGGCACCGCTGCATTTTCCCGGCCGTATGGATGTGGCGCAATCGCGGCATCGTCGTGCTCAACACGGTCAACTTCGACGGCCAGTGGACTCGCCGCGTGATCGAGCGCCTCGGATTTGGCACCGCGCAGGGCAGCTCGACGCGCGGCGCGATCGAAGGCCTCAGTAGGATGGCGCGTCATCTCGAAGCGGGTACTCATGTCGCGCTCACCATCGACGGCCCTCGCGGCCCGCGCTTCGTGGCCAAGCCCGGCGCCGTAATTCTCGCGCGTCGAAGCGGCAAGGCCATCTCCGTCTTTCACATCGCGCTGAGCCGCGCCCACACCTTCACGAAATCCTGGGACCAGTTCCAGCTTCCCTATCCTTTTTCGCGCGCCGTCATGTTCGTCGCGCCGCGGATTTCCGTCCCTACCGATGCGGATAACGAGGTGATGAAGCAAAAGCAGGCGGAAGTGCAGGCCGCGCTCGAGCACGTTCGCGACCTCGCCGAATCCTGGTTTGGTTTAACGGAAGATCAGCGCGATCTTCTGCGGGAAGAATGGATCGATCCCAGCCTCAACGCTCCTGCGCCTGATCCGAGGAATTGACAAGGCTCACGAATAACCTCGGCTTGCCACTCTGGCCGCACTGCCTTACGCTTTTCGTCTGGGGGGAATCATGAGCGAAATTCATAGGATCCTCGATCAAATGGACCGCGCCTTTTCCGGCGACGCTTGGCATGGCCCTCCCCTGATGCATCTGCTCGAAGGCATCTCAGCCGAGGATGCGTCGAAACACGTGGTTTCCGGCGCGCACTCCATCTGGGAACTCGTGCACCACGTCAGCGCGTGGCATTCCATCGTGCAGCATCGCTTGCAGGGCGAAATGGTCGATGTCACCGCCGAGCGTGATTGGCCGCCCGTCTGGGAAGTCAGTGAGCCCGCCTGGAAACGCGCGCTCGAAAGTCTCGTCGAGAGCCGCGCTCGGCTCCGGCAGGTCGCCGCGACCCTGCGCGACGATCAGCTCGACGAGAAAATCGGCGCCACCGACGTGTCGTGCTATCAGATCCTTCACGGCGTCATACAGCACGACATCTATCACGCCGGACAAATTGCCTTGGTCAGAAAAGCACTCGGACTCACAGCCGGATAGAGGGCACCGACGGGAGCGGAAAATTGCCGATCGTCTTTCGTTCCGATCTGCCGGCCCAAATCGCCTTTCTTGCTGTGCTCGTTGGCTGGCTCGGCTTCGGCGCAATTCTCGCTCTCGGCAAACGTCGAGCTGCCCCGGGAGCGGCCAGGCGCGACTGGAAGTCGGGCGTCGGTTTTCTGCTGCAAGCCGCCGCGTACGCCGTCTGTTTCGTTTTCGCGCGCACCTATTTCTCCGCGATTCGCCCTATGTCGCATCTGGACGAGATGATCCTCGCGGGAGTCGCGATCGCGATCGTCGTGGCCTCCGTCTGGTTTTGCTACGCCGCCGCGATGGCTCTCGGCAAGCAGTGGGCGCTTATCGCTCGCGTGATCGAAGGACACGAGCTCATCTCCACCGGTCCGTATGCAATCGTCCGCAATCCGATTTATCTCGCCATGCTCGGTATGTACGTTGCGTCTGCCCTCGCCGTCACGCGATGGCCGGCGGCTCTTATCGGCTTGATTGTTTTTCTCGCCGGCACCGCGATCCGCATCCGCGCCGAGGAAAATTTGCTTCGCGCGGCTTTCGGCGCTCGATTCAGCGATTATGCGCGCCGCGTCCCTGCGTTCTTCCCGCGCTTGTTCTCGTGATCTCGTCGTCCCTCGATTCATTTTCATGATTGATGTAACCGTCAGGAAAATTCGCGCGTCCGACTATGTTTGCTGATAGTATGCTCGCGACTTTGGGGAGGGGGATTTCAGTCATGCATCAGAAGACTTTCAATTGGATGGCTGTTGCCATTCTTTTTGCGGTTGTGACGCCGTCGGCCAAGGCGCAGAAAATGGCTCCGGGCGATTGGCCGATGTATCGCCACGACGTCGAAGGCTCGGGTTACTCGCCGCTGAAGCAGATCGACACAAGTAACGTCGACAAGCTCGCTCAGGCTTGGACCATGCCGCTCTCCGAACGCGGCGGACTCGAAGTCACGCCCATCGTCGTGAAGGGCGTGATGTATCTTCCCGGCACCGGCAAGGTCTACGCGCTCGACGCCGCGACCGGAAAGGAAACCTGGCACTACGACGTCGCCACGCCCTCCACCAGAGGCGTGGCCTACTGGCCCGGCGACAAAGACAATCCGCCTCGCATCGTCTTCACCACCTTCGGCCGCAAAGTGATCGAACTCGATGCTGCCACCGGAAAGCCCGTGCCGACTTTCGGCAAGGACGGCGAGATCGAACTCACCGTCGGATATAGCGGCGTTCCCACCATCTACAAGAATCTGGCGTTTCTTGGCGCCAGCGTAGGCGAGCTACCTGTTGGCCCTCCGGGCGACACGCGCGCCATCGACGTTCTCACCGGCGCCCTCGTTTGGACCTTCCACACGGTCCCCCAGCCTGGCGAAGTGGGACACGACACGTGGTTGGACGACGGATGGAAAGGCCGCTCCGGCACCAACGTCTGGGGCTGGTACATGACGGTCGACCCGAAGAAAAACCTTCTTTACATGCCGATCGGTGGCCCTTCGCCGAATTACTACGGCGGCGATCGTCCCGGACCGGGCCTTTTTGGCAATTCCATCGTTGCCGTCGACGCCACTACCGGCAAACTGAAATGGTATTTCCAGACGATCCATCACGGCTTGTGGGATCAGGATCTCCCGCCGGGCCCGGCCCTCATCGATATCGATGCGAACGGCAAGAAAACTCCCGCTGTGATCGTAGTCGGCAAGGCGGGCCTGATGTACATCCTGAATCGCGACACGGGCAAGCCCGTCTTCGGTGTGGAAGAGCGCCCGGTCGCGAAGGGTGACGCTCCCGGCGAGTGGTATTCGCCCACGCAGCCTTTCCCGCTCAAGCCTCCGCCGCTTGCTCGCAATAGCTACAAAGCCGACGACATCGTCACCGCGGACGACACCTCGCCCGAGCACGCACAAGCATGTCAGGATGTCCTCGCCAAGAATGGCGGCACTTTGTATAACGCCGGACCCTTCACAGGATGGCTTTATCACGAGGAAGGCGCGCCTCCGAAAACCACAATACAATTTCCCGGCGGTACCGGCGGCGTCAATTGGGGCGGCGCAGCCACCGACCCGACCGATGGATATGTTTTTGTCCACACACACGACATGGCCCTCATGGGCTGGATCGAAAAGAAGAGGGCCGGGGCCGGTAGCTACGGCCGCGGCACCGAAGGCTCGACCCAGATTTACGATCGCGCCAGCGTCGTGGGTCCCGGTCCCTACTACGGATTCAGCGCCACCGTGAAGGACGCGAACGGCAAAGTGCTCGGCAACTGGCCCTGCCAGAAACCGCCCTGGGGCAAGCTGATCGCCGTCAATGCCAACACCGGCGACATCGCCTGGCAAACCGTCTCCGGCATTAGCGACGGCCTGCCGCCGGACAAGCAGGACACGGGTAACGGCAGCAGCGCCGGTCCCATCGCCACCGCGGGAGGCTTGGTGTTCGATGGTTCCACTTCCGACAGCCGTTTCCGCGCCTACGATTCGAAGACCGGCAAGGAACTGTGGGTCACGAAAATGGCGAGAAGTGGCTCCGCTGATCCCATGACCTATGAGGCCAACGGCAAGCAGTACGTCGCCATCGTCATCAGCGACGCCGTCAACGTGTACACTCTGCCCTAAACCGTAACCCAGACTCCGCTTCCAGGCCGCGAACTCCCAACCGGGAGTTCGCGGCCATCTTTTTTTGCCTCGCTCTTAACTTCGAACTCTGAAATGCTAACTCCATTTTCAAGTTATATCGTAATACGATATAATATCGGCGTGACGATACATCGCCATGCAATCGACTACCAGGCCCTCGCCGGATTCCGCTACGAAATCCGCCGCTTCCTGAATTTCAGCGAGAACGCGGCCCGCGCCGCCGGCATCGAGCCGCAGCAGCATCAGGCCCTGCTTGCGCTGAAAGGATTGCCGCCCGCGGTGCCCGCCACGGTCGGCGCGCTCGCTGAGCGCCTGCTGATTCGCCACCACAGCGCTGTCGAGCTGAGCCGCCGCCTCGAAGCTAAAGGATTGGTCGCCCGCACGCGCAGCCGTTCCGACGCTCGAGAAGTCCTGCTGCGCGTCACTCCGCGCGGCGGACGCCTCCTCGCGCGCCTCTCGCTCGCGCATCGCGACGAACTCGGCACTACCGGCCCGCGCTTGATCGACGCCCTCCGCTCGGTGGTCGCGCACTCCGCAACGCGTCGAACGAGGCGCGCCAAGAACAAAACGCTACGGAAAGGGATGCCGATTTGAGAATTTGGCGCAGAAGAAGGCAGAGTGGCGCGCCCGCGGACGACGGTTCCGCGGCCGGATATCGCCTCGCTTTTGTCTCGATGATTGCAGCGGCGATCGGCTGCCTCACCGGCTTGATCGCTTTCGCTCTGTACGATTTGATCGGGCTTTTCACGAACGTCTCGTATTACCGCACATGGTCGTTCCATTTCCGCAGCCCGCAGCACACGCCTCTCGGCGCATGGGTGATTGTAATTCCGGTGGTCGGCGGCCTGTTGATCGGGCTGATGGCAAAGTACGGTTCGGAGAAAATTCGCGGCCACGGAATTCCCGAAGCAATGGAAGCGGTGCTGATTTCGCGCAGCCGCATCGAGGCAAAAGTCGCGATCCTGAAGCCGCTTTCCGCTGCGATTGGCATCGGCACTGGAGGGCCATTCGGCGCCGAAGGGCCGATCATTCAAACCGGCGGCGCCTTCGGTTCGCTTGTCGGCCAATTTTTCTCGACGACTGCCGCCGAGCGCAAAGTGATGCTGGCTTGCGGCGGTGGCGCCGGTCTGGCGGCGACGTTCAACGCTCCCATCACGGGCGTCCTTCTCGGCCTGGAACTTCTGCTCTTCGAATTTCGCGCGCGCTCGTTCATTCCGCTGGTCATCGCGAGCGCGATGGCCGTCGGCATCAGGCGCCTGCTGTTTGGCACGGCGCCGATGTTCCTCGTCGGCGCGCCGGACTACAATTTCTTCCCGAATCTGCCCTACTACGTTGTTCTCGGCTTGCTCTGCGGACTGGCCGCCGTCGGCTTTTCGCTCGCACTTGGTAGACTCGAAAATTTCTTCGACGGTCTGAAGCGTATCCCGCGCGTTTTGCATCCAGCTGTAGGCGCTCTCGGCCTCGGAATTGTGGGCTTTTTTCTTCCGCGAGTGCTCGGCTCGGGATACGACACGATTGAAGACATCTTGAACGCGCGTCTCGCTATCGGTCTCGTGCTGTCGATCCTGATTCTCAAAGCTTTCGTGGTGCTGTTGTCGCTCGGTTCTGGGACGTCGGGCGGCACGCTCGCGCCGATGTTCATGATTAGCGCGGCGCTGGGCAGCGTTTTCGCGATCACGGCTAACGCAATCGTTCCGGGCGCGCATCTTTCGCCGGCAGCGTTTGCGGTTGCCGCGATGGGTGCTCTGCTCGGCGCCGCGGCGCGCGCCACGTTCACCTTCATGTTCTGCGCTTTCGAGACGACGCGCGATTTTCACGCGCTGCTTCCGGTGATGGTCGTCTGCATCCTGGCGGATGCGGTGGCCTATTGCATGATGCCCGCGTCGATCATGACCCAGAAATTCCTGAAGCGTGGCATGGCCGTGCCCGGTGAATACGAGGCGGGCGTGCTGAAATCCGTGCGCGTCAGCGACATCATGCGTCGCGACGTCGCCACGATCCCGCCTGAAATGACGGTCGGCGAACTCGCGCAGCACATCGCGCGCCGGGATACCGGCTTCAATATGACGCAGGGAATTCCAATCGTCGCGCCGCCGAATAAGCTCGTGGGACTCATCACGCAGCGCGATCTGTTGCGTTCGCTCGAAAAAGATCCATCCGGCAGCGAACCCGTTATGGTTGCGGACGCGCGGCCGTTGATCGTCGCCTATCCCGACGAACTCGCCCACAGCGCTCTCTTGCGGCTGCTCCAAAATGACGTGGGCCGTTTGCCCGTCGTTGCGCGCGACGACGAAACAAGACTCGTCGGCTACCTGAACCGCTCGAGCTTCTTGGGTGCCTGGAAGCGAGAAATGGAAGAAGAGGGAGTACGCGAGCACGGCTGGCTGGCCGCATGGCGCGGCGCGAACGCAACAAATTCAAGATAACGGATGATTACGCGCGACCATGCTTGGCGAGGGGTGTTTGTCTTGCTCTTAACTCTAAACTTTCAACTCTGAAATTCTGCTCTCACTGAATCCTAAGCTTGTCGATGATCCGAACCACGTCCTTAGCCGAAACGTCGTAGAGCGAATGCTCGTCCTCCTGCTCGAGCCGCTCGCGCAGATACTCCGCAGCGATGTAGCTTGCCTCGCGGTCGCTCGGATTGCGCCCCGCGCGATCGCGAAACGTAACGAATCCCGGATGCGCCAGCCCGAGCACCACTCCTTTGCCGTCGACGAAAAACTTGCAGTCCATCGTGTCGCTGTGCCGCGTGGCGATGCCGTTCCAGCAATGCGAGAAGCGGCATTTGTAAACGTAATCCGTCACCTTCGACGGCACATCGAACGCGCCAATGAATTCGCTCATCGCGCCCGCATTCGGAATCGTCGCAACCGCCGTCGCTTTCGCCATCGCTTGCCTTCCCCTCGGCTACTTCCTCGCGCCGACCGCTGCCGGCTGCGTCGCGTGCTGGTAATTCTGAATCGCCGCCGCCACTCCCGCTCCTGCCGGGAGCCGGAATCCCTGATCGAGCAGCGTTTTTTCCAGCGCCGCGAGGAACATCAGCACGTTCGGTTTCTGGCAGGAATAGCCCATCAGCCCAACGCGCCAGATTTTGCCTTTCAGTGGTCCCAGGCCTCCCGCGATCTCGATGCTGAATTCATCGAGCAGTTGTTTGCGCACCTTGCCGTCCTCGAGCCCGGCGGGAATGTTGATCGCCGTCACGGTCACCAGCCTGTCCGCCGCGTTCGAAACCAGCAGTTCGAGCCCCATCGCCTCGAGTCCTGCGATCAGCGCTTGCTGATTTTCCCGGTGCCGTTCCCATCGCGCTTCGAGACCTTCCTCCAGCACGGCCCGCAGCGCCTCGCGCATCGCGTAAATCAATGTGATCGGTGGCGTGTGATGGTACAGCCGATCCTTGCCCCAGTAATTCATCGCCGTCGTCAAATCGAAATACCAGCTCCGCACGGGTTCTTTGCGCGCGTGCATCGCTTCTTCGGCGCGCGGACCGACGGTGATCGGCGCCATTCCGGGCGGCGCGCTAATCGCCTTCTGCGAGCCGCTGAAGCAGATGTCGATGCGCTGTGCGTCCACGTCCAGCGGCACTCCCGCCAGGCTCGCAACCGTGTCTGCCACCAGCAGCGCGCCGAGTTCGTCCGCTACTTTCCGGTAGTCTTCGATCCGCTGCACGACGCCGGACGAAGTCTCGCCGTGCGTCAATCCCACGAACTTGATTTTTCGGCCTTTCCCCGCGCGCAGCACGTCCGCCGGATCGACCGTGCGCCCGTACGGCGCCTCGACGCGAATCACCTTGGCGGGAACGCGCTCGGCGATAATCGCCATGCGCTCGGAAAACGCTCCGTTCACGCAGACGATACACTCATCGCCCGCATCGAGCGGGTTCATCACCGCCGCTTCGATCCCGCCCGAGCCTGAAGCCGAAAGTGGGAACGTGATCCGGTTCTGCGTCTGAAAAACGCGGCGCATGAGGACCTGCACGTCGTCCATCATTTTCGTGAACCACGGATCCATGTGGCCCACGATCGGAGCCGCCATCGCACGATACACGCGCGGGTCCACGCACGACGGACCGGGCGTCAACATCAAGCGTTCCGGCGGCAAAAGCTCGCCAATCATTTCTTGCTCGGGGACTTTCATCTTCGTTCTTCCTCTTCTTCGTCGCGAACGTTCGCTTGTTTCGCAAAATGACTGAAGACGTTCCGCGACAGGCAACATCCATCGAGAAAGGCCGTAAGTCTTCCTCTGTCAGATATCTAGTCTCCCTAAATCATGCTGCCCGGGTCAACCTCCAAAATGGATCTCCGCGGCCTCCCCGGGCACTGAATCCTTCCAAACGGGTCCATTTCCGAGTGCGTCCCTGCCGAGGGGGTTAGCGATTTCGCAACTGTGCCCGAGTCGCATTGAGAAGCTCTCAAGGCGTGTGCTAGATTGAAAAACGGACCCCAATGTCGATGGCTGACGGAAAAACTGTCGCTGCACCGAAGCCCAAAATCACGCGCGTCGAGGTGTATTGGCATACCGTAAAATATCGCACCGTCGTCCTCCTCGTCCTGTGCATCATCGCGATTATCGGCGCGTCCGTCTATCTCGTTTTCCCGCAGTTCTCCGAAAAAACATTGGAGCGGTTCACGAATACATTCGCTCCGAGCGACAATCCCGCCGCGAACGCGGCCAGCCGCCAGGCGCGTTTTGTCAATCTCGACGGCAAGGTGCAGATTAAGAAAGTTAACTCCCTTCAGTGGGTCAACGCCGATTATCAGATCACACTCGACAAGGGCGATGAGATCGAGACCGGCCCCGATGGCGTTGCCCGCGTCTCTTTTGCCGACGGTACCGAGTACACGGTCAAGGGCGATACGTTCGTCACCGTCGAGGAAAACACGGTGGCGCAGGACCATGCTACCCAGGTCGCCGTTCATCTGAATACGGGCCAGGTGGACCTCAACACCGGCACCTGGCAAATTCCAGGCTCGAAAGCGGAAGTTTCCTTCGAGGATGCTGTCGCCGAGGCGCAGGCCAATAGCCGCTTGAACGTGAGCAGCGATCCCGCCACAAACGAACAGGTAGTCACGGTTGATTCCGGAAGCGCCCAGCTGAATCGCGGCGGCGAACACGTGGATATCGGCCAGTACGAGCGCGCGACTTTCACAGGCACCGCCGGCTCCATCACGAAGTCTCAGGTGCTCGCTCCTCCCGACCTGACGCAGCCTCTCAACCTGCAGCCGATCATCGTGGCCGATCCGAAGCATGATCCCGTTCATTTCGCCTGGAATCCTTCGGCGACCGCCAAGGAGTATGATCTACAGACCAGCACGACAACGAGTTTCAGTCACATCGTGATGGAGCAGAAGACCACTGCAACCTCCGTCGATCTCTCCGGCTTCGAGCCGGGCGACTACTTCTGGCGGGTTCGCGCCATCGACGATAAAGGCAACGTCAGCGATCCAAGCGATTCGTACAAATTCACACTGGTAGCGCAGGGTAAGGAACAGGAGATGCCGCTCGACGTCGATGGCACCCAGCTTCAAGGCAACGTCGTCGAGGTGATCGGACGCACCGAGCCCGGCGCCGCCTTGATCATCAACGGCGAAGAAGTCGCGGATATTCAGCCGGACGGGCGCTTCCGGTATTTCACTCCGCCGATGGCGCGAGGCAGCCACACGATCGTCATCACCGGACAGGACCGGCGGGGCGGCACGGCGATCAAGCGCGTCGACGTCGTGATTCCGTAAACGCATTCGCCCGCATTGGAAGGCCGGCGCAAGCCGGGCGCTGCCGCAGCGGCGCAGCATCGGGCTCTGGGGGAGAAGGAATTGACAAAGAACGGTTACAACATGCGGTCGGTCTTCAGCCTGTTCTCCTCTGACCTGGCTATCGACCTGGGCACCGCGAATACCCTCGTATTTGCCCGCGGCAAAGGCATCGTCGTCAACGAGCCTTCCATCGTCGCCATCAATAAAAACAACTCCGAGGTCGTCGCAGTCGGCCGTGAAGCGAAGGAAATGCTCGGCCGCACTCCTGGCAACGTGGTGGCCATCAAGCCCATGAAGGACGGCGTGATTGCCGATTTCAAGGTCACCGAGAAGATGCTTACGTATTTCATCCAGAAGGCGCATAACCGCCGCGTCCTGGTGCACCCGCGCATCGTCATCGGCGTCCCGAGCGAGATCACGCCCGTCGAAAAGCGCGCCGTGCAGGACTCGGCCTATCGCGCCCGCGCGAGCGAGGTCTATCTTGTCGAACAAGCCATGGCCGCCGCCATCGGCGCCGGGCTGCCCATCGAAGAGCCTTCCGGAAACATGGTCGTCGATATCGGCGGCGGCACCACCGATATCGCGGTCATCTCGATGAGCGGCATCGTCTATTCGCGCTCCGTCCGCGTCGCCGGCAATGAAATGGACGAGTCCGTCATGCACTACCTCAAGCGCAAGTACAACCTGCTGGTCGGCGAGCGCACCGCCGAACAGATCAAGATGGAAATCGGCTCGGCCTATCCCTTGGAAAAGCCCCTCACGCTCGAAGTAAAAGGGCGCAACTTGATCGAGGGCGTGCCGCGCACCGTCACCATCGACGACAGCAAAATTCGCGAGGCGCTTTCCGAGAATATCTCGACGATCGTCAACGCGATCCGCGTCGCTCTCGAGCGAACGCCGCCCGAACTTTCCGCCGACATCAGCGACCGCGGCATCGTCCTTACCGGTGGCGGCGCGCTCATCAAGAATCTCGACAAGCGTATTCGCGAGGAAACCGGCTTGCCGGTTTCGATCGCCGACGATCCGCTCGCGTCGGTCGTGCTGGGCACGGGGAAAATGCTCAGCGATTTCCGGCTGTTGCGTCTGGTTTCGATCGATTAGCTTCCGGACAACAGATCTTGCGTCGCGTCGCACAAATAGAGCTGTCATCCCGAGCGGAGTCCCGCGCGCCTTTGTCTTTCCCGCGCCTTTTGCGGGCGCGGGGCGGAGTTCGAGGGATCTGCTCTTGTTTTTCTCTTGGGCTTTGGCTGGACGGCATTCGAATGTCGGGCTTTTAAAATGCTCAACGTTTACTCTCGTCATCGTTCGCTCGCGTTGCTCGTCGGCGTCGTTTTCGCGCAGGTCTTGCTGCTGGCCTTTCAGATCAAGCGCGATCGGGACGTGCCTCTCATTCGCCTTTGGGCCGCGGACCTCGTAACTCCCGTCGGCCGCGTCGGCACGTGGACATCGTCCAAAATCCGGGGTGTCTGGACGGGCTATATCGATCTTCACGGAGCACGTGCCGATAATAAGCGCCTGCAGGCCGAAGTCGACCAGTTGCGGCTGCGTAATTTCGAATTGGAAGCCGGCGCCAGAGAAGCTCAGCGTTTGCAAAATCTGCTCGACTTTCGCGAGGCTCATCCCGAGGTTCCCATGCTCGCCGCTCAGGTGATCGGAGCCAGTGCTGACCCGGCATCTCATACGCTCTTCATCAATCGCGGCTCGCGCGACCATCTCCGCCGCGATATGCCGGTCATCACGCCGGAAGGCATCGTGGGCAAAATCGTCGAAGTTTTCTCGAATGACACGGCGCAGGTACTCCTCATCGACGATCGCGATAGCGGCGTCGGCGCCCTCTTCGCCGATACCCGCACCCACGGCGTCGTGCAAGGCACGGGCGACCCCTTGCCCGTGATGGACTATGTGGCGAACGACGAGAAAGTCCACCCCGGCGAAGTCATCCTCACGTCCGGCGAAGATCGCATTTTCCCAAAGGGGCTGCCGGTCGGTGTCGTCAAAGACGCGTCTAACTCGACTCCATTTCAGATCATTCACGTCCAGCCGGCTGTCCACTTAGACCGCCTTGAGGACGTTCTCGTCCTTCTCTCGCGCCAGGATGTCGTCCTGAAGTCTTCTGAGCTACCCGTCGATCCAAACGCTCAGAGTACTGCTCCGGCTGCCGCGACGGCGCCTGCATCGTCCGAATCGCAATCTCCCGCCGCCTCCGAAAAGTCCAATCCTGCGCAGCGGCCAACCGAGCCTGCCGCCAAGCCGCCCGCTTCATCCCCGGAGCCGCGATAAAATGGCATCGATGCTCAGCGCTGGAATCCGCTCCGACTCGAATATCGAGGTCCACAAGTATTACGGCGGCACGGTCATCCTTACCGCGTTTCTGGCTCTTGTGCTCCAGGCGTTTCTTCACAAGTATGGCCGCTGGTCGGAGCTCATCGATCTACCACTGCTCGTGACCGTTTATTTCGGCGTCAGCCGCCGCAACACCTCCACCGGCCTGCTCCTCGGTGCTGCGATCGGCATCCTCCAGGACGCTTTGAGCTTCGATAATCCGATCGGTTTGTATGGAATCGCGAAGACTTTGGTAGGTTACGTCTCGTCTTCGATCGGAGGCCGCGTCGATACGGAGCATCCAGTCAGCCGCTTCGGCCTCGTCTTTCTGCTATTTCATTTTCATCAGATGGTTTTTGCGACTACCCAGCGCCTTCTACTGAATCATTCCGCCCCGTTCTTCACGCTTCGCCTGCTGCTCGATTCTGTGATTACCTCCGCCGTCGGCGTTGGCCTCTTCGCCCTTCTCGACCGTCTCCGCCGCCCCGCCTAGAACGCCCGCCACTTACGCTCACAGCGCCGCCACCGCCTCCGGTCGTCATTCTGAGCGAAGCGAAGAATCTCTCTTCTCGCCGCCGTCACGTTCGCGTAAATGCGCGGTGAACGCCCCAGCTGTGCCAGTCGGCTCGTGGAAAATTCAGGCTACGATTTCCTTTCGTTGACCAAAAGGACATGCCCCGGTTGCGACCGTCCGTGCACGATGATAGCTTTTAAGGTCAACCGATTCGCATTCGGGATGGCAGGGCGCATCTAGGGCCGCATACGGCCCGCCGCGTTGGAGTTTCGTTGGCACCATGGGGCATTAGCGATCAGAAGATCCCGCAGGGAAGGCTTGCCCTGTTTTCCTACCTGTCCGTCATCCTCGTAGCCATGCTTCTGGTCGGCTTCTGGAAATTGCAGGTCGTCCAGTCTGACCATTTTGCCGACCTGGCCGAAAAGAACCGCGTGCGCTACATTCCCGTCATCGCCCCGCGCGGAGCGATGCTCGACCGCGAAGGCCGCGTTCTTGCCGATAGCTATCCTTCGTTCAGCATCCTTTTGCTCCGCGACGATCCGAAGCAGGTCCAGAAGGAACTTCCGCGCATCGAAGAGGGCCTCGGCATCTCAGCCGACGACTTGCGGCAACAGCTCGAAGAGGCCAAGGCCGAGCCGAAGTTCCAACCCGTCGTTATCAAGCCCGCCGCTTCCGATGCGGATATCGCCTTTGTCGAATCCCACCGCATCGACCTGCCCATGCTCGAGTTGATGATGGTCCAGCGCCGCCGCTATCCCCATGGTGAGATGCTCGCGAATACGATTGGCTACGTTGGTGAGGTCTCGCCCGAGGATATGGACGACAATCCGGACAAATATCGCCCCGGCGACATCGTCGGCAAGGCCGGTCTCGAAAAGGAATACAACGACCAGCTCGAGGGAACGGACGGCCTGCGCCGCGCCGTCGTCAATAGCGTCGGCAAAATGGTTCGCTCTCTCGACGATGTAGACGCCACTCCCGGCAAGCCGATTCAGTTGACGATCGATTACGATCTGCAGTCCGTCGCGGAAGCCGATTTCGCCAATAAGGAAGGCGCCCTCATCGCCATGGACGCGCGCACGGGCGCTGTTCTCGCCATCGTCAGTCGCCCCACCTTCAACCCCAACGATTTCACCGTTCGCATCCCCACGAAGGAGTGGGCCGAACTCAATTCCGATCCCCAGACGCCTCTCCTGAACCGCGCCATTCAGGCGCAGCTCGCTCCCGGCTCGGTCTTCAAAGTCGTGATGGCCACCGCGATGCTCGAGTCCAAGGCGATCCCCGCGAATTACACAGTGTATTGTCCGGGTTCTGCCGTCTTTTACGGCCGCACGTTCCACTGCGATCACGCTCACGGCCTGGTCGATCTCCACAAGGGCATTGTCGCGTCTTGCGACGTCTACTTCTATAACGTCGGCAAGCTCCTCGGGATCGATCGGATTTCACACTTTGCGATGGGCCTCGGCCTCGGCCGGCGCACCGGGATTGATTTGCCCGGTGAGGAGCCTGGTCTTGTTCCATCCGAGGATTGGGTCGAGCGCGTCTACCATCACAAATGGTATCCAGGATCGACGATTTCTCTGTCGATCGGCCAGGGCGCCTTGATGGCGACTCCGATCCAGCTTGCTCGCATGATCGCGGCCGTGGCCAGCGCCGGCACACTGATCCGCCCGCATCTCCTGAAAGACGCGGCGTTACCGCCGCCCGAGGTTTTCTCTCTTTCGGATGACACAGTCCGGCAAGTCACCGACGGTCTGTGGGGAGTCGTCAACGAGCCGGATGGCACTACCTCCGAACTCGTCAAGCTGCAAAACATCGACTTCTCCGGCAAAACCGGGACGGCCCAAATCGAGAGTTTCGATCTGCAAAATAAGCTGGGGAAGAAATTGAAAGAAAACGGCTGGTTTGTCGGCATAGCGCCCCGCCGCAACCCGGAAATCGTCGTGGCAGCTTTGGTCCAGGCCGGCGGGTTCGGCAGCGTGTCTGCGGCGCCGATCGTCCGCGACGTGGTCAAGGCCTATTACGATAAGAAAGCCGGCCACTTCCAGATGCCCGCCCCGCAGACCACAGGAACTTCGTCGGCTTCTGCGTCGCCGGTCCCCGCGGCCACGCCGGTGAAATCCTCGTCTCTTGTCGCGGCGGTTGGAGCGCAGCACCAATGAAAGACCGTCCCAGCGTCAACGATTTTGACTGGACCCTCATGGCCATCGTGGCCGCGATCTGCACGATCGGCGTCCTCGAGATCTATTCCTCCACGCACTCCAGCGCCATGGCCGGAATGCAGTGGAGGCAGTTGATTTGGATCGGGATCGGGCTTGCTGGGATGCTCATCATCTCCCGCATCGACTATCACTCCCTGATGGACCAAGCGCCCATTCTTTACCTGATCGGGGTTGCCGGCCTCCTTATCGTTCTGGTACTCGGCTACTCGCGCCTCGGCGCCAAACGCTGGATTTCCATCGGCGGCGAGAATTTACAAGTGTCAGAACTCATGAAGTTGATTATAATCATCGTGCTGGCCCGCTACTTCACGGAAGTGCGCACGGAGCGGCTCACGCTTCGCGATTTGGCGAAGGTTGCCGCGCTGATATTGGTTCCCGTGGCCTTGATTTTGAAGCAGCCCGATTTGGGAACCGCGATGGTGCTGCTTCCCGTGGCCGTGGTTGGTTGTTTTCTCGCCGGCATCGAGTGGAAACACTTGTTGATCGGCGCGGTTGTGGTGGCGCTGCTGGTTCCAGTTGCTTGGAACATGCGCCGTCATTTGAAGCCTTACCAGCAGCAGCGCATCCAGACGTTCCTGCACCCGGAAGAAGATCAGCGCGGTGCGGGCTATCAGATTCTGCAGTCCGAGATCGCCGTCGGCTCAGGTGGCTTTTGGGGAAAAGGATTCGGGAAGGGCAGTCAGAACCAGCTGGGCTTCGTGCCGGTCCGGTATTCGGACTTCATTCTCGCCGCGCTCGCCGAGGAGCAAGGTTTCATCGGAGTTTGCGTCGTTCTGCTTCTGTATCTGGGTTTGATTCTGCGCTTGGTCGACAACGCGCAGAAAGCGAAAGACAAGGCCGGCATGTACGTCGTGATGGGAGTGACGGCCATTCTGGGTTTCCACGTCTTGGTCAACGCTTCGATGGTGATCGGCGATATGCCGGTCACCGGCATCCCGTTGCCGCTGATGAGCTATGGTGGTTCGGCGACGGCTTTTGTGTTTTTAGCTTTGGGTCTGGTGATGAACGTCCGCATGCGGCGCTTCGTCAACTAGTCCCGCTCCGATTTGTTGGAATAGGTATCAAAGTTATAGGTAGCGGCGCTGACAGCCGCACCCAGTGCCCGCGTCCCGGCCCTTCGGGATCCGGGAATTCAGCATCGTTCGAAGGACGCATCGAGTGGGGAAAGTCCATCTGAAAAATTTCGGCTCTTTCCTGGGCGGCCCGTCGTGGCTCGTCGAAGGCGCAGCCTTCCCCCATGCCGACTCTGGCGCACGCGAAGTTTTCTTGCGCCGCCGCACTCGCATGCTCCATGAGGAGTTTCTAAATGTCGAAGGAAATGGTTATCTCCGCGAACCCGCACGAGACGCGGGTTGCGATTTTGGAAGAAGGACAGCTTTGTGAGTATTACGTCGAGCGTGAAAAGGAATTCGCTCTAGTCGGAAGCATCTACAAAGGCCGTGTAACGCGCGTGCTGCCAGGCATGCAGTCGGCCTTTGTCGAAATCGGCCTCGATAGCGACGCTTTCCTCTACGTCACAGACTTCCTCGAAGGCATCGAAGAGTTCGACGAGCACGTTGCCACGACCGCCGAGGAAAAGATTCAAAAGATGGAAGAGCAGGGCGGTCAGGTTTTCCCCGCCAGTGCGGCCGCGCCTGCGCTCGAACCCGCCGATGTTGAGGCAGCCCCGGCCTCATTCGCCGCGCCAACGGAAGAGTTCGCATCCGATCGCGCGATTCCATCGGCGCCTATCGCACCTCCACCTCCTCCGCCGGTGCTCAATACTTCTTCTCCCGATCGCCCTCAATTCGAAAGCCGCTCGCCCCGGCCGGATCGTGGAGGACGCGATTTCGGCAGGCGCGGTGGACGCCGCGGCGGTCGCTTCGGCCGGCGCGACAATAGAGGTGGGCGCGGTGGCAGTGGTGGCGGTGATCGCCGCTACGGCCGCGAACTCCCGCCGTCGAAGTACGCTTCGCCTCGTCCGTACGAAGACCAATCGGGCGAGCCTGCCCTGCCGTCGGACTACGTTCCCATTATTCTTCCGGGCGAGTCTCTCGCAAAATACAAGGAGAAGCCGCCCTCGGCAGCGCCGCCTGCTTCCGTCGAAGAAAATGTTTCGACCACAGAAGCGCAAATCGCCGCACCCGAGCCGGCCGCCGCAATCCAAGAGCCGCCTGCGCCAAGTTTCTCCGAGCCGGTTGTTGAAGCACCCCGGCCGCCGCGCTCCGAATATCGTCCTTCGAGTTCCGGCCTCGAGCCGCTTCCGGGCGAGTCGCTCGCCAAGTGGCGGCACGCCGAACCTGCGGCCGCTCAGAGCACGGCGCCGGTCGTCGCGCCTGAGGTGACCGAAGAAATTGAGCTGAGCCGCGAGGAACGCAACGAGACGGAACGCGAGTTCGAGTCTCAAGAAAGAATATACGGAGCAGCCACCGGATTTACAGAAGCCTCCGCCGAAATCGAAGCCGCGCGCGAGGCCGCCCCGGACTTGACCGACGAAGAAGCCGCTGCCCTCGCCGAACACGTTGCCGACGCCCAGAGCGACGAAATCGAGCGCGCTGCCGAAAATCGGGTTTTCGCTTCACCTGAAGAAATCGCCGCAGCGGAAGCCGCCGACGCCGAAGAGGCCGAGGCTGCCGCAGAGGAAGAGCATGCTCTCGAGGAAGAAGAAGAGGTCGCCGAAGGGGAAGGCATGATCGCCGGGCCCGAAAACGGCGGCGAATCCGAAATCGGCGAGCATCGGGAAGAAATGACTGCGGAAGAAACGCTCGCGGCCAATTCCGAATTGGCGTCCGGCGAAAACATTTCACCTGCCGCTGAAGGCAACGCCCCGCAGGGCCAGCCCTGGAAGGCCAGCGTGCGCAGCAATGATTTTCGCGCCCGCATGCAACATCCGGGACGCCGCGGCGGTCGCGACCGGGACCGTGGCCGTGGACGCCGCGACGAGCGCGGTCGCCGTCCGCAGCAGGGCCACGGCGCCCACGGCCACCGGACGCAGCCGCGCCGTCCGCAGCTCATCGCGGACATGCTGAAGCAGGGCCAGGAAATCATCGTTCAGATCGCGAAAGAGCCGCTCGGCAAAAAGGGCGCGCGCATCACGAGCCACATCGCGCTTCCCGGACGCTACCTCGTCTACATGCCCACGCTCGATCACACGGGCGTCTCGCGCAAAATCGCTTCCGCCGAAGAGCGCTCGCGCCTGCGCCACCTCGTCAACGACGCCAAAGGCACAGCGGGCGGCGGCTTCATCGTTCGCACCGCTGCGGCGAGCGCCGCTCCCGAAGAAGTTCGCGCCGATGTGGAGTTCCTCACGCGCACGTGGTCCGAAATCAAGATGCGCTCCGAGCAGCGCAAAGCTCCTTCGCTCCTGCACCGCGATCTGAATCTGGTCGAGCGCATGCTCCGCGACCACATCAGCTCAGACTACGCCGCGATTTGGGTCGACTCCGAAGAGGAATACACCAAGATTATCGAGTTCATGGGCCGCTTCCAGCCGGGCCTCGTGAACCGCGTGAAGCTCTACACCAAGGAAAATCCGGTCTTCGAAGAATTCGGCATCCAACAGGAAATCGACAAGGGCCTGCGCCCGAAAGTGTGGCTCAAGTCGGGCGGCTACATCGTCATCAACCACACCGAAGCGCTCGTTGCGATCGACGTCAACACCGGCAAATTCGTCGGCAAGGGTTCGAATCGCCTCGAAGACACGATCGTCCGCACCAACCTCGAAGCGGTGAAGGAAATCGTCCGCCAGATGCGCCTGCGCGATCTCGGCGGCATCATCATCATCGACTTCATCGACATGGAGGAGCGGCGCAATCGCGAAAAGGTGATGGCTGCGCTCGAAGAAGCCCTACGCGCCGACCGCGCTCCGTCGAAGATGCTGCGCTTCAACGAATTCGGCCTCATCGCCATCACTCGCAAGCGCACCAAGCAGGCGCTCGAACGCACCCTCTGCCAGCCTTGCCCCTATTGCACCGGCTCGGGCATGGTGAAATCGATTCCCACGCTCACCTACGAAATCCAGACGGAAGCGCGCAAGATGGCGCCCGAAATGTCGTCGGGCAGCATCACCCTGCGCGTCCACCCGGAAATCGGCAAAGCGCTGAAGACTCGCGAATCATCGCTCGTCGAAGAGCTCGAGCGCTGGACCAAAAAGAGCGTCATCATCCAGGCCGATCCCACGCTGCATTGGGAGCAGTACGACATCTACTAACCCCTGGCGCAGTTCACAGTGGACTTCACAGACGCCGCGGAGACCTCCTTCGCGGCGTTTCCCGTTTCAGGAAGCAGTCCGGTTGTAAACACTACTTCACTTCAAGCCTTCTAATACTTCACGACTGGTGCCAAATTTGGCCATGAAATGGCGTAAAATGGCTGCTTTCGGGGCCTTATCTCGCGTTAAAAGGGGCTTAAATGGCGGAACCTCTAAACGACAAGAAGATACTTGCGCTGGCGACCTATGCCAGCCTGGCGCGGGCGGTCCATTCCCTGGACGACCTCCTGGAGCGGCAATGCGACACGTTCGGGCTAACCTCAAGCCAATTCAGGGTGTTGGAGCGCCTGCTGCTCTACGGCCCCGTCGCGACGGGGGAGCTTGCCTCAAGCGTAATGTTCGGCGATAGCACCATCAGCGTGGTCACCAGGAATCTGGAGAGCGCCGGGCTGGTAGTTCGCCGAGCCGACAAGGCCGACGGGCGCAAGGCGATCGTCCATCTGACGCCCGAGGGAAAGAAGATGGTTGAGAAGATTTTGCCGAAGCGCGGGAAGGTCCTTCGAGCGAAGATGTGCGTCCTGGGGAAGCGCGAGCAGGAGAATTTGGACCGCATGTGCAGGAAGCTGGCCGAGGGCGATGCGGTAAAGTTCGCGTTAGAGATGACGATGGACGATGAGGACGACGTGGACTAAGAGTTGAAAGGGCCGCAGGCAGAAGCAGATCCTTGACGCCATCCGCAAAAGGCGCGGACGGGATTCCCCTTCGCGAGCTCAGGGCAAGCGGGATAGCAATGGGCGGCTCGGCAAGGTGATGTTCTGCTCAGTTCGCGCTGGCGGCTTCGCGGATTCAATTCACCGAGTGTTTCGGATTCGCCTTCGCCAATTCTTGGTCGATAATCTTGTCGAATGCGGCGGGTGGCTGGGATCCGTCTAGAAAGACGCCGTTGACGAAAAATCCCGGCGTTCCGATCACGCCGGCTTTCGCGCCGTCCTGCAGGTCTTGGTCGATCTGAGCCTTGTACTTGCCGCTATCCAGGCAGGATTCAAACCGCTTTTCGTCAAGCTGCAGCACGCGCGCATCCATCACCAGATTATCGCGATCGTGCTGGTCCGAGCCTCCGTACAGCAGATCGTGATACTCCCAGAATCTGCCCTGCTCGCCAGCGCAACGCGCTGCTTCCGCAGCAATCTCGGCCTGCGGATGAATATCGCGCAACGGATAGTCGCGAAACGAGAGACTCACCTTGTCCGGATATTTCGCCAGCACTTCCTTCACGCTCGCCTCGGCCTTCTTGCAGTAGGGACAACTGAAATCCGCGAACTCCACGATCATCACCGGGGCATTCGCATCGCCCCGCACGCGCGCTGGATCAAAACTCACATCGACAAGAGGCTGGTGAAATAGGATACCGATATTCCCGCTCTGCTCTCCCTGCGCGAGGAGATCTTTTGCATATGCCTGGTGAGCTTGCTGAATCATGGCATTCTTCAGCGCTTGCCGCAGTTGGTCGCGGACCTCATCGAGCGGCTGGTTGATTTGGTCCTGCCGGGCAAGGTAATAGGCATTCACTTCCGCGTCGGTGGGATCTGCGACCTTCGAGTCCACCTCGGTCTGCAGAAACTGCCCCACGGTCTCGCCCTTCTCTTTTGCCTTGGCTTCCACGATTCGCTGCACGATCAACGAGTCGAGCGCCTTGGCCTTGAGCGTCGTTTCCTGCTGATCGAGCTTCTGCAGCTCGTTGCGGACCTGCGGCTGAAGTTGATCTTCGTAAATTGACTCGCCGTTGAGCGTAGCCAATGGCTTCCCTTTGTCGGGTTGAGTCGTGGACGTGCTCTGGGCCACCGCA